>JANPES010000037.1:0-4346 GCA_031423035.1 Cyclobacteriaceae bacterium | reverse complement strand
CTTATTGAAAGTTCACCGGCGAATATCGTTAACGGCGAGCCTGGCCTCTCTATTGTTCGTGCCGCACTGACCAAAGGAATGTCTGTGGTGCTCGCCAACAAGACGCCCTTGGTGTTTGGCTTCGATGAGTTGACGGCACTTTGTAAGAAGCAGGGTGGAAAAATGGCGTACAGCGCTACGGTCTGTGGCGGCCTCCCTGTCGTCAATGTTCTGCAGCGTGATCTCAAGCTCGCAAGCGTAAAATGTATTCGAGGGATATTCAATGGCACCTCCAACTTCGTTCTAGGGGAACTTGAACGCGGTGGCACGCTTGATGAAGCCATCGCCGAAGCCCAGCGACTCGGGGCCGCGGAAGCCGATCCGTCGCATGACCTTCATGGAAACGACACTGCCAACAAACTATTTATCATCATGAAATCTTTTACTCAGTTTGCGGGTAGCATCGCCGACATTCGCACACAGGGGATTCAACACATTACACCAGATGCTCTCGCCGCCGCCCGTGTCCGCGGCAACATTATCAAACTGGTTGCTGAGGCCTTGCCCGACGGCGATCAGTGGAAACTGTCTGTCGCTCCCGTTGAACTTCCCCACGCTAGCTTTCTTGGAAGTTGTGAAGGGTGGGAGATGGGTTTCGAAATCGAGACGGACTTGTATGAGAAGATTTGTATGAAGAACTACGAAGCGGATCCGGTGGGGACATCGGCTGCTGTTATGCGGGACTGTCTGGAGATAATTTGAAAATGGGTCAATTTGAAAATTTGAAAATGATCTCCGGTTTATTGGATATTTGTTTCTGATTTCGGATAGCGCCCTGTTCTCACAGCAGTGTAAGCTACGTGCACCACTGACTACTGACCACTGATCACTGACCACTATTTCCTGACCTTCGTCATGTTTAATCCCCATCAGGCTCAGTACATTTCGGCGCTATTTCAATAAAAACCGGAGTACCTTGCTGCAGGGTAACTATATTTCTGAGACATGATTTCTGATGTGCTAATCAATCTTATTCTTGCCCTCGTTTTTGGCGCCACCGTGGGCCTTGAGCGGGAGAGCAGTAAGCAAGGAGAGCCACATGTTGGTGGCATCCGGACGTTTGCGATGATGTCTTTGATGGGGGCATTATCGGGAATTTTCTTCGTCCATGATTATGCGGCTATTGGGTTGACAGTCGTGATCGGCTTCTTGGTATTGTTGGTTTCTAATTATATCACGGAGGGGCTGCACACGAAAAATTTTGGAGTAACAAGTGAATTGTCTGCTGTAGGGACATTCTTCCTCGGCCTCATGCTCATGGTCAACATTATTCCACTGCAGACAACCGTTGCTGTTCTGGTCATCCTGGTGTTTGTTCTGTCGCTGAAATCGCGCGCTAATCAGTTGGTCGCCGGAGTCTCCAAGCAAGAAGTGCAATCATTTATCAGCTATGCCATTATTGCCCTGGTGGCGATGCCGGTTCTGCCCGACTATGGGTATAAGTTGAGTGATATGCCAGCACTCGAGGGGCTTATGGGTGGGTTTGGTGTTGATCTGACAAAATTTAATGCGCTGGAGCTGATTAACCCCCGGAGGATCTGGATCGTTGTTGTGCTTATTACAGGCATCGATGTGTTTGGTTATATTCTGAGTCGCATAGTGGGCGACCGAAATGGCTTTGCGCTAACGAGCTTCATGGCCGGGTTTGTTTCATCGACTTCCACGACCCAATCGTTGGCGTTAAGGAGCAAAGGCGCGAAGTTTATTAATCATCTGGTAGGAGCGGCTGTGCTGGCCAATCTTGCCAGTTTCCTACAAATTTTCCTGCTGGTTGGCCCGCTGAATCCGCAATGGCTGATTGCGATTGTGCCCAGCATTCTCATTATGATTGTAACGGCAGGTATTGTTTCCATTCTCTACTTCAAACAGAAGGAACCGCAGGAAAAGGAGGAGGGAACGGAGCCGAAGGAAGTTCAGATATTTTCGTTGATGCCGGCCTTGAAATTTGCTGCGTTGCTGATCGTAATTAAGCTCATTACAAAGATTTCCTTGATCCTTTTCGGTCAGTCCGGTTTCATTGTCAGTTCTGTGATTGCCTCCTTTGCCGGAATTGACGCCATCCTGGTTACGCTGGCGGAGATGGCTGGTCAGACCATCACTTTCAAGTTTGCCTTCATCACGTTCCTCGTGGTCAATGCCACGAACTTGCTGAGTAAAGCGGGTTATTCCTACTTGCAGGGGGATAAGCGTTTTGCATTGAGATTTCTGATGGCCGTCGGCATTATCATAGTGGCAAGCGTCACCGGGGTGTTCTTTTTCTAGTTCAAAATGAGCCTGGTAGAGCCGAATTAGTTTAACAGTTTCCTGTTTAGTGTTACTATAAAGGTGGTACCCTTGGCCACTTCACTTTTTGCTGAGATGGTGCCGCCCATTGCTTCTATCTGAGTCCGGGTGATAAATAGCCCGAGACCCTTTGCATCCGTGTTGGAGTGGAAAGTCTTATAGAATCCGAAAAGCTTGTCACCGTGCCGGTTCATATCAATACCTATTACATTGTCAGAAACATGGAGTGTTACTTGCCCGTCAGCGAGGCTGGTTTCGATGTGAACGTGAAGAGGCCGTTCACCCGATCGGTACTTGATCGCATTGGAGAGGAGGTTGAGGAAGATGCTCTCCAGGTAGACTCCGGGGTAGGCGATCGATTCAACATCGAAACGATGGGTGATGGTGGCCTTCGACTCCTGAATGAGGCTGGAAAGAATCTCTGTGGTTTTCGTCAGTACCCGATCAAAGTAGTTTTCATGCTGCTCCTTGCTCAGGTCTTCTTTGATTCGCAATGATTCAATCAAGTCATTGAGTGTCCCGGAGAGATGATGGGTGACTTTTTCGATCATCCCCAGGAGCATGCCACGTTCAGTCGGATCGGCATCTTTGTGTAATTGCTGCAAACTCGTAAGGTTGCCGACGTGAGAGCGTAGATTATGTGACACGATATGGGCGAAGCTGGCCAGCTGCTCGTTCTGATGCGTTAGCCGCTTGGCGAGTTCACGCACGTGTTGTGCCTCCTTGATTTCGGTGATATCGTATCCCGCAGCATATACGTTGCCTGATTTCCTATCGCGGGTATGCGACCAGAGAAAGTGGCGTGTCGCCCCATCTTTTCCTTTCATCTGAATTTGAAATGACCCAGGCGCCGGATCTGCGTTCAGGAGTTCAAAATGCTGAACCGCCAAGGCCGTATCCTCGGGGTGAATAAAGTAGAAAAATGAATTATTAATTCCCTCCTGATTTGAGTAGCCCAGCACAGTCGTGAACGCGTTCGACACGAGTTTGATGGAACCATCTGTTCCGGCAATCATGAGAACCTCGGATGAAAGTTCAAAGAATTTCTTGTACTGACCTTTCTCCGTATCAAGTCGACTGATGGTTTCGGCTGTGATAAGCACGATGAATGTAAATAGGGCCATGCTTGAAACCATCATGAAGACGGTTCCACCCTCGGTATTATACAAGCCGGCTTTTTCACCCCGAACGGTAAGGAACGCGACCGCTGGATAGATGACAGCCACTGGAATTAGAATTCTGCGTATGAGCAAGCCAGCAATGTCTTGTGAAAAAAGCAAAGAGGCCCAACCCTCGTGGGCATGCCTGACAAAGTAGGCCGCGGTGATAAGCAAGAAGCCCACAGCGGTGGGTACGGCCATGGTTGTGTTCTGCGACTCAACGTGCAGTGCACCAAAGAGGGTACCGGTAAAGGGGTAGAGGGTGGTGAAGAAAGAGACCAACATGGCGTACTGGCCAATATAAATTTTCTTGCCCCAGCCGAGTGTCTCGATCCAACAGCTTAACCCCACCAGCGAAAAGTTCAGTGCCGAAACAATGGACATTCGCCCCGGATGGTTGCTCAAATCAGATGGCTGAGAAAAGATGAACTGATCTATGCCCAGGTTAATACTGGCGATGTATTCAATCAGGGTGACTAAGCCTATGATGGTAATTATTGTCGAAAGGGCCTGGATCGCACGGAGCGTGGAGGGTGATGGACGGAGCGTAAAGAGGACAAGGACTATTCCTGCACACAGGAAAGAGAGGGCGGAGTTGGCCACCATCGGCACGAGGTCTTGCGATAACAGTGACTTTAGTTCAGGGGCGTGAAGCTGCCAGCCTGCCAGGACGACCAGGGCCATTCCGCACAGCGTGGCCGCAACACTGCGGCAAAAAAAAGTTGATCTATTCATGCGGTGATCGTCACCTGGGAAATTTAGGGATAATTCGGCGAATCGTTAAGGGGGCATTTTGAAAAGAAAAGCCGGAAGTTTGAATTTGTCCGGGCACGACTCCACGCTTGGGAAAGTGCAAATTGATTG
>JANPES010000036.1:0-2090 GCA_031423035.1 Cyclobacteriaceae bacterium | reverse complement strand
ACAAGAAACAGGAGCTCGAGTATTTGAAGATGTTGGTGCATTTGGTAGGGGATATTCACCAGCCCCTGCACGTAGGCAAGCCCGGTGATCGTGGTGGGAATGAGGTTAAGGTGAAGTGGTTCCGAAGTGAATCAAATCTTCACCGCGTGTGGGACAGTGAGATGATTGACGACACAAAACTTAGCTACACCGAACTTGCGCTTGCCTTGGGTAAGCCAGACAAAGCAACGCTCCAGAAATGGCAATCGGCATCAGTCCGGGACTGGGCACAAGAGTCCATGACCTACCGCCTTCAGGTTTATGACATCGGCAATGGAAGCCTGAGCTATCAATATTCCTACAAGTATCTCTCCATTGCAAAGCTGAGAATGCTTCAAGCGGGCGTTCGGCTGGCTGGACTGCTCAACCAAATCTATGGGAAATAAGGAAAGCATTTTGGGTTGTAACGAGCACCTAAAGCCTAAAGCCTAAAGCCTAATACCTAGTACCTAATTCCCAATACCTCTATTTCCTGTCCACAATCTCGTATGGAAACCCCCTCAACGCAATCTTCAACGCGTCCAGGGTCACATTTTCATCGCGGGTTACTTCCGCAGTGTTTTCAGCCAGAGACACGTGCGCGTCGCTCACGCCCTTGACGCTGGAAAGGAGTCTCTTGACGGTATTAGCGCAACCGTTACAGGTCATGCCGGTGATGGTGTATTTCGTCTTCATGTGGTCTTTATTGGATTGTATGGATAACTGAATTTGCTGCAAATAAGTTTATTGAATAAGGGAATTCTGGCTCACCACCACAAAATTACAACAAACGGTTTTCAGGCGTCACCGGATTCATTTCACCTTGAACTAGAAGCCGTAAACAGCGGAAATTACGATATGGAGATGATGACAGTTGTAGCCATAGGTGCGCAGGCTATACTTGGTAATCTTCCCCGATTCAATACCTTTGCCAGAGCGCGTAATTTTCGATATTAGTCAGCTTCGGTATGTGTATGCTACAGATAAACATGAAGGTATTTAACAGTCTTCAATTCCGTATCCTGGCCTTCGTTTGCAGTTTGACTTTCCTACCGCTTACACTGTCAGCCCAGGATAAGGATACCGACGAATTCAACATCAGAGACCATAGCTTCTTGCTCCCGCAAGCCAGCCCATCCGGCAGGTATTCACATTCGATTTACCTTCTCTATGTAGTTCCACCCAAAGACTGGACTTTGGATGCCATTGTTGCGCCCATGTTTCAATATAGCGGGAAGTACACGCTGCCGAAAGGATTCAACCTCCAGGGAAGTTGGATGTCGCTGATTATTTCCAATCGGTTCAGCGCCGGGCCTTTCTGGAATTACTCAACCGGAAACTATCATTTTGGCGTTGGATTACAGATGGCATTCAATTATGGTATTTTGAATCAGTTCGGATTCAACACGACACTTACCGGCTGGGAATCTCAACCCTCGCTATCGGCGGGGTACAGCTTTGGAAAAACGGCAGTAATCATTCGTGGAGACCTGTACAACACACATTCCATTAACCTCAACGAAGCAGGAAATGTGATATCTAATCCTGAATCGTTTATCAATGGCTACAGTATAACCACCAGTTTTGAGCAGCGGTTAACTAGAAAACGCGTAATGTCGCTTGGATTCAAGATGAACTACCTACGCTACCACATGGTGGCGTGGCCCGCTCTTCCAGCGAGTAAGTACCGATATTTTATGCCCGAGTTTCAGTTAGGGTTTAGTTTTTAAAGATGATGTACATGAAGTTCTCCCGTTTGGTTGTATTGGTTTTAGTGGTTATTTTTTTGGGCTGCTCCAAGAGTGAAATTACGCCACCGCCTGAAGGAAATGACGCCAATCTTGCAGGGACAATAGCGCTGCCTTTTGTTGGGCCAGCAACAGTCAAGACCATGGAAGGGATATATACCTTGAGTCAAGGCAATCAGAGCCTGGGAACAACCTTTGTTTGCCGGGTATCAAAGTACAAAGTTTCTTTCTTCAGTAACAACGGTGGACTGCACATTGTGTTGAAGTACGGTTACAAGGCGTCCGATGGCTCCATTCAGTTCTCCGGGTTCTATCGTTACTCAG
>JANPES010000035.1:0-10644 GCA_031423035.1 Cyclobacteriaceae bacterium | reverse complement strand
CACCCTTGACAGCGCCAGCCGACCCGGACGATGAGCGCTATTGGGAGATGGTGAAGCGGCAGTTTGCAGTGCCGGATAACCTCGTCATGATGAATGCAGCTAACCTCTGCCCGGCGCCCTATGGCATTACCCAGTCTGTTAAAGCCACGCTCGACGATCTGGGGAGGGATGTTTCCTTCCAGTTTCGCGACAAGTATGATCTGATTCGACCGAAGGCTTTGGGGAAATTGGCTTCCTATCTCGGCGTGAGCCAGGATGAGATAGGGATAACCCGCAATACCTCCGAAAGCAACAACATCATTGTTAATGGATTTGATTTCAAAGCAGGCGATGAGGTTCTGCTTTGGGATCAGAATCACCCGAGCAATAACGTGGCATGGGAGCAGCGCGCCAGGCGTTTGGGGTTTACGGTGAAGAAAATCAGTTTGCCTGCCTCACCTCAGTCCATCGCTGACCTGATCCAACCCTTTGAAAAGGCGATCACACCGAAGACACGGATGATATCTTTTTCACACATAAGCAACGTGAGTGGCATCGCACTTCCTGCCAAAGAGCTTTGTGCGCTGGCCAGAAGCAAGAAGATACTGAGTATGATTGACGGTGCGCAGTCGTTTGGGTTTATCGACATCAACCTTCGTGACCTGGGCTGTGACTTCTACAGCGGTAGTACGCATAAGTGGCTGATGGGTCCCTTGGAAAATGGCGTGGTCTACATTCGGAAAGAAAGTATGGACCGCTTGTGGCCGTTGATTATCAGTGCAGGCTGGAATGAAACTCAAACCACAGTCGATGAGCGCTATTGTATTGTGGGACAGCGAAACGAATCCACCCCGGCGGCAGTGCCGGAGATCATGGACTATCATAGCCTTATCGGAAAGTTGAACATCGAGAAGCGTGTTCGGGGGCTTAACAGTTATCTCAAAGAGCAACTTCGTACCAAAGTTCCACAGGCAACGTTTATCACGCCGATTGCTCCGGAGTTGAGCGGTGGAATCACCATTTTCACCATCCCGGGAAAGAACTCCCAGGATATTTACCAATCGCTCTACGCAAAGTATGGCATTGCCGGTGCGGCAACCATGGGGGTGCGGTTGTCGCCGAATATTTACAACACGAAGGACGATATCAACAAGGCCGTCGACGCAATCCGGGCGCTGGCCGGATAGAAACACTATGATCAGGAATCGGATTCAGGAGTTTATCAAGGCAGAGCCGGACTTTCGACATCGCGGCAAGGAACCCGGTCGCCTGGAGAATTTTAGTGATGCCGTTTTCGGGATGGCGATTACGTTATTGCTGATCTCGTCAACCCCTCCCGACAACTTTGATCATCTTAAACGTTTTACCTTCGAGCTCTTTCCTTTTTTGGCCTGTATCACACTGATCGTCCTTATTTGGCATGAGCACTATGTATTCTTCCTACGCTATGGACTAAGGACCGGAAAAATGGTCGTGCTCAACACCCTTTTCCTGGTCATTGTTCTCTTCTATGTTTATCCATTGAAGTTTCTAACCACTTTGATTCTCGTGGGCCCTTTGGCCTACGTGACGAGCAGCGATGATATCCTCAAAGAAATAATCTCGATGATTAATGCCAGCGATATGGGTCAGCTCATGATGATATACGGCGTTGGTGCAGCGAGCGTTTTTCTGGTTTTGGCGATGATGTATAAGTACGCGCTATCCAGGGCAGACGCACTCGAACTCAATGAACTGGAGCGGTACGACACCCGAATGAGTATGATTGCGAACGTGCTGATGGCCTCGGTACCTTTGTTTTCTGTGGTTGTAGCCATCGTGTTCCAGAAATACTGGTGGGTTGGAGCCGTGTCCGGGTTCACCTATTTTCTTTATACACCCGTTATGTTTGGGTTTCACGGTCGGGTGGCAAGGAAGCGAAAGTCAATGATAGAGGAGGAGTTACAACCACCCATCAAATGATATGAGAAGGGTAATCCTCGGCCTTGCCGTTTCCCTTGATGGATATATCGAGGGCCCTAAGGGAGAATACGATTGGTGTTTCTCGGATCAGGATTACGGCATGAAGGACTTCTTTTTACGGATTGACTCCATTTTTATGGGTCGCAACACTTTCGAGCTGGCTCAGTCGATGGGCGGTAAGAGTCCCTGGAAGGGTATAACAACGTTTGTGTTCTCGAACACCTTGAAATCGATAGATTCAAAAGATACGCACCTTGTATCTGGCGACCTGGCTACCGAGGTCTTGAAGATCAAGGAAACCGCGGGTAAAGACATTTGGCTGTTTGGCGGCGCGCAGCTCACGGCCTCGTTTATCAATCTCAGCCTCGTGGATGAACTCTGGCTTTCCGTTCACCCGATCTTGCTTGGAGCGGGCAAACCCTTGTTTCAACAAATTCGCGAACGGAAGAAACTAGCGCTTCTGGATGTAAAGCCCTATAGCACGGGTTTGGTATCCTTGAAGTACCAAATAATTTGAGAATGTAGCACTTCCCTGATGGCCACCCCATCACTATATCACTATATCACTACATCACTACATCACTATATCACCAAATCACTCCATGCCCCTCGAACAAACCGTAGCTCAGGTAGAAGAATTGTTCCAGAAGCTGGATTCAGAAATTGCCCAGTTCCAGTCGGCGACATCGCTGCACTGCAAGTGGGGTTGTGGCAAGTGCTGTTTCAAGCCGGATATCGAAGCAACAATTCTGGAGTTCTTGCCCTTTGCGCTAAGTGTCTACCGTGAGGGTAAGGCGGAGGAATGGCACACGCTTCTTAAAACTTCAGATTCTTCAGTCTGCCTGATTTTGAATCCGACATCAGCGGAGGCGGGTTTATGTTCTGACTACAAGCATCGCGGACTCATCTGTCGGTTATTCGGATATTCAGCGCGCACCAATAAGTATGGAAAGAAAGAGTTGGTGACTTGCTCCATCATCAAGACAGAACAAGCGGAGGTGTTTCAGAAATCAGGAGAACAGATTGATAACGGGTTGCCTGTGCCAGTTATGAATCAATATTACATGCAGCTGACGGCGATCGACCCCGAGTTGTCCAAGGATTATTTTCCCATTAACAAGGCATTGCAGAAAGCCTTAGAGAGAGTGATGCATTATTATGCCTACCGGGATAGCCCGGATGCCGGCTAAAAGCAGTCTAGGACTCAGCTATTTCTTGGATTTTGGCAGTGAGATAAGCGGGACAATGAACTTGATGATTTTCTTCTCTATTGTGGGCATGACAACATGCGGAGTTGACTTCAATATTGGCGTTCCGGTTCCCGAGCGCTCGGCGGAAGGCACTGTCCAGTAGATCGTGGTCAGGGTAACCAAAATGGCCACCGCCACTCCCAGGATTACAAGCCACAACCGGTCAGCGTACTTATTCATATTCGTTACCTCTTTGGCAAAGTATGGACCAATCCCAAAAACGTTAAAATTGACGCAATTTCAGTGGTTCGGTGTTCAATCGTGAACAGCTAGCCCTGCTTTTCCGTACAGTATTACAGGCTGAGACCCTATTGGTTACCATGAAACTCCAGACAATATTCAAGTTCTGGGACCTAATTTCTGCCTACATTTGTTGCAGCTAGAGGGTTATTATTACACGCGAGTATGAAGAGATTTGGAGTACTTGTTTTCCTGATGTCGCTGTCCTTAACCGGATGGGCGCAGGAATCCAGCACGGGTCCTGTCAAGTGGATGTCGTTTGAGGAGGCGTTGGAGCGGTCCAAGACCGAGAAGCGCAAGATCTTTATCGATGTCTATACCGATTGGTGTGGATGGTGCAAGGTGATGGACAAGAATACATTCAGCGAAGCCTCCGTGGCTAAAATCCTGAATGAAAAGTTCTATCCTGTAAAGTTCGATGCCGAGCAGACCAAGGATATTATGTTTGATGGGCGAACCTTCAAGTTCATTCCTTCTGGCAACAAAGGTGTGCATGAGCTTGCCGCCGCCCTGCTAAACAATCAGCTTTCATATCCGACCGTTGTATTTCTGGATGAAGACTTCAAAATGATCCAGCCGCTGGCAGGATATCAGAAGGCACCGGAGTTTCACCGTATTATCTCCTTCATTGGTGAAGATTATTTCAAGAAGATGAAGTGGGCGGAATTCCAAAGCGTCTATAAATCACCCTACCCTGAAACGGCAGGGAACGGATCAGGGCATTAAGCCAACCGCGTAGGCAAAAAAAAACCCTCGAAAGAGGGTTTGTATTTTAGAGGGGACTACTTGTCTAGTGATCTTTTCCTGAGTGTTCCTGCTCCTGCTCCTTTTCCACTTTCTTATAATCAACATAGGCGAGGGCATTTAGAAAGCCAATCAGCAATGCCACGATAAGAATAAACAGGTTGGCTCCGTCTCCGACTATTTGGTCAATCATAGGTTATCAGGTTAGCGAATTCAAATGTAATGTATCCGGTTCATACTGACCAAACAATCATTCTAAATGTTGATCAAATGCCCAGTTCAGCCTTGTTATCTTTAAGAACGCCCAGGATGAAGGAGATGTGTTCAGTCAGGTCGACGCCAAAGAGTTCAGCCCCCTTGTAGACCTCCTCACGGTCTACCTTGGCTGCAAACCCCTTATCTTTCAGTTTCTTGATGACGGATTTGGCCTCCAGCGTTGAAATCCCTTCCGGGCGCACCTGGGCACAGGCGACAATAAACCCCGTAAGTTCGTCGCAAGCCAGTAAGCCCTTGTCCAGGGTAGTGTCATAGGAAACTCCCCATTTGGTATAATGCGCGGAAATGGCGTGAGCGATTTTTTCATCCCCGGATTCATAAAGTTTCTTTACGATGATGTTCGGATGCTCCTCCGGAAATGCTTCATAATCCGCATCGTGCAAAAGGCCAGTGATAGCCCAGGGTTCCGGATCCTCACCTAGTTTCTTCGCGTAGGCTTCCATGACCAGCTCTACCGTACGCATGTGGCGGAGGAGGCTGGCACTTTGCGTCATCGACTGCAACAGCTGCAGGGCATCCGTTCGTGAAATCATGAGGTTTGTTTCTTCTTGCGCTTGATGTAGATGATGTTGAAAGCTCCGATGGCGGTGACGAGTGCCAACACACCGGTTATGATAATGATCTGTGCATTTCGGAGGCGAAGGCCTTTGTTTTGATCCGACAACTGCAGCGCCTCGATTTCAGCTTCCTTTTCCTGTAAGTCAAGGGCGACATCCATCTGGGCAATTCGCCGGCTGCTCTCTTCACCGAAGACTTTTTCGCGGGCAGCATCGTACTTCTGGAACGCCTCATAAGCTTCCTTCATCTTACCCTGCCGTGCATAGTTGGCTGACATACTCTTCAGGATTTGCGGAACAAGGTAGTGCGATTGAAGTTCGGCGGCTATCGTCAATGCCTCATCCAGGTAGCGTTGGGCCTGGACAGGTTGCGCCGCTTTTTCGTACATCTCGCCTAGGTTCGCAAGAATAGCTAGTTCACTTGCGCGGTTGTTCTGCTTGCGCACAATGTCAAGCGCGCGTTGATAGTACTCGCCCGCGCGCTGGTAGTTTCCCTGCCGGTAGTACAGGTTACCTGTGTTCGTGAGCGGATCGGCAAACGAGATACCAGCTTTTTCACTTAGCTTCCAGGCATCCGAGTAGTACATGATTGCCTTTTCATATAACTGGAGGTCGCTGTGCACATTGCCTAAATTGTTCATCGACCCGATAATTTTTTCCTGGTTGCCAAGCGCGACAAATCCCTGGTGAGATTGTTCCAAATAGGAGAGCGCCTGTGCGTAATTCTTCTTCATTGAATAGATGTTGGCAATATTATTCTTGGAGGTGGCAATCCCTTCCGGGTTTTGCAGGCGTGTATATATTTCGAGAGATCGGAGGTAGTTGGCAAGCGCGAGATCCAGAGCACCCTGGTTGCGGTAAGCCACCCCGAGGTTATTATAACACGCGGCAATACCTTTTTCATCCGACACCGAGCTGGCAAGCGCTAGTGCCTCGCGCGTATAGGCTACTGCTTTTACCGGATCGGAGTTTATGTAGGCCCGAAAGAGCTCATTCATCAACTTTACCTTATCGGCACCATTGGTTTTGCCAAGCAGATTCTCCAAACTGTCGATGGGTGATCCGGCGGCCACCAGTGTAGCAGAAATTGTAAGGAGACCAATGAGCCGCTTCATTTCTTATGTGATTGAAGCACGAAGGTAAGACATAATATGAAATGAAAGAGGGGATTTCCCCTGGGGTTTCTGCTTAAACCTATTGGCTTTTTTTGCATCTTTATAGGATGATGAAGGTGATCACAATTTTTTGTTTTCTTTCACTCTCTGCGTTGGCTCAGGAAAGAAAAGAAATCATGAAGCCCGTAAACCTCCTGTTTGAGGGGATGAAACAAGGTGATAGCGCGATGGTGCATCGAGCGTTTCACCCGGACGCGGTGCTGCATACGGTATTGAGCGATCCTAAGACAAATGAGCCGAGGCTGCGGAACGAGGTACTGGCCAGTTTTCTCAAATCCATAGGTACACCGCACAAAGAAGTTTACAATGAGATGATCTGGGGAGAGAAGATTGAACTCGATGGTGACATGGCTCAGGTCTGGGTAGACTATGCGTTCTATCTGGGCACCACGTTTAGTCATTGTGGGGTCGACGCCTTTCACCTGATCCGCAATACGAAGGGGGAGTGGCTGATTTATTCATTGTCAGATACGCGAAGGAAGACAGGGTGCAGTGTGCCGAAGGAAGTGAGCGAGCGGGTGAAATAGGTGTTAGGTGTTAGGCATTAGGTCTGAGTCACCTCTTGCGCTTTCCTATTCGCGTGAAATCAATACCGATTTTCTGATATAGTAAGCGGAAGAGATTGCTGCAAAGAGAAAGACGGTGATCATGATTGACCAATAGTTTATTTTTCTCGCAGTTACGGTCATCAGGACGTCTTGCGGTCCGACTGCTCGTGATTTCCAGAATGCACTTCGGCCAGCAACAGAATCCGCGTTTGATTCAAAGATATCGAAGGGTATCGTGATCGAATGCTCAAATTCGTCAAAGTAAGCAACAACCAAATTTTCAGTCAGGCTCTTTGCCAATGCTTCATCTGCCTCGGTTATTTGAATCGGTATCTTAAGGGTATCTTCCAGCAGCGCTTGGGATCGTTTCAAATCAACAAAATCACCTGTGAAAAGCCGTGTTTTGTATTTGCTCAGCGAATCTTGCCAATTCCGCGAGAGTCCTTTCTTTTCAACCAATTGCAAAAGGAGCAAATAGACTTCGTCCTTAACTCCTGCCTCGGCGTACGCATCTATTTTCTTCGTGAGCTGCTGTTGACGAACCGAGTCCTTTGCCAGGCCCTCATCCCAACGCTTCTTTCCCTCTCTTGCATTTCTCTCCATTAACATAAAGTCGGCTTCATCAAAGAAATCTCTCGCTTTAATACGGCTGAAGCGGAGGGTGGCCATGTAAGTTTCACTAAAAACGAGGTCGGTGTAAAACCAACGGAACGAGGATTCAGAAGCAGCTGTGATCTTGAAGGTCGCATCGGGCGAAGTAGACATGGATTGGTTGGCTTCATCGATTGAACTGAATATCTTGCTGAATTCCAGAATTGCATTTTTCCCTTTGGCGGAATCAAGGGAGGGCTCGCGACTTTTTCCCTTTCGCACAATTTGCCAGCCCGTTTTCTCATAAGCATTAAAATGGTTCTTCAGAATGAGGGATGAGTCCACAGCCGTTGTGATCTCCCGTTTTAATGAACCATCTTCAGCTAGTGTCGTATGGATGGAATAGTTATTACCAAATTGAATACAACCGGACAGCACAAGCAAAGCCAAAACTGGCTGCCCTACTCTAAATAATGTTTTGGTACGCTGGCCTATCAATTCAATTTCAAGTTATGCAAATGCAAGGTAGTGACGATTTGAGTGAAATGCTCACGTCATGGGTTCATTAAACCTCCCCTTTTCTGGCGCTCCCCTCACAACAAATTCCCATTCTATTCGTATTTTTAACCATGCTCCGTTTGTTGATTTTTCTGGTCTTTGTAAGTACCTCGACTTTAGCCCAGCAGGACGAGATTCGTAAAAGCATCTATTTTGAAGGAGGCAGCTATTTCATCGACGATTACCAGGCGGCAGATCTAGCGCACTGGTTGGATTCCATCCCAAGCCTCCTTGATAAGTATGAAATACAACTCATTAGCCACACCGACCCCATTGGCGGCAAGCGGTACAACCAGTGGTTGTCGCAGATGCGAAGCGAGTCTGTTTTCCAATTGCTTTTGATGAAGGATATTCCGGAGCGCGTGATACACGTCAAGGACTGGGGCCTGGATAATCCAGTCTATTTCAACAACTCTCATTTGGGCATGATGATGAATAGGAGGGTGGATGTGATTCTGAGACCCGTCGTGTTCTGAGGAAAGGTATTAGGTGTTGGGCATTGGGCATTAGTTACTTGTTTTAGCCAATACCGGAGCCGCAAGCCTAACACCTAATACCTAAGACCTAGTTCCGTCCGCTTCCGGACACCTTTTTTCGATCGCGGACGGATAAAATGCAACCATTCCTGAAATCTACCGTCTAATCGTCTGTAGTGCCCATGGCATTATTATTGGCAGGAAACCAGCATAGCACCCAACCAAATGATCAAACTCCAGGACATTGATAAATACATTGATTCACGGTTCCAGCGTACGTTTATCCTGAAAGGCATCGATCTACAGGTGGAGCAAGGCGAATTTTTGACCATCATGGGCCCCAGCGGTTCCGGGAAGTCAACGCTGATGAACATCGTCGGTATGCTTGACGAGCCGTCGGCAGGGGAGTACTTCTTCTTCGATGAGCCGGTGCATAAAATGAAGGAGAAGACGAAAAGCGAAATGCACAAGAACTACATCGGCTTTATCTTCCAGGCTTACCACCTGATTGATGAACTGACGGTGTATGAAAATATTGAAACCCCATTGTTATATAAAGGAGTCGGTGGCAGCCAACGCAAGAGCATGGTCGCCGAATTGCTCGACCGCTTCAATATGGTGGCCAAGAAGGACTTGTTTCCTGAGCAACTGAGTGGCGGTCAGCAGCAGCTGGTAGGCATCGCCCGAGCCATTGTTGGTCAACCGAAGTTGCTGCTCGCCGATGAGCCCACCGGGAACCTTCATTCCGAACAGGGAAAGCACATCATGGATATTTTCCAGAAGCTTAATGACGAAGGCATCACGATTATTCAGGTGACGCACTCCGAAGAAAATGCCCTGCGCGGCAAGCGCATTGTCCGCATTGCCGACGGTGCCATTGTAAAAGACGAAAAGGTAAGATGATAACGCGTATGTGTATGAAGCGGATTGTGATAGCGGGATGGTTGTTTGCAGCTGCTATTTTTCAAGTTCACGGTCAAACAAAAGTATTGACCTTTGAAGAAGCGGTGCGGATCGCGATGCAGAACAGTGTTGTTCTCAATACACAGAGAAACAACCTGGAGTCGAGCCAGATCCAGAAGATGGCCAGCCTCGTGTCGATAGGCCCTACTGTATCACTTAACAGCACGGCGGTTCGCATTGATGGTAATTCATTTAATCCGCAGACGGGTACGGTAATCAATGGTACCCGCGACAATATTACCGGATCACTCAACGCGAATATCAATCTCTTCAGCGGTTTTCAGACTATTAATACCATCAAGCAAAATACAAACTTGGTGGAGGCTCAGGCTTACAACATCAAGCGTGTAAATCAGGATGTGATTAACACCGTAGCCACGCAGTACCTGACCGTCATGCTGGACGGAGAACTGTTGAAAATCGCAAAAGAGAATTTTGATGCGTTGAGCAAGCAACTTGAACAAATTAAAGAACAAGCGGCCCTTGGCGCCCGGTCGCCAGTCGACGAGTACAACCAGGATGCCCAGACCAAAGCGGCGGAATTAAGGTTTGTGCAAGCTGGGATTCAATTGAATAATGACAGGGCTTTGTTAACACAGACCTTACTGATAGACCCTTTCGAGGATTTTATTGTAGAGAGCCCGAATTGGGATATCAATGCGATCGGCAATGAGACACTGGATCCGCGCGCGCTCGCCGAGGATGCAAAACTCCATCGGGGTGACTACCTACGTGCGATGCGTCAAGAATCTGCTCAGCGCTTTGGGATGGCCGCAACCCGCGGTGGGATGATGCCCACACTTTTTGCCTTCGGAACTTATGGATCCGCTTACAACTTTCAACACAATGTAGCCGACTCCGTCGACGATGGTTCGGGTAACCAGATTCCAAACCCTTCCGCACCGCGCCCCTTCAAAGAGCAATTCAGGGAGGACAATGTCTACAAGCAATATGGCCTTCAATTGACAATTCCTATCTTGAATGGTTTCCAAAGCCGGTCAACACATGTGCAGCAGAAGATCTTATACGAGAACAGTCAGCTGAATCGTAAGAATGTAGAATTCCAAATTCAGAACGACGTGCTCCGCACCGTTCGCAACTACGAAGGAGCAAAGAAATCCTATTTGATCACCATCGATCAGTTGAAGTCAGCCGAGGTTGCATTTCAGCTGGAGACAGAACGTTACAACTTGGGGGTAACCAATTTCGTAGATTTCGTGAATGCGAACCGCGCCTTCGTTCAGGCCGAAGCCGACAAAGCGCGGGCGGAGTATAATCTCGTGTTCCAGAAGCTCCTGCTTGACTACGCTGTGGGAACGCTTAAG
>JANPES010000034.1:0-1633 GCA_031423035.1 Cyclobacteriaceae bacterium | reverse complement strand
ATCAGACATCTTTTAAAAATTCACTGGAATACATGGGCCTTGAGGCGGGATCTTCTATCCTGGGGAAAGCAATTGATTACGTCTTTATCGGAAGTTGCACGAATGCCCGTATTGAAGATCTCCGTTTGGTGGCTTCGTTGGTGAAAGGCAAGCGACGCGCCAGCGGGGTTGAAGTTTGGGTTGTGCCCGGATCAAAGCAAGTGGAAGATCAGGCACGAAAAGAAGGCCTTGATAAAATATTCTCTGCTGCGGGATTTGAACTGCGAAGCCCCGGCTGCTCGGCATGCCTCGGCATGAACGAAGACAAAATACCTGCTGGAAAATATTGCATTTCTACCTCCAATCGGAATTTTGAAGGTCGGCAAGGTCCGCGTTCAAGAACTTTTCTCGCCAGCCCACTCAGCGCAGCGGCTGCGGCGATCACGGGCAAAGTGACGGATGTAAGAACCTGGATGGAAACAATCCAAATGACCTGACGAACAATGGCAAAGGAAAAATTCATCACCCTTCAGTCTACGACGGTTCCGTTGCCCATCGAAAACATTGACACGGACCAGATTATTCCAGCCCGGTTTCTAAAGGCAACAACACGCGAAGGGTTCGGTGAGAATCTGTTTCGCGATTGGCGTTATGATTCAGCCAATCAGCCTGTCCCAGATTTTGTACTCAACAACCCGTCGTTCAGGGGCAGGATTCTCGTCGCCGGAAAGAACTTCGGCTGTGGAAGCAGTCGCGAACACGCAGCCTGGGCGATCTATGACTACGGGTTTCGTGTGGTGATCTCGAGCTTCTTTGCTGACATCTTCAAAAATAATGCACTCAACAACGGCCTGTTGCCCCTGGTGGTATCCGATGCGTTTCTTAGAACTTGTTTTGAAGCGATAAAGAAAAACTCTGCTACGGCAATTACTGTTGACCTGGAAAATCAGATCGTCAAAATTGACGGGGGCATCTCAGAGCGATTTGATATTAACGCCTATAAGAAGGCCAGCCTAATCCATGGGCAGGATGATATTGATTATTTACTTGGCCTGCATGAAGAAATCCGTGACTTTGATAAGTCACATCCCATTCTCTCCTCACCAGTATGAAGAAGAAAATAACTATTCTTCCGGGCGACGGTATCGGTAAGGAGGTTACCGCGGAAGGCAAGCGCGTACTCGAGGAGGTAGCAAAAGTCTTTGGTCATTTGTTTGAATTTGACGAGGCCCTCATTGGACATGCTGCCATTGAAGTTACGGGCAATGCGCTGCCAGATGAAACCTTGGCCAAATTGAGAGTTGCGGATGCCATTCTTTTTGGTGCCGTTGGTCATCCCAAATACGACAATGATCCCTCGCTATCTGTGCGTCCCGAGCAGGGTCTTCTGAAGATGCGTAAGGAACTGGGTCTGTATGCCAACCTCCGCCCCATAAAGCTTTTCGATGAACTCCTGGATGCATCAAGCATCAAGCCGGAGATTCTTCGCGGCGCAGATATTCTTTTCTTCCGAGAGCTGACGGGCGATGTCTATTTCGGTGAGAAGGGCAAGAAGGATGACGGCCGGACCGCCTATGACGTCATGATTTACCATCAGTACGAAATTGAGCGTATCGCACATAAAGCCTTCCAGGCTGCGCAACTGCGAAAAAAG
>JANPES010000033.1:0-5038 GCA_031423035.1 Cyclobacteriaceae bacterium | reverse complement strand
CACACCGTCTACTTCCTTCTGGGCAGTGGCGACAAGCTTCTCCTTTTCGGCTGGGATCTTAACATCGTCCAAACCAATGGAAAGACCACCGCGATAGGCATTCTGAAATCCAAGCTCCTTAATGTCATCCAGGAACTTCGCTGCCTTCGCCTGTCCGGCAAATTTGTAAACATCAGCAATAATCGTCTGGAGTTTTTTCTTGGTAAGGAGTTCATCTACAAAACCAACTTCCTCAGGAACAACCTGGTTGAATACCACGCGTCCAGTTACGGTCTCCAGAATTTTGGTTGCGATTTCGCCCGTCTTCTTATCCTTCACTTTCACGCGCACTTTTACAGTCGCATGCTTGGAGAGCTTGCGCTCGTTGTACGCGATAATGACTTCTTCCGGTGAGTAATAGGTTCTTCCTTCGCCCAGCTCTCCCTTGCGTCCTTTCGTCAAATAATAGAGGCCCAATACCATGTCCTGTGAAGGAACAGTAATAGGGGCACCATTCGATGGATTAAGGATATTGTGCGATGAGAGCATCAGGATGGATGCTTCCATAATAGCTTCCTGGCCCAGGGGCACGTGAACGGCCATCTGGTCACCGTCAAAGTCTGCGTTGAAAGCTGTACACACCAGCGGGTGAAGCTGGATAGCTTTTCCTTCAATCAGTTTTGGCTGGAAGGCCTGGATACCCAGGCGGTGAAGCGTTGGAGCCCGGTTGAGGAGCACGGGGTGTCCCTTCAATACATTTTCAAGAATATCCCAAACGACGGGATCCTTGCGGTCTACAATTTTCTTCGCTGACTTAACCGTTTTTACAATTCCGCGCTCAATAAGCTTGCGAATAATAAATGGTTTGAATAATTCGGCAGCCATGTCCTTGGGAAGACCGCATTCGTGCAGTTTCAATTCAGGTCCGACTACGATCACGGAACGTCCGGAATAGTCTACCCGCTTACCCAATAAATTCTGACGGAAGCGACCCTGCTTGCCCTTCAGCATATCGCTGAGTGACTTCAGCGCACGGTTTCCTTCGGAACGAACCGCATTGACTTTTCTTGAGTTGTCGAACAATGAGTCTACAGCTTCCTGAAGCATCCGCTTTTCATTGCGGAGAATTACTTCGGGTGCTTTGATATCAATCAAACGCTTGAGGCGATTGTTACGGATAATCACGCGGCGATAGAGATCGTTCAAGTCGGAAGTAGCAAAACGTCCACCATCCAACGGCACGAGCGGACGAAGCTCCGGAGGAATCACCGGGACCATCTTGATGATCATCCACTGGGGCCTGTTTTCTACTCGGGTATTTGCTTCGCGGAATGCCTCTACGACTTTCAGGCGCTTCAGCGCTTCTGCCTTACGTTGCTGTGATGTATCCGTAGCTGCCTGATGACGAAGTTCGTATGACAATTCGTCCAGCTTTACCCGGCTCAAAAGCATCTCAAGGGAATCTGCTCCCATCTTCGCAATGAACTTCCGGGGATCGTTGTCGTCGAGCATTTGATTCTCGCGAGGCAACTTGTCAACGATATCAAGATATTCCTCCTCGGTCAGGAAATCGAGCCGGCTGATGCCTTCCTCTTCCTTGATGCCTGGTTGAATAACAACATAGCGCTCATAATATATAATCTGATCCAGCTTCTTGGTCGGCAGGCCGAGCAAATAGCCAATCTTATTTGGCAGTGAACGGAAATACCAAATGTGGGCAACGGGTGTTACCAACTCGATATGCCCCATGCGCTCACGGCGAACTTTCTTCTCAGTTACCTCCACACCGCAGCGGTCGCAGATAATGCCTTTGTAGCGGATGCGTTTGTATTTTCCGCAATGACATTCCCAGTCTTTCACTGGGCCGAAAATGCGCTCACAAAATAATCCACCCATTTCCGGTTTATAGGTCCGGTAGTTGATGGTTTCTGGTTGCGTCACTTCGCCATGGGAACTTTCCAGGATTGATTCCGGAGAGGCCAGGCTGATCGTGATCTTTGAGAAATCGTTATTAATCTTTCTATTTTTTCTGAATGACATACTCGTTTTGTTCAGTCGTCAATTACCAGTTCAAAAATTCATTAGTCCATCGTGATCTCAAGCGCAAGGCCCCTGAGTTCATGCACCAATACATTGAATGATTCGGGAATATTTGGTTTGCGCATATTCTCACCTTTCACGATTGATTCATACGCCTTTGCCCGGCCGATCACGTCATCCGACTTGATAGTCAGAATCTCTTGCAAGATGTGTGATGCGCCAAAGGCCTCAATAGCCCAAACTTCCATCTCGCCAAAGCGCTGACCGCCAAATTGAGCTTTACCGCCCAGGGGCTGCTGCGTGATGAGTGAGTACGGTCCGATCGAACGGGCATGCATCTTATCATCCACCAGGTGACCCAACTTTAACATGTAGGCCATTCCCACCGTAACTGTCTGGTCAAAGATCTCTCCGGTGAGTCCATCATAGAGGTGGGTTCTTCCAAATTCAGGAAGTCCGGCCTCTTTTAGTTCAGCAGACACATCTTCCAGGCTCGCGCCATCGAAAATTGGTGTTGCGTACTTGCGTCCCAACTTCTTACCAGCCCAAGCCAATACAGTTTCGTAGATCTGTCCAAGGTTCATACGGGAAGGTACGCCCAACGGGTTGAGGCAAATGTCCACAGGTGTGCCGTCCAGCAGGAAGGGCATGTCTTCATCGCGAACAATCTTCGCAACGACACCCTTGTTCCCGTGACGGCCGGCCATCTTATCCCCCACCTTTAGTTTACGCTTCTTCGCGATATATACTTTAGCCAACTGTACAATCCCTGCGGGGAGTTCGTCGCCCACCTCAAGTGTAAATCGTTCACGCTTGAACTCGCCGGCTATATTATTGCGCTTGTTAAGGAAGTTTTTCACTACCTCCGTGACCAGCTCATTTGTAACGTCATCGGTCGTCCAAGACTCAAGGCTTACATCAGCAATCAAGTTGACCTCTTCAGCCACATTGTAGTTGCTTTCATCGCGATAGATGTTCTTGTCGGGAAACAGGTTGATCTCGATCACTTTTCCAGTGAACTTCACACCTTTGCTGATGAGCTCATCGCCAAATTTGTGTTTGACGCCCTGACTGGTTTTACCGGTCAGGATCGAGGTCAATTTCTTGATCATCTCATTTCGCAATTCAACCAGTGCTTTGCTATATCGGCTCTTCAAGCCTTCTAGCTCCTTCTTCGATTTGGTGCGGATGTCCTTATCCCGCTTGGGCCGAGAGAAGAGTTTGGTTTCAATAACGACGCCCTTCAGGGAAGGTGGCGCCTTCATCGATGCATCCTTCACATCACCGGCTTTGTCACCAAAGATGGCACGCAGTAACTTCTCTTCTGGTGTCGGATCTGTTTCTCCTTTGGGCGTGATCTTGCCGATAAGGATATCTCCTTCGCGAACTTCTGCTCCGATGCGGATAATTCCATTTTCGTCGAGGTGCTTGACCGCTTCTTCGCTTACATTGGGAATTTCCGACGTCAATTCTTCCTCACCACGCTTGGTATCGCGCACTTCGAGTTCGAATTCCTCCACGTGGATCGAAGTGTAAATATCCTCCTGAACGACACGTTCAGAAATAACTATTGCATCCTCAAAATTATATCCCTGCCATGGCATGTAGGCCACCAACAAGTTGCGCCCCAAGGCAAGCTCTCCGTTTTCGGTCGCATAGCCCTGACACAAAGGCTGACCTTTTTCAACCTTCTGTCCCTTCTTAACGAGAGGAGTAAGATTGATACAGGTATCCTGGTTGGTCCTTCTGAACTTGATCAGGCTATAAGACTTGTACGCATCGTCAAAGCGGACAAGCTGCTGCTCTTCAGACACATCGTACTTGATGGTAATCTTCTTTGCGTCGACGAAATCGACAACGCCGCTACCCTCAGCCAGAAGCAAGGATCGGGAATCCAACGCGATCCTTCCTTCAAGTCCAGTACCCACAATCGGCGCTTCTGGCCGCATGAGCGGTACTGCCTGACGCTGCATGTTCGAACCCATCAGGGCGCGGTTAGCATCATCGTGTTCGAGAAAGGGAATCAGCGAAGCCGCAATCGAAACGATCTGGTTTGGGGCTACATCCATGTATCGCACTTCTTTGGGTTCCACGACCGGGAAATCTCCTTCGAAGCGCGCCTTCACTTTCTCTGCAATAAACTCACCATTTGGCTTCAGGCGTGCATTCGCCTGGGCGATGTTATGTGTATCTTCCTCTTCTGCAGTCAGGAAGATAATGTCCTTCGTTTTGACTTTACCGTTGTCTACCTTCCGGTAAGGAGTTTCAATAAAGCCCATCTTGTTCACTTTTGCGTGAACGCAGAGGGAGGAGATCAAACCAAGGTTTGGTCCTTCTGGTGTTTCAATGGTACAGAGGCGGCCATAGTGAGTATAGTGCACGTCACGAACCTCAAAACCGGCACGCTCGCGCGAAAGACCACCTGGCCCGAGTGCAGACATCCTACGCTTGTGCGTGATTTCTGCCAGCGGGTTCGTCTGGTCCATGAACTGAGAAAGCTGGTTGGTTCCGAAGAACGAGTTAATGACGGAAGACAAGGTCCGTGCATTGATCAGGTCAACGGGTTTAAAGTCCTCGTTATCGCGGACGTTCATCCGCTCCTTGATTGTGCGGGCCATACGGGCCAGACCAACACCGAACTGGGTGTACAATTGTTCACCCACCGTGCGAACACGGCGGTTGCTCAAGTGGTCAATGTCATCGACGAGGGCTTTGGAGTTCACCAGGCCGATCAAATATTTAACAATAAGGATAATGTCCTGTGTCGTGAGAACGCGCTGATCAGCACTCAACTCGAGGCCGAGTTTCTTGTTGATCCTGTATCGCCCTACTTCACCCAGGTCATAGCGCTTTTCGCTGAAGAAAAGACTCTGAATGATATCGCGGGCTGTTTGCTCGTCAGGGGCCTCGGTATTCCGAAGTTGGCGGTAGATTTGCTCGACCGCTTCTTTTTCAGAGTTAGAGTTGTCCTTGGCCAACGTATTGAAGATGATGTGGTAATCGGTAATGTTCACATCAT
>JANPES010000032.1:0-6421 GCA_031423035.1 Cyclobacteriaceae bacterium | reverse complement strand
GGTAATGCCTGTAGATACGAACATTGTCCTTTTTGAATTGATCTCTCAGGTATCACCAGGGAAATTTCTTGAAGCACTGCAGCCGCACCAGATCAAAGCGCTGGAGTTTAGCGCCAAAGAAATCCGCATGGTCACCCACCTGGATTTCGACGATAAGATGCTGGATAAGACCATCGACGTGCTGTCAAAACTTCGGTTCTGACTATGGATGACCTGGGAGAATCCGTATTAGCAGCGGAAGGTATGGTGAACGCGCAAGAGGCCCAACGCGGCAATCACAATACCCATTGCCTCAACTGCGGAACCAAACTTCAGGATGTCTATTGTCACCATTGCGGTCAAAAGGATTTACCCCGGAGGCAGACCATGGGTGAATTGTGGTCCAATGTGATTTCATCTTTCTTCAGTTATGAAGGCAAATTCCTGCTTACAGCCCGGTACCTGATTACTAAGCCGGGTTTGCTGGCTATTGAATTTAATGCCGGCAGGAGGGAACGCTATTTTCACCCGGTGCGCATGTATGCGTTTATCAGTTTTATCTTCTTCCTGATCTTCTTCAGCATTCCTGAAAAGAAGGATAAGACTGAAATGACTGAGGAAGATAGAGCAGAATTGACAAGGAATGCGGATGAGGCCAAGCAAAGTCTTGTGGCTTCCGGATTGGATACAGCTGCTGTCATGTCCTCGCTGGATTCTATCACTGGAATAAAAATGGATTCTGTGATCAACAAGCCGAAGCGCAAAAACCGCTTCAACTACGGAATCACCAAATCGGACTACGCCACCATGGAGTCCTATGATTCAGCCCAGGCGCTGCTGACGGACCAGGAGCGAGATGGCTGGATTACCCGTAAGCTAATGAAGAGAAGTATTGAGCTGACTCAGAAATACGGAGACGACAAGGCGGCATTCGGAAAGGATTTCTGGAAGGCTACCCTTGACAATTTCTCCAAGATGCTGTTCTTCATGCTGCCAGTTTTTGCCTTGTTGCTGAAACTGCTCTATATGAGGAGAAACTATTTCTACAGCGAGCACCTGGTCTTCTCCATTTATTACTATAACTTCTTCTACTTCGCAGCGTCTATTATGATGCTGGCGGGACTCATTCCAGGCATGGAATGGCTTGCATCGCTCATCGGATGGGTCATTTATTTCTACCTGTTGTTGGCCATGAAGCGTATGTATGGGCAAGGATGGGGGAAGACCGTGGCGAAGTTCTTTGTCTTCAGCTTCTTGTTTATGCTGTGCTCGGTCTTTGGATTCCTCATTAACTTGTTGGTGATCGTGATGGTACTCTGATGGCCCTACTCAACCAATCTTCACCACCGCTTGCGGAAAGGATGCGTCCAGCGCGCCTTGATGACCTTATTGGCCAGCAACACCTTGTTGGACCGGGGGGTATTATTCGCTTGGCGATAAGTACAGGAAATATTCCTTCCATGATTTTGTGGGGGCCTCCGGGCGTGGGAAAAACCACGATAGCCAACATTATTGCCAATGAGGTAAAGCGGCCCTTTCATACGCTTAGCGCAGTCAATGCAGGTGTTAAGGATGTACGTGAAGTGATCGAGAAGGCAAAGCACACCAACCGACCCATTCTCTTCATTGATGAAATTCACCGGTTTAACAAGTCACAGCAGGATGCATTACTGGGTGCGGTTGAAAAGGGAACCATCACACTCATAGGCGCCACCACGGAGAATCCTTCTTTTGAGGTAAACTCGGCCCTCTTGTCGAGATGCCAGGTGTATGTGTTGAAATCCTTGTCTGCGGAAGATCTTTTGCGGTTGATGGAGAGTGTTATCAAGAAGGATGATGAACTGCGCAAACGAAAAATAGCCATCAAAGAGCATACAGCACTGCTCAACATTTCAGGCGGCGACGCACGCAAAATCCTAAACCTGATAGAGTTGATTACCGAGTCGGTAGCCGGCGACATTGTCGTTACCGATCAGCTGGTGATGGATGTCGCCCAAAAGCACATCGCCATCTACGACAAGAGCGGGGAGCAGCACTATGACATTATTTCCGCTTTCATCAAATCCATTCGCGGCAGCGATCCCAATGCGGCAGTTTATTATCTAGCCAGAATGGTCGAAGGGGGTGAAGATGTGAAGTTTATCGCCCGTCGCCTGGTGATTTTGGCATCGGAAGATATTGGCAATGCCAATCCCACCGCCCTGGTGCTTGCCACCAGCGCTTTCCAGGCTGTGAGCATGATCGGATATCCGGAGGCAACCCTCATTCTCAGCCAGTGCGCCACATATCTGGCCTGCTCGCCAAAAAGCAATTCGTCCACTGTGGCCATCGGCAGCGCCATGAATAAGGTAAATGAAACAGGCGACCTACCAGTTCCGTTAGCCGTAAGGAATGCGCCAACGAAACTGATGAAGGACATGGGCTATGGTAAGGAGTACCAGTATGCGCACAGTTTTAAAGGTAACTTTGCTTCGATGGAGTTCTTACCGGATGCGCTACAGGGTACACGATTCTATGAACCGGGCAACAATGTCAGGGAAGATGAGTTAAGAGCCTTCTTAAGAAATTTGTGGAAGGAAAAGTACGGGTATTAATAGTGAAGGGCATCTCTAAAAACTCCTTATACCCTTCTCCTTTTGGAGAAGGACAAAGGATGAGGTGGTTAAAGAAAAGGTTTTTAGAGATGCCCTTAGGGGACAATAACTAATACTGAATGCAACGCCTGATTTTTGACTATTCACCTGTCTATTTTCTGCTATGCGCCGCCCTTGGCGTTGGTTACGCGTGGCTCCTGTACACCGCGAAGTACACCTGGGGCAAGACACTCAACAGAATCCTATTTGCTCTTCGTGCCCTACTCGCCTCAGCACTCCTGATTCTGCTGCTGGGTCCGGTCCTCCGCCAGACCACGAACATTTTCGAGCAACCAACGCTGGTGTTTTTGATAGATAATTCCCGCTCAATCAAGGAAAGAACGGATACCGCAAAATTACTGGCAGGGCTGAGAGGTGAAGCAAGTAAGCTAAAGAATTTCGATTGGAGTATTGAATGGAGTACCCTGGATGGAGTCTCAGACAGCATTCAATTTAATCATCGATCTTCTGATCTGTCTTCAGCCTTAAAGGAAACGGCAAATAGATTTGAGGGAAGGAATCTGGCCGGCATTATCCTTGTTTCAGACGGGATATATAACAACGGAGTATCTCCGCTATATCAGCCTTTGCGTGTACCGGTGCATGTTGTTGGCGTTGGGGACACTACCCAACGCGCCGATCTTGTCATGAAAAATGTTGCCTACAATCGGGTAGTCTACCAGGGAAACAAGTATCCCTTGCGGGCGGAAGTGGGCGTAAGCGGACTGCCTGACGTAGATATTACAGTCAGGGTACGGCACCAGGGAAAAGTCATTCATCAATTGACCAAGAATGCAGAGGGCAAGACGTTGCTGGATTTTGATTTTCAGCTGGATGCGGGTGCGCAGGGTATTCAACGATTGGAAATTCAGATTGACCAGCATCCCCGTGAGATAAACATAGCCAACAATCGGTCAACCGCGTTTATTGAGATCGTCGAGGGAAAGAAAAAGATACTTGCCATAGCCTCTTCACCGCACCCCGACCTTAAAGCATTACGCACAGTGGTTGAGAAGAATTCGAATTACGAATTTCTTGTTCATCTCGCTGGAATTAGAGAACTGCCCGCCGCTACATTGGCGGGACAAGACATTGATCTTGTGATTGCCCATCAGAGCCCGGATCAAGAAGGAATGACCACGGCCCTGCTAACAAATTTGTTACGGGCTAAGGTGCCGGCGCTAATTATCATTGGCGACCGTACCAAATTGCAGGCCTTGCCGGCTTCCGGTGTGCCAATAACTTTTGAGCCCTCCGGGCAACGCGATGAAGTACAGCCCGTCCTAAACGCGGGATTTCAGGATCTTGGATTTTCTACAAACCTCAGTACGCTTGTAGGACGGTATCCACCGGTGAATGTTCCATTCGGGAAGTTTACTTTGCCTATGTCGGTCAAACCAATCCTGTATCAACGCATCGGAAACCTCGTCACCGAGCGGCCATTACTTTTTTTGGCAGACCAGGAGAGCCACAAAATCGGAGTTCTTGTGGGTGATGGGATCTGGAAATGGCGACTTAGTGAATTCCAGGAAACTGGCAAAACGATTGGCTTCGATGAGTTGCTGTCAAAAGTTCTTCAGTACCTGAGCACAAAAGATGACCGAAGGAAATTCCGGTCATTTCCGCTTCAGCAAGAATTTGCCAGCGATGGCCCGGTGGTGATGGAGAGCCAGGTCTTTAATGATTTGTTTGAACCGATTTATGGAAATACAATAGAAATAGAATTGCTGAATGAAGAGGGCAAGGCAAGCGTCTACCATTATGTCACTGGTCCCGGCAGCAGCAGCCGTTATCGTGTGGCTGGACTCAAGGAGGGTATTTATCGGTATACTTCGTCTACAGAGCTTAAGGGGAAGAGGGAAACAGCAAAGGGCGAATTTCTGGTGGTAGAGCAGAGCCAGGAATCCCGCAACCTCACGGCCGACTTTAGCCTGCTTCGCAAGTTATCAGCAGGAACAGCGGGGAAGTTCTATCGTGACAATGAACTCGCAGAACTGTCAAAGGACCTTGCTGTGAATAAGGCACAAACGACAATTCATTCTGAAGAGAATTTCAACCCACTCATCAACCTGAAATGGGTTTTCTTTCTTCTGCTGCTTCTAATTTCTGTGGAGTGGTTCCTTAGGAAATTTGCGGGGTCATACTAGAAACCAATGCATCTTTTTGAAACTATCGACAAGCTTGACAGACCGAGTTGAATAGGCCCACATTGTATGTGGACCCGCCATAGAATCTCCGATTACGCAACAAACGAAGCGTGGTTATTAATTTTTTTCCTTTGGTGCCTTGGTCTTCTTGATCTTAACCGTCAAGACGTCTCCCTTTCCGTCATAGTCAGCCTGAATGGTTCCGCCTTCTTCGATTTCGCCCTTCAAAATTTCCTCTGCAACAGGGTCCTCCAGGAATTTTTGAATCGCCCGGTTCAGGGGGCGGGCACCAAATTGTTGGTCGTAGCCTTTTTCGGCAAGGAAATCCTTTGCTTTGTCTGTTAGCTCAACGTGGTAACCGATGGACAGAATACGGGCAAATAGCTTTCCAAGCGTAATATCAATGATCTTGTGAATGTGTTCACGCTGCAGTGAGTTGAAGACGATTACATCATCCAGCCTGTTCAGGAACTCTGGAGAAAACGCCTTTTTAAGAGCGCTTTGAATTGTACTCTTCATGATCTCCTCCTCATTGGCTTGTTTGGATTGGCTCGCGAATCCGATGCCCGACCCAAAGTCCTTCAGGTCTCGAACACCAATGTTGGAGGTCATTATTATGATGGTATTACGGAAGTCCACGCGCCTGCCGAGGCCGTCTGTTAGTATGCCGTCATCCAGAACCTGCAAGAGGATATTATAAACATCCGGATGTGCTTTCTCAATTTCATCAAGCAACACGACACTGTAAGGCTTTCTTCTCACTTTCTCGGTAAGTTGTCCGCCCTCTTCATAACCAACGTATCCGGGAGGAGCGCCTACAAGGCGGGACACAGAAAACTTTTCCATGTACTCACTCATATCGATACGAATAATGGCATCTTCCTTGTCGAAGAGGTAGGTGGCCAGCACCTTTGCGAGTTCCGTCTTGCCTACTCCGGTAGGTCCGAGGAATACGAATGACCCGATGGGTTTTTTGGGATCCTTCAGTCCAACCCGCGTGCGCTGAATGGCCTTCGTTAATTTCTTAATGGCCTCCTCCTGGCCAATCACCCGGCCACTCAATTCACCACTCATGCCCAGCAGTTTATTGCTTTCTTTTTGAGCAATTCGGTTAGTGGGAATGCCAGTCATCATACCGATTACATCGGCAACATTGTCTTCCGTGACGGTATATTTCTCGGTTCGGGTTTTTTCTTCCCATCGTGCCTTGGCGAGGTCCAGTTGCTCAAGGAGTTTCTTCTCCTTATCGCGCAGCTGGGCAGCCTCTTCATATTTCTGGCTTTTCACGACGCGATTTTTCTCTTTCTTGACGTCTTCGATGGCTTCTTCATACTTCACAATGTCTTCCGGCACGTGAATGTTGTTGATGTGCACGCGGGCGCCTGCTTCATCCAGTACATCAATGGCCTTGTCTGGCAAGAACCGATCACTGATATATCGGTCAGAAAGACGGACGCAGGCATTGATTGCTTCTTTGGTATAACTGACGTGGTGGTGATCCTCGTATTTTTCTTTGATGTTGTCAAGAATCTGAATGGTCTCCTCAACACTGGTAGAATCGACCAACACCATTTGAAAGCGACGCGCGAGTGCCCCGTCCTTTTCAATATACTGACGATACTCATCGAGGGTTGTTGCGCCAATGCATTGAATCTCTCCCCG
>JANPES010000031.1:0-2353 GCA_031423035.1 Cyclobacteriaceae bacterium | reverse complement strand
AAAATATCCAACATTGAATAGCGAACACCGAACACCCAAGTGAGGGTGCTCCCCCTTCGTTATTGGATATTGAGTGTTGGATATTGGAAATCTTAACGGGGCGGATTTACCTGGCGATCCATTTCGTCCGAGAGACTAAATATCCAACATCGAATAACGAACGCCGAATATCGAAGGGTGCATCAACCTTCGTTATTGGATATTGGATATTTCTCTAAATACTAGCTCCCGCAGGCCTCACATTCATCCGGATTATCCAGTGAGCAAGCCATGTCGGCACGCTTCTGTTCGTCGGCGTACGTCTCGTACGGGATCGCCTGCTGATTCTCCTGAATCACAGCTGCCAAAGCCCCCACAGGGACACCAACGGCTTCGGTAACCATGGCGGGCGCGGCCACCTCTGCCTCTGGTTGTTGCATCGAAGCCTTGTCCACAGTAAACTTAATGGCATCAGCTGCGGCCGTTGAACGCAAATAATACATGCCGGTCTTGAGTCCCTTCTTCCATGCATAGAAATGCATCGAAGTCAGTTTTCCAAAGTTTGGATTCGTGATGTGAATGTTCAGACTTTGAGACTGACAGATAAATGCGCCCCGGTCGGCAGACATATCGATAATTGCCTTTTGAGAAATTTCCCAAACGGTCTTATAAATGTCCTTGATGTTTTGGGGTATCTCCGCGATATCTTGAACGGAGCCATTGGCGCCGATCAGTTTTTGGCGCATGTTATCGTTCCAAAGCCCAAGGCTCATCAAGTCACGCATCAGGTGTTTGTTCACTACAATAAAATCACCAGACAGCGTGCGGCGCGTATAGATGTTCGAAGTATACGGTTCGAAGCACTCGTTATTACCGAGAATCTGGGAGGTTGATGCCGTTGGCATCGGTGCAAGCAGGAGGGAGTTCCGAACACCATACTGCTTTACATCCCGCTTAAGCTGATCCCAGTTCCAGCGGCCGGAGGAAGGCGTCACACCCCACATGTCAAACTGGAATATTCCCTTAGATACAGGCGAGCCTTTAAAGGTCTCATACGGACCGAGCTGTTTGGATAATTCCATGGAAGCCTCCATGGCACCGTAGTAGATAGTTTCGAAAATATCCTGATTCAATCCGCGCGCCTCTTCCGAATCAAAGGGCATGCGGAGGAGTATAAATACATCGGCAAGTCCCTGAACGCCTAACCCGATGGGGCGATGGCGCATGTTGGAGCGCTTTGCTTCCACCACGGGGTAGTAGTTGACATCAATCACCTTATTCAGGTTCTTGGTAGCAACTTTGGTGATTTCGTACAACGCCTGATGATCGAATTTTCCTTCGGCGGTTACAAACTTCGGAAGGGCGAGGGAGGCAAGGTTGCAAACGGCGATCTCATCAGCGGACGTGTACTCCATGATCTCCGTGCACAAGTTGCTCGACTTGATTGTACCCAGGTTCTTCTGGTTTGACTTGCGGTTGGCAGCATCTTTGTATAATATATAGGGCGTGCCGGTTTCAATCTGTGATTCCAGTACTTCGAACCAAAGGTCCTGTGCCTTTATCTGCTTTCGGAATTTTCCTTCCTTTTCATACTTCTCATACAGTCGCTCGAAATCCTCACCATAGCAGTCGGCAAGACCCGGTGCTTCATTGGGGCAGAACAATGACCACGTTTCATTGGCCTCCACCCGCTTCATGAACAAGTCGGGAATCCACATGGCATAAAACAGGTCGCGGGCCCGCATTTCTTCCTTACCGTGATTTTTCTTCAGGTCGAGGAAGTCAAAAACATCAGCATGCCATGGTTCGAGGTATACGGCGAAGCTGCCTTTGCGCTTACCGCCACCCTGATCAACATAGCGCGCAGTCATATCAAAATTACGGAGCATCGGTACAATCCCGTTGGATGTTCCACCGGTTCCCTTGATGTAGGAGCCTTTCGCACGAACGTTGTGAACACTTAAACCAATGCCGCCGGCAGACTGTGAAATCTTGGCGCAGTTCTTCAGCGTATCGTAAATCCCGTCAATGCTGTCGTCCTTCATGGTCAACAGGAAGCAGGAAGACAATTGTGGCTTAGGGGTACCGGCGTTGAAAAGTGTCGGGGTGGCATGGGTAAACCACTTTTCTGACAACAGATTGTAGGTCTCAATCGCCGCAGGGATATCTTCTCCGTGGATACCCACTGCAACACGCATCAGCATATGCTGAGGGCGCTCAACCACCTTGCCTTCGATCTTCATCAGGTACGAGCGTTCCAGGGTTTTGAACCCGAAATAGTCGTAGCTGAATTCGCGGTCATAGAAGATCGCTTCGTCCAGCTCGGCAGCATTAGCCTTGATCACTTTCCAGGTCTCCTTGGAGATCATGGGTG
>JANPES010000030.1:0-9378 GCA_031423035.1 Cyclobacteriaceae bacterium | reverse complement strand
TAATTGCCGGTAGTGTTGCAGAGGATGTGGCCAGCCATTCCGCCCGTCCGGTATTAACCTTTGTTGTGAAGCGCTAATATTTCACCTGAAAATAATTTGAGTCGCGCTTTCTTCGGAGGGTGCGACTCTTTTTTTAGCTTTCCCGTTTCATTTACTTTGACAGGTGAAGGATTACTATCAAATCTTGCGCATTGGCCGGCATGCAAACGGACACGAGATTAAGCGTGCCTACCGAAGTCTGGCTGTTTTATTTCACCCGGACAGGAACCACTCCGATGAGGCAATCCGGCTTTTTCAGGAAATCAACGAAGCGCATGAGGTTCTCTCCGATCCACTGAAGCGGGCTAACTATGACGCTTTGCTCCAGGGTGCGGGCCTTGTCAGTCCAGCGCCTTCACGGCAAGCACAATGGCACCGGGATCCGGCATATAGAAGAAGACAGCAAGGCTATCGCCCGGCCAAGTCAGGCCCTTCCGAGAAATTGCTTATGATGCTGCATCTGCTCAAATTCATGCGAGCCGTTTCCTGGATTGGCGTTGGGTATTGTTTGTTACTTATGGTCGACTACTGGCTCCCATCGCGTGTGAGCACCGAGCATGTTCTTCCAGCCGGCAGCGGCAAGAGGTCCTGGCAGCTTCATCACGTACCAAATTTACTCGTGACGGAGAAGGGCAATCAGTTTCCGGTTTCCTATGAGGGAGTTGATTATTTTCCCGTGGACTCAGAGATTGAGGTGGTATCGTCACGCTTGCTCAATCTTCTTATCCGGGTTGAAGCGCAGGATGACCGCTTTATCATTGACAGCCTGGCTACGATTTATCAGAACCTGATGATTGCGCCGATTTTGTTATTCTTGGTATCTATCGCCGGCCTGCTGGTAAAAGACGGAATTGAGTTTCGGTTCAATATCATGATCTCGATATGTATTTTGCTTGGTTTCAACCTCATATTTTTGTTTTTTTCAATTCTGTAAAAAATTCAATGAAGAAGAACGACTGGAAAAAGCGCGATGGTGTTGTGTACTCAACCGATTCGAATTTTGGATACGCTGAGCCTACCTCCTCGGCGCAGACCACACTGGCGCCTGACAAGCAGCAACTGAAAATATTCATTGACCGGACTGGCCGTGCCGGGAAGCAAGTGACCATCGTCTCTGGCTTTGTGGGTACTTTGGACGACCTGGAGACTCTCTGCAAAAAGCTAAAGACGAAATGCGGTACAGGCGGATCAGTTAAAGATGGCGAGATCCTCATCCAGGGAGACACACGGGAGAAACTGCTTCAGTTGCTTACGCTGGATGGGTATAGAGCAAAGACGACTGGGTAATTTGGGGATTTGGGGATTTGAGATTGGGAAATTTCAATTCACTTCCCTGACTACTTCTTGCTGATTACTTCTTGCTGATTACTTCCTTCTGTTCACCACTTACTCACTCCGCAATGTCTCTGCTGGATTGACATTCGAGACTCTCCAGGTCAGGTAGCCTAATGTACACCAGGCAAAAGCAAGGAGAAGGAACGCAGGCATGATGAAGAGAAGTGGGTGAATTGCCATGCGAAAGGCAAAATTCTGAAGCCAGCCTTCCATGATCCACCACACCAACGGCACGGCCAGCAGGACGGCGATGAGGATCAACTTGCTAAAGTTCCACAGGAGTTGAACCATGAGGTTTGATCGGCTTGCACCTAATACTTTTCTTACACTTATTTCCTTGATTCGCTGACGAAAGGTGAGGGCTGCGATGCCGAGTAGCCCGAAGCACGCGATGGTCACCGCGATGCCGGAGAAGGCGCTGAGGATTCCTGCCATGTTTTGCTCTTCGGCATATTGCTGGTTCAGATCATCGGACAGCATGGAGTAGTCAAAAGCGAATTGGGTATCAACCTGTGTCCAGACTTTCTTGATCCCTTCCAGGGAAGTTAAAAAGTCTTCCCCACTTACTTTAAGCACCATGTAATTGTAGTTTGGACTCAGACGGAAGAAGAGCGGGTCCACGGCTTTGTGTAAGGACTGAAAATGAAAATCCTTCACGACGCCGATGATAGCCCCTTTGATGAGCCCTGCTTCCGAATCCCATACAATTTCCTGGCCAACAGCTTCAGTTTCACCAAAGAGATTCCTGGCCAGCGTTTCATTTATGATGAAGGCATCACTGTCTGCCGGATTCAACACGGTAAAGGAGCGCCCTTGATGAAATGGAATACTCATCACATCAAAGAAGTCATAATCGACCATAGCTTCGGATGCAGTGATTCGCATTTGTGGATCTCGTGCGCTGAACACACCATTTTGATTATAGGAGTGCCCCGGAATATTGGAGGCAGCAGAGGCCCCTTGCACGCCTGGCACATTGAGCAGTTCGGTGCGAAGGTCATTCATCCGGGATGTGATCCGTTCATGGTCACGGATGGGGATACTGATAACCTGATCTTGTTGAAAGCCCAATTCTCTTGATTGTATGAAAGTAAGTTGCCGATAGATGATTAGACTAGCCGAGATGAGCACCATGGAGGCGAAGAACTGGAAGATGGTGAAGTAGGAACGGGCTCCTCCGCCTTTGCGTGGAGCAAAACCTCCTTTCAGGATCAGGCCGGGCTTTAAGTTCGACAGGTAGAGCGAAGGAAATGCTCCCGCCGCAAGGCCGGTCAGCAGACCAAGTCCACCGAGAATAAGGATAAACTGGCCGTAATGGAACTGCATCACCTGGCCTGAGATCAAGGTAAACCAGGAAGCTCCGACCTCTATAAAAATGGCAGCGATTAGCGTGGCGATCAGGCTGACGAGGACGGACTCGCCAGTGAATTGTATTCCGAGTTGAAGTCTGCTTGCTCCGACGGCTTTCCGGACGCCGATTTCTTTTGTGCGTTCAACAGACTGTGCGGTGGTGAGGTTGATGAAATTGACACACCCGATAATCAGGATGAGAATCGCGGCAGCCATCAGGATGTAGACATAAGCGATATGGCCATTGGGTTCAAGCTCCCAACGAATATGCGAGTGAAGATGAATGTCTGTCAGGGGCTGAAGGCGAAATCCGTAGTTGCGTTCCTGGAGTGCGCGTACCTCTTCGTCGGATACGGCGATGTACTTTCTCACCCATGGAATCATGCGGGCTTCGAGGTCTTTTGCGTCTGTACCTGGTTTAAGTCGGATGTAGTTATAGTGCCCGAAATCGTTCCAGGTATAATATTGACTAGTTGGATTCTCGAAAGATTTCTCCCGCAAGTAACTGACAAGAAAGTCGGCATGCACATGTGACGATTGCGGGAAGTTCTTAAAGATGCCCGCCACTTCAATCAGATTCCGGTCATCGTTCACTGCTAACTGCTTGCCTACGGGATTCTCGCCCTTAAAGTATTTTTCAGCCATCGCTTCCGAGATCAGAAGCCCACCTGTGTTTTTCAAGGCAGTCTTGGGGTCCCCGGCAACCAGAGGCACCGTAAACACATCAAAGAATGTTGTATCCACGGCGAGTACATTGGATTCATCATACCGAATATCCTTTTCCAGGTTCCTGAAAGAGAAGGTCTCACGGGTAAGGCCAACGCCCCATAGCGGAGTGATGCTAACACCGCTCTCCACTTCCGGGAAGTCTGCCGCCATGGCCTGTGCCAGCGGATGTGGTGTACGGGTCTGCGGGTTGTTGGTAAACCAGGCTACGCGGTAAATGTCCGATGCGTGTTCGTGATGTCTGTCGTATGACAACTCCGTCCGTACATAGCTGGTTATCAAAAAGACGGATGCCAGACCCAATGCAAGCCCGAGAATGGTAATGAGTGAAAAGCCCTTGTTCTTGGCAAGATTTCGGAAAGCAATCACGAGGTAGTTCGTCCACATAATGCAAGGTTTGTATACTATCCTGACAATAGCCGTACCAAAGACCCAACGGCCAAAATTAGCACTTTTATGAGGTTGGCCTGTTCGTAACTGGTTTTAGTTGTTCGGTACCGGACGAAACTAATTTCACCAAAACGCTATGTTGCAAGCTATGTTGATGCTGGATTTAATACTCCTATTATGGAGTTTATCAGGACCTATTTCGAAGCTGAGAAATCTGAAAGTTTGATCTTTTTAGCCCTAGGTTTTCTTACCCTTTCTTTCTCAATTGTATCGCTCATGGAATGGGGTGAACCATTTTACAAAGGCCTGGTAATCCCCCTCATGCTTATTGGCCTTGTTCAGCTGGTTGTGGGAGGAAATGTTTACTTCCGTACAGACAAGCAAAGGAGCCAGCTTGAGCAGCAGTATCTGAGTGACCAAACCGCATTTAAAACCAACGAAATCGAACGGATGACTGTTGCGATGAAGAATTTTGCACTCGGGGTATTTCGCACATGACCCTGCTGAACTTCGGCCTTGTTTTTGTTTACTACCTTTACGGCTGATAATAGAATCGCCTCAAAATCTTGTTTTTATGCGCCCTGGACTTCTAGCTTTTCTGATTTTTGTTTCTTTGACAAGCCGCGCCCAAGAGATTGTCGTCCAACCCTATTTGCAACCTGGTAATGCGTCTACACTGTCGAAGGAGCAGAAGGTGGTAATCTGGCAGACCGACAGTGTGTCTGGAGCGTTCAAGGTTGAGTTTGCCCCGGGACTATCCCTGGAAGGCCTACCCAAGGTTTCAGTAGCCAAAGTCTCTTACGTGCATTTGAACTTACTGGGCAAGAAGACATACTTGTACAGAGCAACACTAGGCGGACTTAATTTTGATGCAGACTACACGTATCGGGTACGCCTTAACGACAAGATCATTTCATCAAATACCTTTACGACCCGTACCAGGAAGCCGCTTACCCGGTTTGCTGTTTGGGGTGACTGCGGAACAGGCTCCCCGCAACAGGCAGCCATTGCATACCAGGCGTATCTGCAAAAGCCACAGTTTGTTCTTGTCACCGGCGACCTTGTTTACAACAATGGCCTGGAGCGAGAGTATCGCGCACGATTCTTTCCGGCCTACACTTCCCCGGAGGCATCGCCGGAGAAAGGCGTGCCTTTCATGCAAACTACCCCATTTTACATGTTTGTTGGAAACCACGATGTCTACGGCTCAGACCTTCAGAAATGGCCTGATGGTCTTGCCTTCTTTTATTATAGTGACCTCCCGCAGAATGCTCCGATAACTACACTGACAACTGAAGTCACCGGGCCTCCGGAGCGGGTCAAGGCATTCAAGAAGGCTACTGACGGCAGATTCCCAAAATTGGCAAACTATTCATTCGACTATGGAAACGTTCACATCACCTGCCTGGACGCAAATAGCTACGTCAATCCGGTCGACTTTGCGCTCTTGGAGTGGTTGAAAAATGATATTGGTTCAAGCAAGGCCGACTGGAAGATCGTGGCCTATCATCATCCTGGTTTCAATTCCAGTAAGGCACATTATGATTATCAGCACATGAGGTTGTTGTCGCCGCTGTTGGAAGAACTGGGCGTAGACATGGTCCTCAACGGTCACGTGCATAACTACCAGCGTTCACTGCCATTGAAATTCTCTCCGAAGATGAATGAGGCGCGTGATAAATATATTGTGTCTCCGGAAGGACGTGTTGACGGGACGTTTACGCTTGATCCGGAGTTTGATGGCGTGACAAACACGAAGCCTAAAGGAATCATTTACATCGTCACTGGGGCGGGTGGTGCAGGTCTCTACGATCCGGTGCTCAGCGGCAAGCCTGATCTATGGAAGCATGAACCCCAAGACAACTGGGTGCCATTCACTGCAAAGATTGTCTCGGATATTCACTCTTTCACGATGATTGAAACAAACGGAAAGACCCTTACCCTGAAACAGCTCAATGCGAAGGGTGAGGCGTTTGATGAGATTAAGGTCACGAAATAGCGGTTTGTTGGATTTGTACTATTGGGGCATTTGGTTAATTGAGATCTGAAGAACACCCCTGCACTGCTTTGGGGAATAATATTTTCAGACTATCTTCGGTATACCCCAATCCTTACCCTTATAAAGATCCTGAAATATTTGGGCTATGTTGCGTTTGCAACTATCCTTGGCATTGTCGGTTTGATGACATACCTGAAGCTCGGATTGCCGGATATTCCTCCGGCAGCGGATATTTCAATTGAGTACACGCCGGAACGCATCGAGCGTGGCCGCTACCTGGCGCACTCAGTAACCGTGTGTATGGACTGTCACTCGACACGGGACTGGACGAAATTCTCCGGCCCTCTGGTGCCCGGTACACTGGGCAAGGGTGGTGAGTACTTTGATCAAAAGATGGGATTGCCGGGCGTCTTCATTTCCAAGAACATCACACCGTCGGGGATCAGTAGATATACAGATGGCGAATTGTATCGCGTAATTACCACGGGTGTCAACAAGGAAGGTGTCGCAATGTTTCCGCTGATGCCGTATCTCTATTACGGTAAGATGGATCCCGAAGATATTCAGAGCATCATTGCATATGTTCGCAGCATTGCTCCCATCGATAACATCGTCCAGGCTTCAGTCGCCGACTTCCCGGTAAACTTCATCATCAATACCATTCCCCAGCTTGCGCAGCCACAGAAACGACCTGAGAAGACTGACTTTCTCGCATATGGAGCCTACATGACCAATGCCTCCGGATGTGTGGAGTGCCACACGCAGGTAGATGGTCAGGGACAGATCATCAAAGAAGTTTCTTTTAGCGGTGGTCGAGAGTTTATGTTCCCCGACGGGTCTGTCGTCCGATCGGCAAACCTGACACAGGATATGGGGACAGGTATTGGACAATGGACGGAGAACATGTTTCTTTCGAAATTCAAAATCTACGGGGACTCATCCTATGTTACACCGGATGTAGCCAGTGGGGAGTTCAACAGCGTGATGCCATGGACAATGTACAGTCATATGGAGACCGATGATCTCAAGGCCATCTATACATATTTGAAGGCCGTCAAACCGATCGAGAACAAAGTCGTTAAGTTTACACCTGTGGTGGCCAATTAATCCCAAAGTCAATGCGGAGCGTTGTATTCCTTCTAATCTTCGTTTTCAACCTGGCGCAGGCACAGCCGAAGGTCTATACAGTTGACATGGTCCCCAATGTCAAGGTTGACTCCAACAATCTTGTGTCGAATCCCGACGGCATCTTAGGTGTGGAGACTGTTAGATTGCTCGACCAACAACTGAAAGAACTTGAGTCGAAGACAACGACTCAAGTCGTAGTGGTTGCCCTGGGTTCCATCGGCGATCAGGACATCTTCAACTTTGCGCAGGAGCTCTTCACGAAGTGGGGTATCGGGCAGGCCTCAAAAGATAATGGACTGCTGATCCTGCTGGTATTGGATCAGCGCACAGTTCGCTTTCATACGGGACAAGGGCTGGAGGGTGTGCTGCCCGATGCGATCTGCAAGCGGATCCAGGAGCAGTACATGGTGCCGCGCTTCAAGGAGGGCAGCAATGATGAGGCGATGATCGACGGTGTCCAGCAAGTATTAAAGATCCTGTCAGACCCGGTCTACGCCGATGAGTTGCTCGCCCAGGAGCTGAGGGCATATTCTGATTGGGCGGTCTTTTTCCCAACAAGTATCATCATGGGCGCCGTTACGCTTCTAATTCTTTTTCTGGTCAATCGGAAAAAATTTGCGGGCGTAAAGAACCCGGAGTCTACCCCGTACCCACAGATGCGCATGACGAAAGGGAGTTGGTTCGTAGCGTTCGGACTTTTCCCGTTGATTATCCTGCTGATCTTCCAGTACAGCCCGATGCTCGACCCGATCGTGGAGGCCATTGCGGCGCTTTATGTTTATTTTCTAGTGACCCTGATCGTCAAGCGTATCCGAATGAATGCTATCGTGAAGCGCAATCTTGCAGAGATGAAGTACAAGCGGATCGTGGATTTTTTTGAAGCGTATCGGGTAAGCTGGCTCGTGTGGGCCATTCTGTTTCCGATTCCCTTCCTTCCGCACTATTTTCTTTATAAGCGAAGGATGACCTTCTACCGAAATCATCCACGGAACTGCAACAAATGTGGGAAGCCTGCCCGCAAAATGGACGAGCAGGCCGATGACACCTACCTGAGCAAAGAGAAGATTTTTGAAGAAGGATTGAAGTCTATGGATTATGATGTTTGGCTTTGTGATTCTTGCGGAACGTATTTCGAGCTCGTCTATCAAAACAAGTCATCAAAATATTCGGCTTGTCCGAAGTGTAAAACCCACGCCTATTACCAAAAAAGCAACCGCACGCTCGTCAGCCCTACTGAATCATCCAGCGGCAAAGGGGAGAAGACCAATGAGTGCAAGTTTTGTGGCCACGTCGTTGTTTCGACCTACTCCATTGCGCGGCTAACTTCGTCTAGTTCGTCAGGTGGATCCGGCGGAAGCTCAGGAGGCAGTTTTGGAGGTGGGAGCTCTGGCGGGGGTGGTTCTAGTAGTAGTTGGTAGGCCTCATCCCCGGCCCTTCTCCAGAGGAGAAGGGAGGAGTTGGCTCTCATCAATATTGAATATTGAACACTGAATATCGAACATCGAAGTGGGTTGCACTTTCATTCAAATCCCATTCTCTGGTTGTCACTTTTTCAAATAGTTCGTCCCCCTAAGAACTTTACCATTTCGGTTGGTCGTTAGGCCTGTTTTGTCAACCGTGACGACACCACCAACAATTACATAGTTGATGCCTTCCGGGTATTGATGCGGTTTTTCGAATGTTGCTTTGTCAATGACGCGCTCTGCATCGAAAATGGTGATGTCGGCAACGTTGCCTTCTTTGATCACGCCGCGGTCGTTGAGTTTCAGGCGCTGAGCAGGCATCGAGGTCATCTTGCGGATGGCCTCTTGCAGGCTGAGCACCTTCATTTCACGTACATAGTGGCCGAGGATTCGGGGGAAGGTTCCATAAGCACGAGGATGCGGATGGTCTTGTCCGAATTTGGCCAGGCCACCGTCGGAGGCGTGCATGGTAAAGGGGTGCTGCATGATGCGTACTACATCCTCTTCACTCATGGCATGGAAGATGCAACTCGCCCCGCCTTTCAATTGCATTTCAATCGTTGCTGTGGCACCGTTTTCGAGACTAGGTTCTTTGCCTTGTTGCACGACGTAGTCGTAAAGTGTTTTTCCTTGCAGGGTGCTGTCCCACTCCACGTTGGCGAATTGGATATTCTTCAAGTCACCGCCGCCGCGGTCGTTTAGCAGATTGAATTTGATGCCCTCCATGATCCTCGTCCGCTCGCCTTTGTTTGAGATGCGCTTCTTAAAGTCTTCGGCCGAGCCCTCCAGTGCCCAGGAGGGAATGAGGACGGAAAGTCCTGTGTGGCTGGCAGTGTACGGGTACTGATCCATCATGATATCGAGTCCTGCGCCGCGAGCAGAATCAACGATTCCCGTTGTGATCTTGCTGGCACCCCACATCGGTTTGCCCATGGCTTTGTGGTGGGT
>JANPES010000029.1:0-11581 GCA_031423035.1 Cyclobacteriaceae bacterium | reverse complement strand
TGGTGCAAGCATTAAGAGTTTTTTCACCGCAAAGGCGCAAAGACGCAAAGAAATTCAGCACAGGGTATCTCCTCATGCGTTGAATGGTTAACTTTCAGTCATGAAAATACTGAAAAGATCGTTAATGGTACTGCTGACCATAGCCGTACTTACGGTACTTGGTACATATATCTACTTGCAGACCACCAAACCGGTATACTCGGGGTCGGTCACTCTAAAAGGACTAAAGGAAGAAGTTGAAGTATTATATGACGCCTTCGGCGTTCCTCACATCTATGCAAAGAATGCAGAGGACGCTTACTTTGCGCTGGGATATGTTCATGCACAGGACCGGCTATTCCAGATGGAGATGCTGCGGCGAGCGGCCGGCGGACGCCTATCGGAAGTCCTGGGGAAAGATCTGATCCCTGTTGACAAGCTATTCCGTACACTTGGCCTGAATCAATTTGCCGAAGCAGGTGCCCAGAAATATCTCCGTACTGATACTGCAGAATTTCAGCGTACCACCCTGGCCTATCAACGCGGCGTCAATGAATATGTGCGCACAGGGAAGACACCCATCGAATTTTCTATCATTGGAATCCCTAAAACAGAATTCACGCCCAAGGACATTTACCTTGCCCTGGGATTCATTGCTTTGGGTTTTGCAGAAGGGATGCAAGTCGACCCTGTGCTGGAAAAAATCAGAACAGAACTTGGCGAAGCGTACCTGAAAGACCTGGCTGTTTCCACGTCAGCTTCGGCGCAGAAGATCAAGAATTTTAGTGGTTCCCCGAAAAAACTCGCTGCTGATCCCCTGATCGCCGCCGTGGCCGAAGGATTTCGAAAGCTTCCCGTCCCATTGTGGTCGGGGAGTAATGGAATGGTAATTGCCGGGAACCGCACTGCCTCCGGATTTCCAATTCTCGAAAACGATACCCACATGCAATTCATGCAGCCTACGGCTTGGTATGAGGCCCATCTCGAGTACCCCGGGTTCCGCTTTTATGGCCACCATCTCGCGGGTATTCCCTTTGGTCTGCTCGGCAACAACCAATTCTGTGGCTGGGGGTTTACAATGTTTGAAAATGATGATGTTGATTTCTTTCGTGAAGAATTCAATCCGGAAAATGCTAACCAGGTAAAGTTTGAAGGACGATGGGAAGAATTAGCCATACAGAAAGAAGTTATCCAGGTTAAGGATGCAGAAGATGTCGTCATTGAAGTAAAGAGCTCACGCCACGGACCACTCATCAACAGCATCATGGAGCAGACCATGACTTCAGAAAATCCGGTCTCGCTTTGGTGGTCGTTGCATCATCATGCAAACTATTCGCTTCAGGCCTTCTATATGCTAAATCATGCCGCGCAATTTGAAGAAGCGCAGAAAGCGGCATCTCTTTTCACAGCTTCCGGACTTAACCTGATGTATGGCGACACCGATGGCAACATCGCATGGTGGGCGGTAGCCAAATTACCCGTTCGACCAGCGCACGTCAATTCAAAATTGTTTTTGGATGGAGCCTCAGGCAAAGATGAATACCTCGGCTACTATGATTTCTCCAAGAACCCGCATGCCGTCAACCCACCTTGGGGTTTTGTCTACTCTGCCAACAACCAGCCAGACAGCGTAGACGGCGTGCTTTACCCTGGGTATTACTATCCCCGGTCCCGCGCCGGAAGAATTGCAAAACTCCTGTCCGAAGACAAAGTCTGGACCATTAATGAGGTGAAGAAAATCGCGCTTGATGTTGAATCTGAAATGCACCCGGCGGTAGGCTGGCAGATGGCTGATGTGCTCGTGTCCACCGGAAATCCTAAATACAATGAGATCATTCAGGTGTTAAAAAATTGGCATGGCGAGCAGGCCGTCATGGACGTTGGGCCCTCAGTATATTTTAATATGCTCTCACAAACTATGTTCTTCGCCATGACCGATGAACTGGGATGGGGTGCCTATAGCGCCATCTTAGGAACATCGTTGCCGAGAAACTCTTTTGAGATTCTGATTGCCAATGAATCCTCTCCGTGGTGGGATGACAAAACCACATCGGCGATTAAGGAAACTCGTACAGATATCATTTCACGCGCGGCGGACAAAGCCCTTCTATTGTTAGCTGCGGTGGCAGGTGAAGAAAGTAAAGACTGGCAATGGGGAAAATTCCATTCACTCACGCACGCTCACGCGTTGAGTGTCGTTAAACCGCTGGACAAACTCTTCTCTGTGGGGCCTTTTCCACAGCCGGGAGGAGGAGAAGTGATCAACGACCTGGATCAACAAATGGATACCACCGGCTATTTTCCTGTCTTCGACGGTCCGGCGCTACGGAAGATCACTGACTTTGGTGATCTGGACAACGGAGAAACCATTTCGCCTACGGGCCAATCAGGCAACGTCATGAGCCCCCACTATTCTGATCAGGCCAAAATGTTCGCAACGGGGCAATTCAGGAAAATGCTGATGAACCGTCCAGCCATTGAGCGTCAATCACAAAAATTGATTCTGAAACCAACAGAGTAAGGCAAGCTGTCAATCTTCTACGGATTTAACGAATAGATAGCCTGGAGCAATCGCGATCCATCTGCTTGCGACGAAACCGGAATCACTACGCTTCTTCTTTGGAATGTCTCCAGACACCATAGTGCCATTGCGTTTGATGGGGCCTGATTGACCCAGGCTTTCAGCGTGGACTCACCTTTGTCAACTTGTCCGGCTTTCCGCAGCGCCCACGCCAAAATGAGGGTATTAGGACCAACTGGCCATTGCTCCTGGCTCAGTGCACTTCCCCAGGCTGCCTTCGCTTTGTCCATTTTCTTCATCCCCTCCTGACACATGCCTTCCAGCAAATACTCTGCACGGGAATCAATGTCCGCATCATACGGTTTTCCTACACCAAGATTATTCGGATACATCCTCGCTTTGCCAATCATCACCAGGGCCTCGGAATACTTGTTTGCCTTCATCCGATCAATGGCCTGCAGTAGCCACGCTTCCCGGTACAAGGCATGACCTTCCGTTGATCCCTCAAAGGGAAGAATGCTTGTCTTGGCGAGCACATCATTGCAGGCCTTGTAATTATCATTCAGAAGGTAGGCTTTTGCCAACAGCAACTGGAGGCGAAAATCATTTGCTATGCGTTTATCGTATTCCTGAGCCACACGCAAGCCATCGGCAAACTTCTTCTCGTTGAAATAATGCTGTACAAGCATTTTTCCGTAGCGCCACTGACCGGGTTCCAATTCCGCTGCCTTCTGCAAATCCACCAACGAAGTTTCACGAATCAATTCGGCTCGGGCTGCGTAGAGTGGAGCAAAATCCGGTCGGTTTCCGCATGCAGCAAAGAGTTCACGCGCTTTGGATGTCTGGTTCTTGCTCCAGTAAATCAACCCCAAGAAATATTTTGGCTTCCAGTTGTTCGTTACGCCGGTTGCCCACGCAAACACCTCTGCTGATTCGGGGCGAAAAGGAAATACTCCCGCAACGGACGCAGCTGTCGCACGGTCGAGTGCTTTCTCTGATGAGCCCCCCAACTTTTGCTCCAGAAACGCCTGCCAAAATGCAACCTCTGCGTTGGTCGGCGAAAGTTCAAGAATAGTTCGAGACTCCTTCAACATACCCAGCCGGTAGTACCATGTAGCGAGCTCCAGGTAGGATTCGGCCATCAACTCATTCCTGATGCTCTGAAAAAAAGCTGATTTCGATTCTGGCGTTGGAGTAGTGAGGTAATTTTCAAACCCCGTAAAATGATTCAGCGGATTTAATCGCCTCAAAGCATTCAGTGCTTCGTCCGCCTTCACCGTGTTCTTCTGAATACGATAGGCTAAAGCCAACAACTGAAGCGCTTCCACGTGGGCGGCATTGCCTTCCAGACTTTTAGCAGCATAATGAACGGCCCGATCCAGACGCCCGTCTTTTAGATCCATGCGACTCAACTCTGTGTAAGCCGCAACGCGATGAGCTGGATCCATGGCAGCAATATCAAATCCGTCTCTGGCATCCGTCTTTTTGCCCAGTGCGGAGGAAGTCAGTCCGTAATAAAAATTAGCCATTGGGTCGTAGGTGTCGATGCTCAAGGCGCGCATCAGTAACGACATAGCCTTGGTATAGTCCATGTTCCGATAGCTTACCATGGCAAGATCGGTGAGCGCAGGAAGGTAGTTCGGGTCCTTTGCCAAACACTGTTGAAGTTTCTCTTCGGCTTTCACATACTGACGTTCGCGTATGAATTCCTTGCCCTCGATGTAAAGTCCCTGGACGCTGCTCCAGTCAAAATTCTTTGGCGACTCGACCGATCTTGACAGGACTCCGTCCATCGGATCGGTTCGATACTCCAGCACATGATCCCCCAACATGACGAGAATCGGTTCCAACGAAACTGTCGCCACCGAATCGGAAAACGGTTGCATCACCTTCAGGTCAATCTCTTTTTCATAGATTCTGCTTTCGCCCTGGGCGATAACAAGTTTTTGTTTCATGTTCTGAAGCGGTGAAATATCCACACGGACTCTTCCCTGTCGCGTACGAACGTTCATGGCGCCAGCCGGGTTGGCAGTAACAAACCCTTGCGTGCCCTTAACAGGAAACCAAAATTCCGTCCAGGTGTCTGTTGAATAGGGTGCAAAGCCCCGGTGCTTAAAAGGTGTTGCCGTGCTCGTATGATCCGTTTGGTTAAAGAGTCTCCCTGACTGGACCTCAACATACTGTCCATCGGTATCGGAGAGCAGTTTCTCCCAGATCATGCCTTGCTGGGAAAGGCCCCAGATCCAGATTTTCTTTCCAGCTTTTTCATCGTGAGCGGCATAGCGGCCCATGCCGAAGTTTTCATCATGCCAGAACCCACCGAAGAAATTGGTGTACTTCCCAAAAACGTGATACGATTTATAGGGTCCAAAATTGTTCCGTTCATAAAAGGAAATGTCTTTCCCATTGCCCTCATGAATTTTCCACGCCTTATTGCTACCGTCATGTCCCAGGTATCGTGTGCCCGGATAAACAAACTCCAGATCGCCGGCGGCCTTGATGCCGGCATTCATCCATGTGTAGTACGGCTGTTCGAGCGGTGTGGTATTGCTCCAGAATGAGCGCGTTGTGAAATAAGCCTTGTCCTTGGGAAGATTCACTTCAATCGTCCAATATGTCTGCGTAAGCAGGTCGAGCGTGCCAATGAAACAACTCACACTGCCGTCGCTATTGATACGAGTCATATAATCAACCGGGGTGGAGCAATTGGGTGTGTGACCGATGATTCCGTAGTTGGCCTCGATCCCACCGCTGGTCCATGGTCCGCGCATGGCGATATCGCGGAACTTGACGACATGGTTATAATAGAGAAAAGGTTTTCCTGTCGACCTCTCAGTAGCTGCCCAGATCTTACCGCCAATTTCCGGGAGTATCATCACAGAAATAAACTCATTCTCCAATTCCACGACCTTCCAGGACTTGTCAACCGGTTTGTCTGTGTAGCCATCAAATCGAAAGTATGGGTAGATGTTACCCATTCGCGCCACCGGATCCGGATCTGAAAACGGATAGGTCTTGAAGGTCTTCTGGTACTCTTTGATGGTGGCGGGTTGTTGGCCAAGACCGGAGAATGCGATGAGACCGATGAGGATGGTGAAGAGTGATTTCATGTCAATTTGAGAATTTGAAGATATTTGAAGATTTGAGAATTTGAGAATGAGGTCGCGGACAAATACTTAGACCCGGATCTCCTTGTCGCTTGCAACTTGATACCTAGCCGCATCCTATCCCTATTTAACTATCATCAACAATCCTTTTCCCTTCGGAACTACGAATCCGTTACTGAGGTTTATCGTCTGTTTTTCCTGAAAGTCTTTGACTGATGGCAATTCTGCTGTTGTTGTCGGTTTGATACCGAGCGCTTTCCAGTCGATGATGAGTTTGACCTTGACATCTTCTACCGCCCAACTGGCCACCGAAATAAGTACAGCGTCCTTCTTCCTATAGATCGTAGCAAGAACCTCGGCATTATCTGTTTTCACAGGGTTACCCTTCACCCAGTAGCCGATCATCTCCGATCCCTGGATCCCAAAGTCATCCCAGAGTTTCCATAGATAACGCGGGTCGCTATTTTCAGTCCACGGCATTCGGTTGGTCATCCCATACACCATTCCGCGCCAGGGATTTCCACCCTTCTCCAGCATTTCACCCATCAATCCAAATGGAATTCCGGAAACTTCCGTCATCCAGAAATCCGGTTTGGAATCATAGTCAAAATACTCACCGAACCACAGGCGGTTCAGGTAAGGGAAATGCTCAAGGTAAAGATTCGCGCTATTGTTGAATCCGTCGCGCTTGTTGTATTGGTTAGCCGAATGCAAGTCAATGATACCCGGGCCGCGGTCACTTTTCAATACCCTTCGGATGCGTTTCATTGTGGTGCGATCAAAAGCAACGTCGTCGAGGTAGATGCCGTCAATCCCAACGTTTTTCACCAGCCAGTTCATTCCTTCGACATAGTAGTTGTGCCACCGGCTCATGCCGCTGTTGATCACTGCAGCGTCTTTCAATTCAGGAACAAACCACGCGGCGATATAATCGTCACCGAGATGCTCCTGGAGCCAGGAGAAGCCTCCACCCTTGCCGGGAGAATATATTTCCGTCCCCAGGCTGCGCAACGCGTGAGTCTCGTAGGCTTGGTTCGAGAGCTCGCGGACTGTGTTATAGATTTTGACCTTGAGGCCTTTCTGATGCGAGTAGTCGATGTATGTCTTCATCTCCTGCGTCCGCAAGAAAGGGTAGTTGATGTATGGGTTAATATCGTTGGCATGGTGGATATTTACTACCGAAGCGCCACGGCGCAAGATGGTGTCAATGGGACTGTACTTGTGATAGAAGCGCGTCTTCCATTGGAAATCGGTGTCCAGGGTGTGGAAAGGAGTGATCAGCAAAGTAAAATTGTAATACAGTGTTTCACCGGCCTTCAAATCCCGTGCTCCACTGAATGCATCTACAGTGGCCGACTTCGCATCTTCGGATATTTTTACACCTCCCCTGCCGGAATTTCCCCATGAGGGCGGCAGGTTGAGTGGTTTCTGCAAATAAAAGTTCGTATTCAAGGGTCGGGAATAATTCTCTGCGCGCAGTGAAAACTGAATCCCACCATTAATATCTCCGATCCACGCACCATCCTGGTTCTTGTTGGTTACGTCCCAAGTCCAGGAGAAATCCGCTGGTCGCAGGCCGCCACGCTGCCCAAGGCCCATCAGGTATTTCGAAAAAGCCTTTTGAATTGGAATTTTCATGCGGGAATTATCCAACTGCACGTCACGGAGGGCTGTGAGTTTCATCGTATAGGCAACAAATCCATCAAACTCCAGACGGCCGGTAACTTCCAAGCGGACAGCGTCTGATGTGCGGGTTGCCTTCCAGGAGATTGCACCATCTGATATGTTGTCAAATCTCACGCGCTCGGACTGCTCCCATGTCACCGGTCCTTTCCCCTTTAGGATCACTTGAAATTCGAATGCCCCCGACAACATAGGTTTGCCGACGATATCAAGTTTTGTCATGAGCGGAGAAAAATATGTAGTGATTTGCTTCGGTAGCCCATTGTCGTCTAACTCAAACTTTCTTCCCAGTAAGGAAATAGCATTGGCGTTGAGCACCAGCGGCGTATACGGCGCGATCACTTCATCGGTGGCCGCCAATCTAGAATTGAGCCAGGCCAGCCGCGTCTGCTTCCATGGCTCATCGACTCTTCCATTGAGGACAAATTTTTCTGTGATGGTCAGACTGATGCTGATTGTGCGCGGAGCAACTCCATCAGCTGTGATCGTGGCTATTCCTTTGTAAAGTCCGGGAATCGTTTTCTCAGGAATCGTCGCTATGCACCAAAGGGGCTGCACAGCACCTGCTTCAACATCAAGCTTCTTTTCAAAGGACGCACCATCCCAGCCGATGCCGGAGGTATTTATGCATGAAAAGGTTTTTCCCGATAATGTACCGGCGCCAGAAAAATCGGTGAACGCAATCTTGACATTTTCCAATTTACCAGCATGCGCATAGAGACCCACTTGAAAGGTAAAGTTCTCGCCTCTGTCCGCCGAGCCGTTGAACGAATCCGCTGGCCCTCGAATAATCCAGCGCTGCGGCAAATCACGTTTCATTTTCACCGGATTCATCCGGTCTTCCGGGAAGACCATAAAGGGCAAGCCCAGGCCCAGCTTTTTTATTGTATTTGTCTCTGCCTCAGTAGCGATGACCTCCATGGGGTAGAAGCTGTTCAGTTCATCAATACTCTGCATCTGAATCACACTCGCCTGGACCGGTTTTACTGTGGAGATGCTGGCTTTCCAATCGGGCGAGGCTGTCTCCTTGTGAGCGGGATAGACCACAGTCGGATAATTTGAACTGCCTTTGGTGAAGTACTTGATGTAATACACATAATACGGGCCTGGACCGGCCTTTGGTTCAAAAAGTAATTCACCGTATTCGCGGTTAATGGAAGTACGGATGACGTTGCTGATCAGGGTTCCTCGCTGGTCAGTGATCAGGATCATCTTGTTTTCCGGGCTGCTGTCACGCCGCCGCCAGGGGATCTTTACGGAAGCAACCTTGCCGGCCGCAGGGACATCAATCACTACGCGGTGGTTGCCGAGGGAATCTGCAGACCAGCAGTCTTCACAAACGCCGTATCCCAATTCTTGCCCGTAGCCTAAAGTAGGCAAAGACACAATCAATAGAGTCAGCAGTATCAGGCGCATACAATCATGGTTATCAATGTCAATTGCATCATCATAGTTAAAAATATGAATTTTATTGGGCTAACTTAGTCCAATATCATGTTTTCACAGCTATGATTCCATCAGTGGACCAACTCCGGGACGAGACACCGGGCTGCAAGACAAAAGCACATTTTAACAATGCCGGCGCGTCATTGATGCCTCAGCCTGTCATTGACGCACAGAAAAATTACCTTGACAGGGAAGCGGTAACCGGCGGCTATGAAGCTGCCGATGAACAAGCAGGGGAAATTTCAGGCTTCTATGGAAGCATGGGGCGCCTGTTGGGATGCAGGGCCGAAAACATCGCTTATACCTCCAGCGCCACCAATAGTTTTGCACGTGCGCTTTCGAGCATTCCCTTTAAATCAGGAGACATCATTCTGCTGGCAAACGAAGACTACATTTCAAACCAGCTGGCCTTTCTTTCGCTCCAGAAACGATTGGGTATTCGGCTGATCCGTGCCGAAAGTCTGACAGAAGGCGGTGTTGATGTTGACAGCATGAAGCAACTGATGGATAAGCACAAACCAAGACTTGTCTCGCTCAGTCACGTCCCTACCAACAGCGGCCTGTTGCAGCCTGTGGAAGAAGTCGGGATGTTGTGCAAGGAACGCGGAATCCTCTACCTCGTCGACGGATGCCAGAGTGTCGGGCAGATGCCGGTAGACATGAAGGCGATGCATTGTGACTTTTTCACCGGGACATTTAGAAAGTTTCTTCGTGGCCCGCGTGGCACCGGGTTCCTCTTTGTCTCTGACAACGTCTTACAACTGAACCTGTGGCCCTTGTTTATTGACATGCGCGGGGCGGATTGGACTTCCGCGGATGTGTTTGAATTGCGAAAAGATGCCAGGCGGTTTGAGGATTGGGAATTCAACTATGCCCAGGTGCTCGGATGCCGTGCAGCTGCGGAGTATGCCTTAAACGTCGGCCTTTCCGAAATACAGGAACGGAATACCTCCTTGTGTGGAGTTGTGCGGGCGGGACTCACTCAACTGGGCCTTCGAACCCTCGATCTCGGAAAAAAATTGAGTAGTATCATTACGGTGGAAATTCCCGGACGCGAGCCTGCCCTTGTTCTTCAAACCCTCAGGGAAAAGAACATCAACATATCGATCAGTTCGCGTAGCTCGGCCATCATTGACTATGACGCAAAAAGGGTGACGTGGGCCGTCCGGATATCCCCACACTATTATAATACAGAAGAGGAGATAGAAACGTTGCTGCGAGCCCTCCAAAAGATTATTTAACTTTCGCTTATACCTAAGTCTGACACATGGAAAGAAATGAATTTTTGAAACTGCTCGGCACTGCCAGCATGGCGGTATGTGCGGGGTGTGCGCTTGAATCCTGCTCCAGTTCTTCTGATCCCAGCGTGCCCGCTGCGCCGACAAACATCGATTTTACGTTGGACTTGACAGCCATGTCAAATGCTGCACTCCTGGTAGACGGTGGCTCGATTTACAAGAGCGGGATAGTCATCGCCCGGCTATCTGCTACCGACTACGTGGCCCTCAGCCAACGCTGCACACACGAGGGAACTACAATCAACTTCGTCCCGCTGGCAGGCAATTTTTTCTGCCCAAACCATAGCAGTCGATTCAGCACGACAGGCAGTGTAATCAACGGGCCGGCGACTTCTTCATTGAAGAAATACAATACGACGTTGACGGGGAATGACTTAAGGGTATTCTCTTAAGTGGTCAGTGGTCAGTAATCGTTGGCAGTCCTAGCCGTTTTAATCCCCGCCTTCGCGCGACGCTTCGTCGGGCAGGCGTGAAAATCCCTTCCTACGCGCGACGCTCCGGCAGGCAGGCGTGCTATCCGTGGCAAGTGACCCTCCCTATTTTCCTAACTTGTATCTTTAGCCATCATGAAAGTTCGTGTGGCCATTCTGTTGGCGGTTCTTGCCTCCCTCGCTGTTGCGGCATGGGGTGTTTTTCTCTACGGTTTTGCAATTGGGGGTCTTCAGGCAACGACGCGGTTCTCCGGACGCTTGTCGCTGGTCATCTTCTCGCTCATTTTCCTCCTTCACCCCCAACGCAAGGAGACGCTGCAATCTATCTTGTCGCCCGCCTACTTTCTCATTTTCGCAATCGTTCATGGAATTCACCTGGCTGAACTACTCAGCTACGTCGCGCTCTCCGGAATACAACTTGTTCCCATCCGTCTCGTCGGCGGGTTTCTCGCGTATACCATGATCTTTATTATGCCGTGGCTGCAGTATCGCGCCGACAACCGGAAACTCGGTGAGGAGCGGTTCAGGAAGATTTCCTATGTCTATCTTTTTTACGTCTGGTTCGTCTTCTTCATGACCTACCTCTCCCGTGTCAACGGTACTTTCCCGAATGCCGGGGGAAGCTACGAGGAGCATGTGGCGCTAATGGCGTTTGTGAATGTGCTGTTGGGAGTTAAGGTTGTGAAGATGGTGGTGAGGTAAGTGGTCGGTGGTCAGTGAGTGCATGATTTGTTTGTTGGTGACCCGTGGTGGATCAAAACCAATGCATGCCGTAGGGAGATAGCCCTATCTCGAATTCAGAACGCGGGAACACCAACAAAGGCTTAGACCTGCTCCGCAACTGCCCACCTTTGGGGGTGGATTTTTTAAAACTACTAACAAAAGCTTTTCTTCAAAACAGGTTGATTGTTGACCTGGCAAAATGTTCAAATTTACTTTACCAATAATTTCTTAAACAATTTCTTACCTCCCGATTCAACGATTGCTATATGCATGCCTTTGCCGAGTGCGCCAACTGGAATCTCAATTAAACTCTCTCCGGGCAATAGATTTATAGATTGTTTCATGGTTCTCCTCGATAGTGCATCAACAAAAAATACAGTGCCATCCGTGGCG
>JANPES010000028.1:0-4518 GCA_031423035.1 Cyclobacteriaceae bacterium | reverse complement strand
ACCACAATGCCAGGAGCGAGAACAAAAACAAATTTGTCGGCAAACGGTGGAATCCAGTCTTCTTTAAAAAACAGTTTAAGGGTATCGGCCAGAACAATAAGTATGCCAAATGGCCCTGCGCGATTAGGGCCGTAACGGTCCTGCCAAAGAGCCAAAAGCCTTCGCTCCAGCCAGATGAGTCCGGGAGCTACGATCAAGAGGCCCGCCAGCACCCCGGCGATTATCCATAGTTTATGTATGGTGGCGTCATCCATAATTTATTTCTTTACAATGCCCCAAGCCGGAAGACCTGCATAGGGCAGTTTTGGTAACCCAATGGGTAAGGCCGCTACACCAGTTGCAATGGAGTCACTTAATTTAATTGGTAAATGATATAGTTGCCCGCTCACTTCAAAACCAATTTTGTCGCTTTCAGTAAGCTTTAGTCTGTCACCATCTTTTCGGTTTAACAGCAAATAAGGATTCGGCACACGTTTCGCGACAGCAGCTGCCTTTGCACTCAATTCCTCAGAACCAAAAATATGATGAACTGGCACTATCCAAAGTTGATTTTCAACTGACTCAAATTTTTCAGGTACATCATTGAAATATTGCCATTGTTTTCCCTTGGGTTCGAATAATCGAACCCCAGGATCGCCACCCCGCAGGGAAGCGCCCACTTCTTCCTGATATTTGTTAACAGACTGAACGGAGTTCCAACCAGGCGTCCAGAAGAAGGGTATCATTGATGATGGTGGCAAAGCGCGCGTGCCTTCCATGGTGTAAGACATTCCTGAGTCGGGGTCTTCGGGTGGCTTCGGTTCGCTCACAGCTACATTGGCCAGCATAGCAGTGCGTCCGCTGTATCGATGTGGTTCTCGCGGAACACGTTGTCCATCATTCATACGATAGCCAGAAGCGGGTGCTACATTTTCAATTCCACTGAAAATATTTTCTTCCTGAACAAGGGCCATCGTTACGCTATCGAAATTTTTCCATTGCTGCATGGCAGCATTTCCTGCTGCTGCCCCGATACTGGACAGCCATCGCCAGCTTTCCTTTACGTTGGTCTTTTCATAAACCTGGAAGAAGCGCTGAGCCCGACCTTCATTATTAACCAATGTTCCGTCTGCTTCAGCGAAGGTGCCTGAAGGAATTAGCCATTGTGCTTTCACGGCTGTTTCATGTTGGGAGTGATCTAAGACAATCACCGTCTCGCACTTCTCTAAAAACTGATCAACAGCTTTTGCATTGCCATTCCGATAGAGGTCATTCTCTAAAATGATCGCTGTATTCGACTGGCCAGTCATTACTTTTTGAAATGCCTCTGCCAGCGGATGGCCGCCCATCAGAGAAAGCCCCAGCGAATTGCATTCAGGCATCGTCAGAACTATTCCTGTATCCTTGTTCCGCTTCTGTAGTGCCCAGGCTACCTGTGCGGCAGCCTTCAATACAGAATCGCTTAGGCAGGAGGTGCCGGAGATGATCACCGGTCGTTCAGACGCTAACAAGCTTTTAGCGATCTGATCGGCCAATGCTTTCTCGTTCTCATTGAGATTGGTGACCTGCGGTGCGGCTGGATCTATCAAATTAGCCACAGCAAAACCAAGTCTTGAAAGATCCTGGGGTGCTGCACGGAAAGTCTTCGTAGCGATGTTGTCAAGTTTTGTTTCAGCAATCGTTGCCACAAACAAAGGCCCTTTCTTATCCTGGATGATTTCACGCGCTGCGGCATCATTCCATTCGGGAACTGCCAACTTGCTAACATCTTGCATAGGCTGCCGTCTTACCGACTGCCGCACTGCCAGGGCGAGCATGGGCGCAGTATTGGTTAGGTCTTCGCCCAGAATAAATACGGCATCGGCCTTCTCTGTCTCTTTCATTGACGGTGTTCTTACCGGTCCATCTTTCAGAATGGATGCGGCCAAATCCATCAGTGCTTGTTCATGGCTGGAGACACCTTTGTAAAAGTTGGATTCGCCAACCAACTTCTTCAGGGCATAATTTGATTCAAGTGAGGCACGAGGTGAACCAATGCCGATGACTTTCGAATTTTTAAGCAGTTCTGAAATTTTGCTGATCGTTTTGTTGCCATCAACCGGTTGGCCCATGTGCATAGGTTGACGAATGCGATCCGGAGCATTGACGAACTCATACCCAAAGCGCCCACGATCGCAAATGAAGTATCCGTTAATTTCGCCGTGATAGCGATTGGCTATCATTCTTAAATCTCCATATCGCTCACCGGCAATTATGTTGCACCCCAGACTGCAATGCTGGCAAATGGAGGGAGCCATAGTCAGATCCCACTTGCGCGTATAATGCTGCTTTAATGTCTTATCCGTAAACACACCGGTTGGGCAAACTTCAGACAGGTTGCCGCTGAACTCACTCTCCAGGGTGCCGGATTGGTGCCGTCCAAAATAGACATTGCTCTTTGATGCAAACGCATCCAGGTCTTCACCTCCCGCATAATCTTTATAGAATCGTACGCAACGGTAGCACTGGATGCACCGATTCATTTCGTGGTTGATAAAGGGGCCAAGATCTTGATTGACGTGCGTCCGCTTTTTGAATTTGAACCTGCGGTAAGCATGACCTGTCATCACGGTCATGTCTTGTAAGTGGCAGGAGCCGCCCTCATCACATACAGCGCAATCATGCGGGTGATTGGTCATGAGCCACTCGATAACTCCGGCCCGGAAATCAACAGCAGTCTGGTCAACAATGGATATTCTTTGGTTGTTGGCCACAGGCTCCATACACGACATCACAAGCCTCCCAGATTTATCATCCGCATCACGGAACATTTTAACAGCACACTGACGGCACGCCCCTACCGAACCCAGTGCAGGGTGCCAGCAAAAATATGGCAGATCGAAACCCAGGGTTAGACAGGTCTCGAGCAGGTTCTTGCCTGGCTTTACCTGGTATGGTTTATTATCGATGAAAATCGTTACCATATTCAACTAGTAAGTACATCGGTGTTCATGTATATGCTTTTCAAAATCATTGCGAAAATATTTTAGTGCACTTTGCAATGGTTCCATAGCGCCAGGTGCAAAAGCACAAAACGTGTTTCCAGGGCCCAGATATTTAGTGTGGTATTCCAGCAACTTTAAATCATCGGACGTACCGGCGCCAGATTCGATTGCCAATAAAAGTTTCTCCACCCAGGGCAATCCTTCCCGGCATGGAGTACAAAAGCCGCACGACTCCTGGGCAAAGAAATGTTCGAGGTTGCCGACAAACCCAACCGGGCAAGTCTTGTCATCCATAACAACTATCGTCCCTGTACCCAGGCGACTCCCGGCTGCAGCCACTGAAGTATAGTCCATTTTCACGTCGAGATGTTCTTCCACCAGGAAATCAGTGGACGCACCCCCCGGCAATGCTCCTCGAAACTTCAATCCATCTTGCATTCCACCCGCATGCTCTTCTATCAGTTCCCGAAGGGTGACTCCCATGGGCAACTCCCACGCACCCGGCTTTTTAACTTTGCCACTTACTCCGTAAATTTTTGTTCCGGCATCGCCCGTCAAACTTAGTTTCCGAAACCAATCAGCACCATGATTGACAATGTGGGGAAGGCAGCATAAGGTCTCCACATTGTTTACAATGGTTGGTTTTCCAAATAGACCGCTTATCTGCGGAAATGGGGGTTTGGCACGAGGTGTTGCTCGCTTTCCTTCCAGCGAATTTAACAAGGCCGTCTCCTCTCCACACATGTACCGCCCGACTCCCGTGTGCAGATGCATCTCCAGGTCATAACCAGACCCCAAAATGTTTTTCCCCAGATATCCTCCAGCAGCGGCTTCATCAATTGCAGAGAGAATAGTTTGAGCCGCAGCCTTATAAGCCCATCTCAGATACACATAAGAGATGTTGGCTTGAATGGCGTAAGCCGCTATGATCATTCCTTCGATCAACTGATGCGGGGTGCTCTCCAACAATATCCTGTCCTTGAAAGTACCAGGCTCCATCTCATCGGCATTGGTGATGAGATATTTTGGTTTGGGAGCATCAAGTGGAACAAAACTCCATTTCAATCCGGTGCTAAACCCCGCGCCACCTCTTCCCCTCAAATTGGATTCTTTAACGAGAGTTTGAATTTCTTTCGGAGCCATCTTCAACATTTTTCGCACTGCCTGATAGCCGCCAACTGCCTCATACTCTTTGAGGGTAAGCGGCCTGCCGTCTTTGCGAATGTGTTGCGTGAGTGGTCTCTCCATAATCAGTAGTCAGTAGTCGGTAGTCAGTAGTCAGTAGTCGTGTTTAGTTTCAAACCGATTACTGATTGCCGAACACCGATTACCATTTACTTGTATTTCATCAGTATTTCATCCAATTGTTCAATCGTTACATTTCTATACAAGTCATTACCTATCATCAAGGCAGGGGCGCAATCGCACGTACCCAGGCAGCAATTTGGCAACACGGTGAATAAACCATCGGGCGTTGTCTCACCGAAATTGATGCCCAATCGGTTGAGGAGCTGATCGCGTAAATTTTCATATCCCATCACCCAGCAGCTAATAC
>JANPES010000027.1:0-15416 GCA_031423035.1 Cyclobacteriaceae bacterium | reverse complement strand
TCTCGAATGAATGCCTCGCCTCTGCAAATTTTTCTAAACGAAATTGCAATAATCCCAGACGGAATAAAGCCTCAGCCCCTTCCTCTGTGCCTGCGAACTTCTCTTGAATTATCACCCGACTTAAAAGTCCAGCTGGATGTTAAGAAGACAACCACCTCCTCATTCCAGGAGATCTTCCGATTTGATCCCTCGGTCGACGACTACGTAGAACTCAGTCCAAGCCGCACCGGAAGTTACCGGATCTCAACAATTGCCATAGGCACAACATTTGAAAACAACGAAAGCCTTTCCTCGTCAGTATTCAAACAGTTTGAAAAGAATATCGCGGCGATACAGCAGCGCTTCACGGCCGTTACCGGGAATGGGTACGAAAGCAAATCGCAGGACGTGTTGATCCCTGCATTCCTTGCTGCCTACACAGGAACCGACGCCAACAGTGTAGGGTTGTCTCCCTTCCCTTCCACCCCACTACCCAACTGGCGTGTGAACTACAGCGGCTTATCAAAAGTCGGCGCCTTGAAGAATACATTCCAGTCGATCAGCCTTACACATGCCTACTCATCCACCTACTCCGTTGCCAACTTTACTAACTCCCTGGAGTATGCCAATGTGACCAATGACGTCGACTTGTCGGACTATAACAACGGGGTCTATGCAACCGAACGGAACAGCCAGCAGCAGCTCATTCCCGTTTATGTGATCACCCAGGTGATGATCTCGGAACAGTTCTCTCCCTTGTTTGGCGTCAGCGTACGGACAAAAAGCAAGCTCACCGCCCGCCTGGAATACAAGACCAAGCGAGATCTCTCCCTCAACGTCTCCAATGCCCAAATTACCGAAGTGAATGCCAAAGACTGGTCTTTGGAAGTTGGATTCATCAAGAATAATATGAAGATGCCGTGGAAGACACAGGGGAGAATAGTGACCCTGAAAAACGAAATCAACTTCAGATTGAATATCAGTGTGACCAACAATCAAACCATTCAGCGCAAGATTGATGAAGTCAATACCATTACCAACGGTAACATCAACATCCAGGTTCGGCCCAATGTCAGTTACACTGTCAACAGCAAGTTGAATGTGCAATTCTATGTTGACAGCAACGTCAATGAACCCCTGGTCAGCAATTCATTCCCCCGATCAACTACCCGTGTGGGGGCCAAGATTCTGTTCAACCTTTCTCAGTAAATTCCTTTGACCTATGGCTTGCGGGTCGCATTTCAAGGATTCCCATCACTCCCCAAATTTCTCCATTAGGGATTTTAGGGCTATTTTTGCACTCCGTTATTTAATCAAAACGTCATGAACATACCCGCCGAACTTAAGTACACAAAAGACCATGAATGGATAAATGTCCAGGGAAGCACTGTAACCGTAGGGATCACCGATTTTGCGCAAGGCGAATTGGGCGACATCGTTTACATTGACATTTCCTCGGTGGGCAAGGATGTCAATCAGCATGACGTTTTTGGAACCGTCGAAGCGGTGAAAACGGTTAGTGACTTATTCATGCCGATCACCGGTAAAGTGCTGGAGGTGAACAAGGCGCTCGACAGCAGTCCGGAGAAAGTAAACGCCGATCCTTATGGAGCCGGTTGGATGGTCAAAATTGAAATGAAAAACCCTTCCGAATTACAGGGCCTACTCAGCGCCGCACAATACAAGGAACTTATTGGCAAGTAGGTTGTTCTAAACATACGTCTACTCAACTAAATTCATCCGCTCCTTGATCGAATTGCCTGTCATACCGGAAGAGGCCCGAAAGCGAAAGCCAAATTGGTTGCGTGTAAAACTTCCCGTTGGACCTGAGTACGCGAGCGTCCGGAAACTGGTAGATGCCCATAAGCTGCATACCATTTGCGAAAGTGGTAATTGCCCAAATATGGGAGAATGCTGGGGTGCCGGCACGGCAACCTTCATGATCCTGGGCAACGTCTGCACACGGAGTTGCACCTTTTGCGCTGTAGCTACGGGCCGCCCACCAGAATACGACGAAGACGAGCCCCGGCGTGTAGCGGAGGCGATACGGCTCATGAAGGTCAAACATGCCGTCATCACATCTGTCAACCGCGACGAACTTAAAGACCGCGGTTCAGAGATATGGTACCAGACCGTTGTTAAAACAAAAGAAGTAAGTCCTGGCACTACGATTGAAACCCTCATTCCGGATACAAAGGGAAACTGGGATGCCCTTTACCGGATGATTGAAGGCGGACAGGAAGTTGTGAGCCACAATATGGAAACCGTTGAGCGAATGTATCGCCGCGTTCGGCCCCAGGCCAAATACGAGCGGAGTCTTGAGCAATTGAAGCGCATCCGCGAAGCCGGCAAGCGTTCCAAAAGCGGTATCATGCTCGGCGTTGGTGAAACCAAGGAAGAGATCTTTAAAGCCATGGATGACCTTGTCAACCACGGCCTTCTCATACTAACCTTGGGTCAATATCTTCAACCAACCAAAATGCACCTCGAAGTAGCTGAGTTCATCCATCCGGATATGTTTGCCATGTACAAGGAACAGGGATTAAAACGAGGCCTGAAATACGTTGAATCTGGACCGCTTGTTCGCTCATCCTACCACGCCGAGCGGCATGTAAACGTGCCGATTTCTTGAACAGGGCTTAAAGAACAAAGCTCCAAATGAAGGACCTTCAATGTCAAGTCCTTCTTTTGTCTGTGTATCATCCGGGTTCGAAAATATCGAATATCCAATAACCAAGGTTGGAGCACCCTCACTTCGATATTCGGTGTTCGTTATTGGATATTGGATATTGGATATTTTGGCCTCTTTGCAATGAGTCAAATCCATCTTTGGTCAGCGTATCACCAACGTAGTTCAGTCCCTAAACAGCTAACACCAAACACCGAATATCCAATAACCGAGGCTGGAGCACCCTCACTTCGATATTCGGTGTTCGTTATTGGATATTGGATATTTTTTGGCCAATCTACTTCAGGTGCGCAGACAATACTTCCAACAATCTGAGCTGGTTCGTGGCGCGTACTAAGTTTTGCTCCGGATACGTAATGTGATAATACGTATTGCCTCTCAGGTAGTCGGCAAGAAAACGCAAGGCCATGATGTAAGTCATCATCTGCCCCGCAAAAGGAATTGCACCACGCTCTGCATCACTCATGACGGGGCCCATTTCCGACAGGTATCCGGATAACATCGCATCGTAGATATCCTTCCGGAAAATAATCAATGATACATCACGCTCTTCTTCGCTTACCGGACAGACGAATGTGCGGGCCATGTCCCCCAGGTCATAAATAAAATACCCGGGCATGAGTGTATCAAGGTCGATGACTCCCATGGTCTTCCCGGTATCCTGATTGAACAAGACATTGTTAATCTTTGTATCGTTGTGAACAATCCGCAGACGCAAAGCACCGCTGGCAACCAACGCTTCATATTTCTCGACCAGGGGAAAGGCGCGTTGGCAAGCCTCAATGCAGGCCTTCGCTTCTTGTGGGCGCTGCCCAGCAGATGCCAGGGCTTTCTCAAACTGCTGTTTGCGCAGCGAGAGGTCATGAAATTGAGGTATGGTAGCCTGAAATAGTTTCACATCCACCTGATCCAGGTAGCGTGTAAGCCTTGCAAATTCCCGGGCCGCCTGGAACGCCTCTTCCGCAGACGATACTTTGTCAATGGTAATCGTGTTCTCGATATACGGAAAAAGTCGCCACGGAAATCCCTCGGCATCATATTCCATTTCCCTCCCTGCTGTCGAACGTATGCACGTTAAGAATGCGTAATCCGGAACTGCCGCCTTCAGAAAATCAGAAGCAATTCTCAGGTTAGAAGCAATACGGTCTGGATCCTGGAATACATTCTTGTTCACACGCTGGAGAATATAGCTCTGCCTGCCTGTCAATCGATAAGTTTGGTGGATATGGCCTGAGCCTACGCGGTCAACAGAATAGTCATTTGCCGCAAGACCAAACAAGGGCAAGACAGGAATCACTTCAACCATACCTTGTATTGCTCTTCCGTTAGGTTTCCGCCACAAATGACCGTTGCGACACGCCCTTTTGAAAATCGGCTCTTGTCCTCCAGGATTGCGGCAATTCCTACTGCACCGGAAGGTTCAGCAACAATGCCCGCATGAATATGAATCAGCCGCATTGCTTTTATAATTGAGTCCTCCTGCACAGTGACCACGTCGTCTGCCAGAGAATCCATATCCTGAAGTGCTTCAGGAATCGGGAGCCTCACCCCAATGCCATCGGCGATGGTGTGAATGACCGGGTAGGTTACCAATCGCTTGGCCCTCCAGGATTCAGCCATGGCCGGAGCGCCTGCGGCCTGAACAGCTATCCGTTTTGTCGCAGGGCTTAATGCCTTAAATACGGTTGCAATCCCGTTAAACAAAGCACCATTTCCAAGCGCAATCAATAGGACATCGATTGGTCCAGCAGCTGCTAACTCTAATCCAATTGTTCCGGCACCCTCTACTGTTTCAATGGTCAATGCATCTTCCGTGAAGGCATACCCGCGCTCGCGCGCAACGCGCTTTGCCTCCTCTTTTGAAGAATCAAAATCGTCGCCATACAGGATCACCTCAGCGCCCAGCGCCCGCATTCGTTCTACTTTAAAGGGATTGGCTGTGGTTGCGGCATAAACGATCAGACTACCGCCCCTGCTTCCGCAGGCGTAAGCCATGGCCTGGCCAAAGTTGCCGGCGCTTGCACAAATATGTGGGTCTTTGCTGCTTCTCTGAGAAAGCAAAAAATCCGCTCCACGACCCTTAAAGGAACGAATGGGATTCAAGGTCTCTACCTTAAGCAGCAGGTTTGCGCCAATTGCCGAGCTCAATGATTCACAAGAGTATTGGGGCGTATTCAAGAAGACAGGATCAATAACCCTACTGGCTAAGGAAATTCTGTCCAGGGAAATTCTTGAGGATTCGATAAAATTACTTTCGTTAAACAGCGCTACGACCTACCACAATTTGTTCGGATAAACACCCGAATTCACAAGGTGCTGGATTTTCCCGGAAACTTCCTGCTTATCCTCTTTGTACGTTACCCCAAACCAGGTCGTGCCTCCAGACAGAATTTTTACACGACCTCTCTTTTGGCGAATCATTTCATTTACCAATAGCGCGATATAAAATTCTGCTGATGGGTTTTGCTGGTTCTTCTCCACGAAGGCCCTAAACATCTCCTCAGCCAGGGAAAATGCACTCGCTTGAAATCCCCAGCAGTTCATGGAGACAGGCAGATCTGGACTCAATACACGATTACCGGTATCCTCAAGCGAAACAATTTTTCCATCCTGTTTAACAATTTTTGCCAATTCATTGAGTACGGCGATGTATCCCTCGCTGTCGCGTTCTTCCGCCACTCCGCGTGATACACTTCCATGTTCGGAAAGGACGTTCTTGAGTGTATACCCGACCATTGCATGCTCGTCAGGTCCTGAGGTTTGAAAAAAACTGGCGAGAGAAGCAAAGGCATCCTGGCCATAAAAATCATCCGCATTTATTACCACAAAGGGCCCATCGATGACTTCCTTTCCGCATAGCATGGCATGGGTTGTCCCCCACGGCTTCTTTCTGTCAATGGCTCCATATTTCTGTGGGACAAATTTATCAAGAGACTGAATAACAAAATGCACATCAGCCTTCCCCTGAAGCTTGGGGAGAAACATTTCCTTAACCGTTTCAAGAATTTCCTGACGGACAACGAAGACGATACGCCCAAATCCGGATCGCAAGGCATCAAAAAGAGAATAGTCCATAATGGTTTCTCCGTTTGGGCCAAAGCCGTCAATCTGTTTTATGCCCCCATACCGGCTGCCCATTCCGGCTGCCATCACGAGAAGAGAAAGTGTTTTGCTATTTTTCAATTTTCAGTTGTTTAACGCATTCCAATATGTAAAAAGTATGGCCACGCTGCCTTCAATTTCTTTCACGCAAAGACGCAAGGATCGCAAAGGTAGATGCCATTGATTTCTCTAGCGCTCTTAGCGACTTTGCGCGAAATTGAATTCTTGACCCTAGGCATAAAAATACACATTCAATCTAAAACATTATCCATACTTTAGTACCATGTCAACCTCACCCCGCTCAGAAAATTATACGATGTCCATCGTGATCATCGGGGCCCTCTTCTTCATTTTTGGCTTCGTTACATGGCTCAATGGCACGCTGATCCCATTTCTCAAGCTGGCATGCGACCTTCAGTCCGATGCACAGGCACTTCTGGTGACTTTTGCCTTTTATATGGCCTATTTCTTCCTGGCTATACCCTCATCCCTGATTCTGGAGAAAACCGGATTCAAGAATGGTATGTCCCTCGGGTTGGCCACTATGGGAGCCGGAGCATTGCTGTTTATTCCCGCGGCAATGGAGCGAACGTTCTCCCTCTTTCTTGCCGGACTCTTTATTCAGGGAATGGGGCTATCACTCCTTCAAACTGCTTCCAATCCATACATCGCTGTCATTGGCCCCCTGGAAAGCGCCGCCAAGCGCATAAGCATCATGGGGATCTGCAATAAAGTGGCTGGCGCTATCAGCCCGCTGATTCTTGGGGCGATCGTATTAAAGGGGGCAAGCGACATTGAGGCAAAGGTTCAAGCTGCCACGGATGCCGCCCAGCGAACATTGTTGCTGGAGGAACTCTCTCAACGGGTTATTCTCCCGTATGCCGTGATGGCCGCTGTCCTGATTTTACTTGCTATAATGATTCGCTACTCTCCCCTTCCGGAAATTGATCCATCGCGTGACGAGACCCCGGCAGCAGGGCATAGTAAAACAAGTATTCTTCAATTTCCTCACACACTCCTCGGGGCAGTTTGCATTTTTCTTTATGTAGGCGTGGAGGTAATGGCGGGCGATGTCATCAGCATCTATGGAAAGTCAATTGGAATCAGCCTGGATGAAGCAAAAAACTTCACCTCTTACACCTTGTGGTCTATGGTGGCCGGGTACATACTCGGTATACTTGCTATTCCAAAATACATTAAACAGGAACGCGCGTTGGCGATATCCGCTGTTGTGGGGGTCATCTTCAGCTTGGCCGCCTACATGGCCACGGGCTACAATTCCATTATATTTATTGCATTGCTCGGATTTGCCAACGCACTGATGTGGCCAGCGATATTTCCATTGGCGATCGATGGGCTAGGCGCCTTTACAAAAATTGGCTCTGCCCTCTTGATCATGGGAATTGCCGGGGGTGCATTGATCCCTCAGATCTATGCGCGCTTCTCTGTCTCTCTGGGGCCGCCTACAGCATTTTTCTGGATTGTATTGCCCTGCTATCTCTACATCCTGTATTATGCTATCCGTGGCCACCGAGTCGGTCGGACGCCCATTAGTGCCTGAGTGGTGGAAGTAACGTTTAGGAAGCCAATAATTCCTCCACAAAATCCACAACACGGCGTTCTCGGTCTTCAAACGATCCGGCCAGCAAGATATATGGGATACCCCGGGCTTCCAGTTCACGTTTGAATCGCGAAAACATCTCTTTCCGCTTTGCGGCAAGATCTCTCAACCCATCGGCTACCCAGGGAACATCAACGTCAAAAAGAAAATACCAGTCATACTTTATTGCTTTTTCCAACCTGAACAACTCTTCAGGAATCTCCTTCAGGTATACATCCGAATATATTTCTGTAGTGATCAGGTCCGTGTCACAAAACAACAGCCGATTGGCAGTTTCTGTCTTTTCGAGTACCCGCGCAGTCTGCGCTTTGGCAATTGCAATGATGTCCTCCACAGTAAACTGATTGGAAGAGATCATTTCGCGAGCTACCTCAGGCACAAATTCGGTTTGATAGCGTTCCGCCATGCGTTTCGCCAAAGTTGATTTTCCGGTGCTTTCAGGGCCAATAAAGCAAATGCGCTTTACAAAATGACCACGGGCCGGGTTAGTAATAAACTCCCAAAAGCGGAATGGATGCGCCCTGATCTCAGTTGATGATACTGGGTGCTCGCTTCGTTCAGAATCAAACGGGATATGCGTGGCCTGGAGGTGACGAGCCAGGGATTGCCCTAAGGGTCCCGAACTAAAAATAAAATCAAGAGGAGGGCATTGCCGCTCAATGACTTGAGCCCATTGCTCAAGTTGCATTTCCATAGCTATGGAATAAACAGGGTCCTCCACTTGCACTGGCTTAATCCGAAGGTACCGCTTGAACTCCTCCTTGATCCATGCCAGCCGCAGGTCTCCGGGAATGGGATCCCCGGGGTCCGATGCAACGATTAATATCAATTCATCGCAATGGGCTGCCGCAAACCGGATGAGCGCAACGTGCCCGGTGTGGAGCGGCATAAACTTACCGATTACAAGGCCACGCTTCATGGTGCGTACGAACCTGCTTCACGCTTCCACTTCCAAAGACCATATCCAGCAATCAAACAAAAGACAAAATACTCCAGACCGACGACCAGAATCCCCTTTGCAAAGTATAGGTATGTCGCGACAACATCCGCAACAATCCAGGTTGCCCAGCACTCTACCTTCTTTTCTACCATCAGGTAAGTTGCTGCGATACTCAAGGTCAGGACGAAAGAATCGAGAAAAGGAAAAGCACTTGGCAATGGAAACAAAGACGGCACCATGATATGAAGCCGGCCGGCAAACATTCCAAACCCGATTGTGCCAAACAAAGCCAATATTCCCAGAAGTACCAAGCCACTTGGCTTCATCCAACTGACACGGAGTTCTTTCCGGCGGTCCTCCTCGCCGGGTCGCGGGTGGGCCCACCGCCACCAACCGATCAGGTTGGTAATAAAGAAAAAAACCTGCAGAAACATGTCTGGGTAAAGCTGAACCTGATAGAAGAGAAAACAGAATAGCACCACATTCGCAATTCCGATTGACCAACTCCAAATATTTCCCTTTGCCGACAACCATACCGCTACCCCGCCGGAGAGCGTTCCAAAGAATTCCAGGTAACTCATCGGATACCCGAGGATCGTAAAGAAGATGCTGCGGTGGTCAAAGAAGAACATGGATCGTCTTATTTGAAGAAACTCAAAGTAAAGTCAGGAGATGATCGGATTGCTTCGATCCAAAGAATTGACAATTGGCAAAGAAGGCGTTGACAAAGACCGTGTTGCTGTCAATTGATCCCGATGGATATCGGGATTGTCAATTGTCAACTTTCCAGGTGCAGTCACGCTAGAGCTTAATACAAACATTTTTCGCCTCTGTGAAAAACCGCATGGCCTCCCAGCCCCCTTCTCGTCCCACACCAGATTGTTTTGTCCCTCCAAATGGTGTGCGAAGGTCCCGATATAGCCAGCAGTTGACCCACACAATGCCGCTTTTCAACTTAGCCGACATGCGATGGGCGCGGGTCAGATTTGTTGTCCATACGGTAGCCGACAGGCCATACGTTGTTCCATTCGCCATCGTCAACGCTTCCTCTTCACTGTCAAAAGGCGTGATGGTAACTACCGGTCCGAATATTTCCTCCTGATTCGTGCGGCATGATTGCGGAAGGCCGGTGATGACGGCAGGTTCAACAAAGAAGCCTTTTTCACATCGACCTGGCAGCACTATTCTTTTACCTCCGGTGACAATCGTTCCTCCTTCCTGTTTTGCAAGATCAATGTAGGATAGCACTTTATTCATGTGACCTTCTGAAACAAGTGCGCCAATCTTTGTTTTTTCATCCAGCGGATCGCCGACAACCAACTGTCGGGTTTGCTTTGCAAACTCCTCAACAAATCGATCATAGATGGGGCGCTCCACCAGTATGCGCGAGCCACACAAACAAATTTCACCCTGGTTGGTAAAAGAGCTGTTGATGGAAGTAGTCACGACTTTCTCAAACTCCGCATCTGCAAAAATGACATTTGGGTTTTTGCCACCCAGTTCCAGCGACAGTTTCTTTAGCATCGGACCAGCCGTGGCAGTAATCTTCTTGCCTGTTACCGTCCCCCCGGTAAACGAGATCACCGGAATATCCGGGTGATCGACAATGGCTTGCCCAACCTTCGGACCCAGACCGTGAACAACATTCAACACGCCGTCAGGAAGTCCCGCTTCAATACACAGCCGCGTAAACAAATATGCTGTCATCGGAGTCAGCTCAGAAGGCTTCGCCACCACTGTACAACCAGCAGCCAACGCGGGAGCAATCTTCCAGGTGAATAAATAGAGTGGCAGGTTCCAGGGAGAAATACAACCAGCGACACCCACCGGGCTGCGCAGCGTATAGTTGATTGCTTCAGTGCCTGAGGCATGAGCTTCGGAAGCAACATGCATAGCGGCTGTGGCATAAAACCGAATGTTTGCTGCAGCCCGGTAGATGTCCATGTTCTTTGCAAGCTTTACGGGCTTACCCTGGTCCACGCTTTCAGCAAGCGCCAACATATCCGCATCACGGTCAATCAAGTCCGCTATCCGGGCAAGAACTGCATAGCGTTTTTCCGCGAGCATTCCTGACCAAGCATCAAATGCTTTCTTTGCTGCTTGCACAGCCAACTGCACATCTTGCGCATCGGAATCCGGAGCGAGGCTGTATACCAATCCTGTCGCCGGATTGATGTTGTCGATGTATGCTCCCGATACTGCGGCGGCCAACTTTCCGTCAATATAATTTGCTATCTTCTCCATGAGATTGCTTGAATTTGCTGCTAGAGGCTCCCGGTTCTGCCTCCGTCAACCGGCAAATTGATCCCGTTGATATATCCCGCAGCAGGCGATGCAAGAAACGCTACGGCAGCGGCAACCTCGGCGGCGGAAGAAATTCTTCCGGCCGGGATTTCGTTAATCATTTCCTCCATAACCTGCTCCTGAGTTTTCTTTTGCTTGGTGGCGCGATCCCGGATGATGGCCTCCAGCCGCCCGGTCATGGATGCGCCAGGCAACACATTATTAACCGTAATCCCAAATGGCCCCAACTCGGTAGCCAACGTCTTTGCCCAATTGGCAACGGCCCCCCGGATGGTATTCGAAACCCCCAATCCCCTGATCGGAATTTTCACAGATGTTGAAATAATATTAATGACTCTTCCATACTTCTCTTTCTTCATTCCAGGCACCAGTGCCTGAACCAGAACCTGGTTGCATAACAGGTGATTGGAAAAGGCCTTAATAAATTCGTCCAACGATGCAGAAAATACCGGACCCCCCGGAGGCCCCCCAGTATTATTCACAAGAATATGGACTACATGACTGGATACGTATTTTTCAAGGGAGGATTCCAGGCGGTTCGGAAAGTTGAAATCTGCAACAAACGAGTCGTGCTCCTGGCCTTTGTCTTTGGGCAGCTCTTTTAAGGCTTCCTTCAACTTTGCTTTGTCACGTGACACCAGCGTAATCGATGCGCCAAGGGCAGCCAATTCGATGGCTGACGCTTTGCCTATGCCCTGCGTGCTGCCGCAAACCAAGGCCCTTTTCCCTATCAGTCCCAGTTCCATGGTGATAAAGATAGACCGAAAAGTTTTAGATTTACACACGCAACCTACCTGTCTTATGGCTATTAGAAGACCTTTCAACCTTAAGCAATGGATCGAAGAAAATCGTCAATTGCTCAAGCCTCCCGTCGGCAACAAAAACCTGTATGTAGACGCTGGCGATTATATCGTCATGATCGTTGCAGGTCCTAATGCCCGCAAGGATTATCACTACAACGAAACAGAAGAGCTCTACTATCAGCTGGAGGGCAACGTCACCGTCAAGATCCAAGAAGATGGAAAGGCTGTCGCCATACCGCTAAACGAAGGTGACATGTTTCTCCTTCCTGCACGCATACCGCACTCTCCTATTCGTACGCCCAACTCTATCGGCCTTGTCATCGAATGCAAGCGCAAGGCCAGCGAAGATGATGGACTTATGTGGTTTTGTGAATCTTGCAACAACCCCTTGCATCGGTACACTTTTCATCTCAATAACATCGAAACTGACTTCATCCCTCGCTTCCGCGAATTTTATGCATCAAAGGAACTTCGTACTTGTAAGAAGTGCGGAACCGTGATGGAGGCTGATCCGCGATTCGTCTGATATGACCAAACAAGAAATACAGCGTTCGCTCATTGAAAATCACGCCGCGTTTACCGAGCACCTTCGCCGGATGCCAGAAAAGCTGGTCCATCATGCAGCCGAAGGAAAATGGTCGCCCGCTATGCAGGCTGAGCACCTGGTGAAGAGCGTCAGCCCAGTTACGCTGGCATTTACATTGCCAAAATTTATTTTGCCCCTTGTCTTTGGCAAGGCCAACCGACCATCACGAACGTACGACGAACTTATTGCCAAATACAAAGTAAAGTTAGCGGAAGGCGGAAGGGCTTCAAAACCCTTTGTTCCTGGTATCCCTGAGAGTTTGTCCATTGTCTGTGAACGTCTTGAAAAGAGTGTAGCAACCTTGTGCAATCGCACAGAGAGTTTTTCAGAAACACAATTGGACCGACTGATCCTTCCCCACCCGCTGCTGGGCAAATTGACACTTCGCGAGATGCTCTACTTCACTGCCTATCACGCCCGCCATCACCAGGAGCTGATCACCTCAACTCATCCGGCAGCCTAGTACTCATCAGCCATGAACTTTCAAAATTCCCTTGCGTTTGCCCGCACCCTTGACAAGAAAGATCCCCTGAAGAAATTCAGAAAAAAATTCTATCTCCCAACGTTGAAGGGAAAAACGTGTGTCTACTTGTGCGGCAACTCGCTGGGCCTAGAGCCTAAATCAGCAAAGACATATATCCAGGAGGAACTTCAGGACTGGGCTACATTAGGTGTTGAAGGCCATATTCACGGAAGGCGGCCTTGGCTTTACTACCATCATTTCACAAAAAAACCACTCGCCCAACTTGTTGGCGCGAAGCCATCTGAAGTGGTTGCCATGAATCACCTTACGGTGAATCTGCACCTGATGCTTTCGACATTCTATCGGCCAACAGCAGGCCGATTCAAAATAATTACCGAAGCAGGAGCTTTTTCATCTGATCAATATGCCGTAGAGTCACAAATCAGGCTTCACAACCTGGATCCAAGCACCACGCTCATTGAAGTTGCTCCAAGACCAGGAGAGCATACCCTTCGCACAGAAGATATCCTGGCTACTATTCAAAAACATTCGAGCCAACTGGCACTTGTTCTGTTCGCAGGGGTCCAATATTACTCCGGCCAGTTTTTCGATATCAAGGCAATTGCAGCGGCCGCGCGGTCAGCCGGTTCATTCGTCGGGTTCGACCTGGCCCATGCCATCGGAAACGTGCCCCTTTCACTTCATGCCCACGGGGTAGATTTTGCCGTCTGGTGCAGTTATAAGTACCTCAACTCGGGCCCAGGTAGTGTGGCCGGAGCGTTTGTTCACGATCGTCATGCAAACAATCCTGGCCTGACTCGAATGGCCGGCTGGTGGGGCCATAACGAAAAGGAACGGTTCAAAATGAAAAAGGGGTTTGTCCCCATGTCAGGAGTCGACGGATGGCAGATCTCGAATTTTCCCGTACTTAGCGGCGCAGCCCACCTGGCCGCTTTGGACAATTTTGAAGAAGCTGGAATGAAGGCCATACGGGCCAAAAGTCTTCTTCTTACCGGGTTTCTTGAGTACCTCTTGCACGATCTTGATCCGGCGGGAGAAAAATTCACCGTAATAACCCCGCAAGACCCCAAGGCCCGAGGCTGTCAATTATCAATCCTCATGAAGCGAGACGGACGACCGGTATTTGACAAGATCACCCGAAAGGGGGTGATTGCTGATTGGCGGGAGCCTAATGTTATCCGCGTTGCTCCAATTCCTTTGTACAACACTTTTGAAGATGTTTATCGATTCGCACAAATTTTTGGAAAATCCCTATAACAAAGCCTTTTTTGAACCCGGCATAGTCACGTACCCGTCTGACTAAAGTCATATGATTGAAACCCGTAAGTCACCAATTTGTAGACAAAGCACCGACCTATGAAAAAGAAACCTTCGACCATCAGTATTGTAGGTGCGGGCCTGGTTGGCTCATTGTTGGCAATCTACCTGGCCAAGCGCGGTTATAAAGTATCCGTCTTTGAACGAAGGTTTGACATGCGGACGAATTTTCTGGGAGGCGGGCGATCAATCAACCTCGCCCTCAGTAACCGCGGCATTCGCGCACTTGAAGAAGTTGGCCTTGCCTCAGAAATGAAAAAACATTCCGTTCCAATGAAAGGACGCCAGATGCACGACGCCGAGGGAAAACTGACCTATCAGCCATACGGAACCAGTGGACAATACATCAACTCCATCTCCCGCAGCGGACTTAACATGTTCTTGATGGATGAGGCAGAAAAGCAAGGTGTTGAATTCTTCTTTGAGTACCGCTGTATTGATGTCAACCTTGAAAAGACGGAGCTGACATTCCAAAACCAGCATGACGTTCGGCATCATCAGTCAGATCTTATTATTGGCGCCGATGGTGCATTTTCCGCCATTCGGGCTGCGCTGCTAATTTCTGACCGGTTTGAATATTCCCAACACTATATTGAACACGGCTACAAAGAACTGCGTATCCCTCCCGGCGACAAGGGTGAGTTCATGCTTGAGAAAGAAGCGCTGCACATTTGGCCGAGGGAAAGCTATATGCTCATTGCCCTTCCTAACCCAGACGCAACCTTTACGGTTACCCTGTTCTTCCCCTTTGAAGGTGAGGAATCGTTCCACAACCTGAAAACAAACGAAGAAATCCAGGACTTCTTCAAGAAAAAATTCCCTGATGCGACTGCATTGATGCCGTCGCTACTGGAGGATTTCCGGGACAATCCCACTTCCTCTCTGGTTACGATACGGTGTTATCCCTGGGTGAAGAACAGCACCATGATCATGGGCGACTCCGCCCACGGCGTTGTCCCGTTCTACGGACAAGGGATGAATGCTGGCTTTGAAGATTGTTCCGTTCTCAATCGTCTCCTGGATACGCACATGGACGATTGGCAGAAAGTTGTCCCCGAGTTTCAGCGACTCCGAAAAGCAGATGCCGACGCCATTGCGCAACTTGCCCTTGATAATTTTGTGGAAATGCGTGACCTGGTCAGCGACCCTGACTTCCTTCTTCGGAAGAAGATTGAGGCCAAACTGCATGAACATTTTCCCAAGCAATGGATTCCTTTGTATTCGATGGTTGCCTTTCATAATGAAATCCGTTACTCAGAAGCGATGGAAATGGGTAAAAGGCAAAAAGCAATTATGGACAAGGTTATGCAGACCCCTTCCATCGAAAAAACCTGGGAGCAACTTAATTTTAGTGAGATTGTCGCTCAACTTCAGCCTCTGCGTGCGAACAATTAAATCCTACGCGGAAACTTACCGGTAGCTAGGGGGCCGGGCAATACTTTCTCCGCGCCTCTGCGCCTCCTATGTTTGAGAAGTCATTAAATGTAGGGATTTCAATCAGAAGCTAAGTACCAATACATTTGATTTTAAAGGTGAAAAAGGGTGAGAGTGCATTCGCGCCTAAGCAGTCTCAAAGACATGCTGTCGCAGA
>JANPES010000026.1:0-11316 GCA_031423035.1 Cyclobacteriaceae bacterium | reverse complement strand
TCCCGAAACTGGCACCACTTCTACATTTTGCATTTAGTATTTTACATTTTGCGGTTTCTCTTCGCTCCCAGAGCTATTTCAAGATTCAGATTCAGAATGCAAAATGCAGAATAGCCAATGAAGAATGTAAAAGTGTTCCCGGAACTGGCGCCACTTTTACATTTTACATTCGATATTTTACACCTGCCTGCCGGTAGGCAGGTTTTGCGGTTTCTCTTCGCTCCCAGAGCTATTTCAAGATTCAGATTCAGAATGTAAAATGCAGAATAGCCAATGCAAAATGTAAAAGTGGCGTGTTTACTGACTCCCCTTTTTCATTTTACATTCAATATTTTAAATTTTGCGGTTTTGAGTCCCGGTATATAATTGCTGCGAACGATTGTAGTTATTGTTCTGACTTGGACGTAGAGGATTCGTCAATTGAATTTTAGAATTGGACAATTTGGGAATTTGAGAATGGACCGGTGATTTGCGACCACCGATGTGTCTCATTATCACAACGGATCAGGCTGAAGATTGTGGCACCGCATTTAGTGGGTGGCCGTGAGTTGACTTTAGATTCAGTATATTTAATATCTAAAATTCCAACCCGTGACATCTCAAAACAGCAATACTTGTTTCGTGTCGTTCACAACAGTGTGCCTTGGCATCTGCCTTTTCTTTGTAGCCTGTACACCCAATCGTCCACCCGTGTTTACGCATGGGCTGCCGACGCAGGGGCCAGTGCCGTGGTTGAGCGAAAAATTCGATAACGCTGATGGGAAATTCACATTTGCAATCGTTACCGACCTCAACGGCGGAGAGCGTGATGGAATTTTTGACATTGCCATTGAACAAATCAATCTGGTTCGACCGGAATTAATCGTTACAGTAGGCGATCTGGTGGATGGGGAATCATCAAATCCGGATTCTATCGCCATGGAATATGAGCATTTCGATGCCCGTGCCCGGAAGGCCACTGCGCCGCTTTTCCATGTTGGCGGAAACCACGATCTCACGGACGCAGTAATGCGCAAGGTTTGGAAGGAGCGCTATGGGGCGCATTACTATTATTTTATTTATAAGAACGTTCTTTTTCTGGTGCTTGACACAGAAGATCATTCCGACAAACGCCGCGAAGAAATTGATCAGGCGCGGAAGGCGGCAATCAAAGTCATGGATGGCCCCGAACCTGAAAAAGCAAAGGAGATGGACTATTATAAGATGCCGGAGCGCGTCACGGGAAACATCGGTGCTGAGCAGACTACATACTTTAAAGAAGTTATTGCCAGGCACCCGGAAGTATCCTGGACGGTGCTGTTCATGCACAAACCCATTTGGAAGCGGGAAGGAGAGGGAAGTCTTGAGGGAATCGAGCGTGCGCTTTCGGGAAAGGCCTATACAGTCTTCAACGGTCACTTTCACAGCTATTCACACACAACCAAAAACGAAAAGGATTATATCATCATGGGAACGACCGGTGGTCATCAGAATGAGAAGGATTTAAATTCATTCGACCACTTCACCTTGGTCACCATGACCAAAGATGGCCCTTCGATTGCGAACCTGCGCCTTGACGGCATCCTGAACAAGTACGGAAAGATTCCGCTCAACGGGGATAGTGTTTGCTTTCAAGCCTCCAAGTGTAGGTAATGTGGGACTACTCCTCGCCCAAAGTAGATTGCAAGGGGTCGCTACGAAATTGAATCACCCGGCCATTCTGCTTGATACCATCGGTAAACACATCGTAACGGCCACCCGACTGAATAACCTCGATTTGATACACAAACTTTTTGTGGTGATACCGTACTGAGAATGATTTCCACGAGTTTGGAATACAAGGCCTGACCGTAATCGTGGTCCCGGTTCTCTTCAGCCCCAGAATGGACTCCAGAATCAACTGGTACATCCACCCAGCCGAACCTGTGTACCAGGTCCATCCTCCTCTGCCAGCATGCGGCTCTACGCCGTATACATCTGCGGAAACTACATAAGGCTCGACCTTATACCGTTGCAGACCTTGTGCCGTGCTGGCATGATGAATTGGATTGATCATTCTCATCAGTTCTTCGGTCTTCTCACTATCCCCCAGCTTTGCAAAAGCCATCACCGTCCAGATTGCAGCATGGGTATACTGTCCACCGTTTTCGCGAATACCAGGCAGATAGCCTTTGATGTAACCAGGGTCAACATTCATCTTATCAAAAGGAGGATCCAGAACACGAATGAGTTGGTTTGTACGATCAATTAAGAATTTATTGACGGCTTCCATGCTGTTCAATGAACGCATGGAGTCGCCGGCGCCGGACAGTACTGACCAACTTTGTGAAAGGGAGTCGATTTTGCATTCTGTCATGGTTTTCGAACCCAAAGGGGTTCCGTCATCAAAATACGCCCGCAGGTACCATTCCCCATCCCAACCGTGAAGATCGATGCTTGCCCTCAGACCTGCAGCATGCAGTTCCATCTTCGCTATAAATTCTTGATCGCCTTGCCGTGCTGCAATGGTATTAAAGCGAACCAGCACATCATACAAGAAAAATGCAAGCCAAACACTCTCTCCTTTTCCCCTAATGCCAACCCGATTCATCCCGTCATTCCAGTCACCCGACCCGATAAGGGGGAGACCATGCTCACCCAATGGCAAGGAGCGAATAATGGCTTCCTTGCAATGTTCATAGAGCGTACCTTCCCTGTCTGAAATGATCGGCATGTCATAGTACGACTCTTCGTCAACCTCAAGGTAACGACCTTGAAGAAAAGACACCCGTTCATCGAGAATCCCTACATCCTCAGTGATTACAACATAGCGACTGACAACATAGGGAAGCCAAAGCAAATCGTCGGAGCACAGGGTCCGTACACCGCGGCCCACCGGAGGATGCCACCAATGCTGAACATCTCCCTCCTTGAATTGTCGAGATGCGCAGCGCATGATTTGCTCTCGGGCCAATAAGGGTGTGGTGTGCATGAGTGCCATCACGTCTTGAAGTTGATCCCTGAACCCAAAAGCGCCTCCCGATTGGTAAAATCCACTCCGACCCCACATTCGCGATCCTATGACCTGATAGAGCAGCCATCCATTGGCCAGAATGTTAATGGAAGGATCAGGCGTTTGAACCTGGACCGCATCAAGTGTTTCGCGCCAAAACTCCATGACACGCGCTAACGATGCGTTGACGGCTGCTTCGCCATGAAAGCGCTCCATGACGGCAGTTGCCTCTTGCAGGTTTTTACCCGCGCCAAGCTTGAAGATGACCGTTCGACTCTCACCTTCTTCCAGATCAATGACTACCTGTATCGCCGCACACGGATCAAGCCCTGCATTGTATTTGCCAGAAAGGTGCGAGCGATTCATAGCTTCGGGATGCTGAAGGTCCCCGTTTCGGCCTATGAATTCCGTCCGATCGGTAGTGAATCCAAAATCCTTTTCATCCGTCATGAAGAAAGCTACATGATCCTTAAAATCAGGGCCAAAGGAATTACGCACCATCAACGCACCCGAGGAAGGATGCGCCTCGGTAACAACATGCAAAGCCGAAGCGGGTCGTAATTCACCCAATACCCATTCGACAAACCCAGTGGCTGTAAGTTTCCGCCTCCGGCCTGATTGATTGGTCACTTTCATTACTATGCATTTGATGGGTGACTCGACATCGACATGAATACCCATGACAGTCTGTATCCCATTCACCTGGTGTTCAATTTTGCTATATCCGAATCCATGACGGGTAACAAGGGGTGTGTTGCTATTGGCGGGAAGCCCCAGTGGAGACCAAAAGTGACCGGTCTCCTCATCACGCAGATAGAAAACCTCTCCACTGCTGTCGGAAATGGCATCATTATGCCAGGGCGTCAGCCGAAAAGCATGCGCATTCTCAAACCAGGTATATGACGAGCCACTCTCTGAAAGTATGGTGCCGAATCGCGGGTTAGCCAGCACATTGATCCACGGCAACGGCGTTCGATTGCCTCGTTGGGTGATGATGACATACTCTCTTCCATCGGCCGAAAAACCACCTGTGCCATTGAAAAACTGGAGTCCGGATGGAGCCGTGAACGGCAATTGTTGGGGCGCATGCAATTTGACGGGCATCAGTTTAGGTACTGGTCCCTTTACTGAGGACACCTGGGAAAGTTGCTCTTCAAGGCTTCCTTTCGCATCCGAAATAATTACACGGGCGACTGCCTGTAGCAGGATGCGGTCTTCGTCCGAAATCTGATCAATAGGGCGTGTGAAAATGTGCCCCCTCTTTTCGGAGGTTGCCATACCCATTCCGGTGGCGATAACCCCAAGAATCTGATCCTGTAGCGCTTGTCGATATCCACTCAGATCCTCGTTCAGGATAACCAAGTCGACCGATAGCCCATTCATATGCCAATAGGCCTGGGCTTTAATCAATTGTCGAACCAGCAAGACATTTTCCGATTTTGAGACAAACAATAGGACAATGGGTAAGTCACCTGAGATGGAGTGGCTCCACAACGCCGACTGTCCACGCCGATTTCTTGATAAGACGGACGACGAGGCGCGCAAGGCAGGATTAAGATACAGGATGGAACTTGCCAATTTTCCATACAGCTGTGCGTCGGCTTCCAATGCACCAATTTGACGAAGTACCACTTGACTATGTGTCCATGACAATTCAAAAGCGCGATCACGGAAATGCTTTTCCTGATACTTATCCACCAGACCCAGTAAGGGCTCCTGCGCTTCCGCAACACCGGTGACAATATCAACTGTTATAGAATCCCCAGGATGGAGGGCAAATTTCTGTTGGATGGAAACAATCGGATCCAATACAGATCCTTGTGTTCCTGACAAGGGATCCGTCTGGTCCATCACCTGAGGGTGCCGAACCGTGCGGCCTCGTCCGATGAACTTGCTCCGATCGGTTTCATACGAAACTTCATTGGGATGGGAGCCGCTCACCTTCATCATATGAAACATCCACGGAGGTCTCTCTTCCTTCGAACGGGGTCGTCGCGTACAAAATATGGCGTGCTGATGTTCCCTTATCTCCGTTTGAACAAAGAGATTGCTGAATGCCGGATGTGAATCATCCGATGCGTGAGAAGCCAGAACAACTTCGCCATAACTCGTTACTTCAAGCCGCTTTGTTGATTTAGACCGATTGGTGAGGTGGATCCGTCTCACCTCTACGTCGTCCTCGGGAGAGACAATCACTACCGTATGTGTTTCAACACCGTCGTCCCGACGTCGAAATTCAACCCTGCCTTGAGAAAAAATGGCCTCATACTGATCTGCTTTCTTTCCCGTTGGCTGGTGCGCCACGGACCAAAACGATTGTTGCGTACGGTCTTGCACATAGCAATACATACCCCAATGGTCACATGTACTGTCCTCACGCCAACGCGTCACCGCAATGTCCTTCCATCGGCAATAGCCGCCTCCAGCATTGGAGAGCATAATAAACAGTCTTCCATTGGATAGGAATTGAACTTCCGGAACCGGTGTATCTGAGGTTTGAATGCTGCGGATTTCGTTTGTTGTTGGTAAAGCAGACAGTCGACCACTGTCGGATGAACCCGCGTAGTATCCTGTTGTGCGGGGAACGCGTTCCTGCAACAGCAATAAAGCAGATTGAAATTGAGTATCTGCTTCAAATCGCTTTTGCATGGGTTGATCTAACAGCAGGTAAGCAAGTGACAACAGGCTCATCCCTTGGTGGTGCGCCATAAAAACACGTAAAACTGAGTGTGTCTGTCCGCGCATCATTCGAACCGGTGAGTAATCAATTGCTTCAAAGAATCCATACGAGCCCTCAAAGCCCATGGCTTTCATGTTTTGAAGATTTGTATAGGCCGCCTGGGGATCAACCATCAATGCGAGGATTGTGGCGTATGGTGCGATCACGAGTTCCTGACCAAGTCCGCGCTTGAACCCAAGCCCGGGAACACCAAAGGCTTTGTACTGGTAGGTAAGGTGAGCATCTACAAGATTATAGCATGATTCAGAAATTCCCCACGGAACATTCCGGGCTTCACCATATTCGATTTGTTTCTTCACCGCGCCGATGCACGTTATATCCAAAAGTGTGTGCTCATAGGTCGGCATCACGAGGCTTGGCATCAGGTATTCAAACATTGACCCGCTCCACGATATAAGGACCGGCCTGCTTCCAACAGTAGTCAATCGTCTTCCTAAAACAAACCAGCTCTCTTGAGGAAGTTTCCCCTGAGCGATGGCAACAAAGAGACCTAGTCTTGCCTCGGATGCCATCAGATCATAAAATCCCGCATCTCGCTCTTGCTCGTCAACATTATATCCGATGCAAAGAAGGTGTTGTGCTTTATTGTAGAGAAACCCATAATCCAGTTCTGATAATCCGCGGCACTCAGTTGCCAGGTTTTGTATTGTCAATATCCTATCCCGTGCAGCAGAACTTGCTTCTTGAACATATTGCTGGAATTGGGTCAGCCAATGTTCTTCTTCTTCTGTGTTCACCGATGCCATACGATTTTTGAATTCATCGCTTAGGTTAGAATCCATTGAGGCTAGCTCTTTTAATGTTGGAATTGCACCAGTCACCTTCCAGTCAGTAAATTTTGAGGGGACACCTCCTTGAATGAGCCATGGAGTCATTACCTGAAGTTCCAGGCGCAAGGAATCTACTTGTTGAGCGAAACTGACAAGCCAATTGTGAGCCGGCTGGTTCGCGCTGTCGCTCACTACCGCTAGAAGCTGTTGGCTAAGTTCATTCACCTGAAAATGCAATTCCTTCAAATCAAAGTCCTGAATGTTGATCAATTCATACAATCGCTTTAGCGAATCAAACAATATTCGGTCTTTGGTCGCTACCTCATTCATGGCAATCCTCAACGTGTCTTGTAAGCCCAGTAGATCCTTCTGCTCGACAATCCGCTGCAACGTAATCCCAAGGAGGCCTTGCCGGAGGGTTAGCAGATGACCAACGAGATTTCCGCTATCTACGGTAGAAATGTATCGCGGACTCAACGGCAATAACGAAAGGGTATCATACCAGTTAAAAAAATGCCCCTTATATCGCTCTAATTTTTGGAGCGATTCAAATGTGCTTGCCGTGCGCCTCAACAACGATCCTGCAGTGATATAGCCAAAGTCGAAGGCTGATAGGCTGGCCAACAGAGAAAGTCCAATATTGGTAGGCGATGTTCTATGGGCAATAATTGGGGTGGGATACTCTTGAATATTATCAGGTGGCAACCAATGGTTTTCCTTATTTATTAAGGCCTCAAAGAAGGACCATGTTTTTCTGGCTAGCTCTCTGAGGTAAAGTTTTTGTTCACTGCGCAAAACGGACTTTGCTGATTCCAATGGCTTGCCAAGTAATTCAATCACGGCTGGAGCGAATATCCATAAGATCAAAAATGGAGAAGCCAAAAACAGCGCAGAAGGATTAAGCAGAATAACAGATAGAAACACTCCGATCGCCAATGCGGGTGAAACCCACATCACCTTGTAGCTCGCCTTGAGCCCCCCAGCGAGGAAGGATGAAAATCCTGTTGTGTTCCACTCAAGGAGATTCCTTCGACTGACGATCAGCCTCCAACTGGTTATTGCCATAGCTAAAAGACTAATATAGGCCTCATACGGCAGGCAGGTAATTCTGAACGCCACCTGTAACGCGCTTCGTGACGCTAGTTGGCTGGTGGTTGACAAGTGCTGACTAACGGCTACCTCATCAGGTTTGTGTAGTGCACTCCAAATCGACGAGACAACTGAAGGCATACACATCATCATCAGCACGACCGAAGTCCAGAACCATGGCGACGAAAGAACCGTCCACCCGGCGACAAGCAATAGGGTATTGGCAACAGGCACCAGGCTCCGGCGGAGATTGTCAAAAATCTTCCAGCGTGACAGAGCAGACAAAGCGTTCTTCCTGAACCGTGTTTTAATGCCCGGAACAAACGGCAAACACCAGAATGCAATCTGCCAATCGCCACGAATCCAGCGGTACCTTCTGCCAATATCTTGAAAGTAATGCGATGGAAAGTCTTCATACAGTTGCACATCACTGGCAAACCCACATCGCGCGTAGCCCCCTTCGAGCAAGTCGTGACTCAGAATTCTGTTCTCAGGAAAGCGCCCACGAAGCGCTTTTTCGAAAGCATCCACATCATAGATACCTTTTCCAATAAATGATCCCTCACCAAATACATCCTGATAGATGTCAGAAGTTACACGGGTATAGGGATCAATACCTGCATCATTCTCATGAAGTCGTGAATATCCTGACCTGATTGCGCCATGAAGGCTAATCGAAATACGCGGTTGAATAATGCCGTAGCCATCAACCGTTCGCCGCTTCTTCGCGTCAAACACAGCCAAATTAAGTGGGTGCGCCATAAGCCCGACCAACTTCCATCCCATGTCCCTTGGTAACTGGGTGTCTGTATCAAGCGTGATTACATATTTTACTGTCGTGTATATTTTTGCATCGCCGACAATAGAAGAAAACGCCCCGTTGTTTTTCCCAAGAAGAGTTTGATTGAGGTCCGACAGTTTCCCACGCTTCCGCTCGTAGCCCATCCACCTTGAATCTTGGGCATTCCAGGAACGAGGACGGTGAAACAGGTAGAACGTATCGTTTGACAAACGTCCATAACGTACGTTCAGTTGTTCTATTCTCCTTGTTACTGTTGCAAGCAGCCCCTCATCCTCTGGCTGGGCCTCGACATCCGCATCCTGGAAGTCTGTCAGCAGGGCAAACAGAAGATTGGATTCCTGATTGGCGAGGTAGCGCACCTCAAGATCCTCCGCAATTTTTTCAATCTGCCTTGTATTTACCAACATCGAAGGGATCACAACCATCGTCCGGTATTCCACAGGAATCCCCATAGAAAAATCAAGCTTTGGAAGCGGTTTCGGTTTTATCCACAACGACGCAAACCAATTGGCAAGAGAAATGGAAAGTTGGCTGGATGCAATTAATCCGAGCGTCACAATGACAACAGCCCATTCTTTTGATACGTTGTCTTCCGCAAGAGTTAAGAATATTGTAGAGGACACCACCAGTGTGACAAGAAAAGCAATCCCAAAATAGATGTTGACTCCCCCACGATCCATCATTCTTCGCATCCACTGTGCAGGAGTTCGGTAGACCCCGGCGATTCGTTCAGTCTCCTCAACGCCTTTGCTAATCAGATAATAGCCCACATGGGCTGTTCGTTTGTTGCCGCTGTCAATTCTGGCGTTTTTTTCAGCAAGAGCAATGGCAACTTCTGCCACTCCTCGTTCTGTCATGCGACTGGTTTTTGCAATGGCTTCTATTTTATGGCGATAAGTATCCCGCGTGTAAAAGTCCATTGCTGAATAACGGCCAGCTATATCTGTTCGCAGTATTTGCTCGACTAGACTTACGCTTTCAACAAAATTTCTCCAATCCATCTTGGCCAATAGCCGCAGACTTCCAAAGCTGTTGCTCACAGAAACCTGATCGGCAGCCTGTTTCTGGTTCTCTTCCAACACCATACTACTGGTAGTTTGATTACTCGCCGAAAGATGCTGCTCCACCCAACTAAGCGGGAGACTTAGCTCAGGTCCCATCCATTGCAACTTTCGGGCAAACTCCGCTACAAAGGCGCTCACCATCGGTGGATTGGAGCGCGCCATGTCAGCGATTATCAGTACGAGGTCTTCTGGGTTCTTCTCCACAGTGGCTATGATTCGTTTGGCCCAGTCGTTCGCCAGGGCTGAATCTTTTCTTCCTACAGCGATGCGTATGGCAACCCGACCCAAATTCTCGAGTAAGGCCAGACGAAGCATGATGGGAACAGCCCACAGTTCACCAAGGGTGAGTTCTCTTCCCTTCTGATACTCGGTAATGAAGTCATGCAGGCTCGCCACATCTATTCGGCCATCGCTATGGGAGATTATCTCCGTTGCGATGACATATACTCTCGGGATACCCCCGATCAACCGGGGAAGCCCTTTACTATATCCTTTCGGCAAATAGCGTTTGGCGATACGAATCTGCTCTTCCGTGATATAGTAGTTGTCGAGCAGCCATTCGCCTGCATGACTGATGGGCTTCTTTTCGCTGACACTTTTCTTAAGAAGTTCGTTGATCTCAAACAGGATATCCTCATTTTCGGACAGCTCTCTCAGGAGTACCTCGGGTGAGTATTCATTGCTCAGCATATGATGCGTAGCCAGGTATTGCGCATGACCTACCATTTGCTCTTTGCTGAATAGCTCAGCGCGAAATGGTGGATTGAGATCGGTGCTTTTGTGAGTGAAATTATCTCTCTTGAAACGCGACCATATTGGGTCGAGCAATTTATCAATTACAGGGAGGTTGACCTTCACGGTATAGATTTACCGATGGAAAAAATCCCATGGGGTAATTATATCCATGGCACAAACCATACCAGCGCCGGAAATTTGCCCCTATAGTTCACCGTAAGTTGAATCACCGCAGAATAATGCATTGCCATGGCTTATGCGTGGAGAAACTTCCACATCTCAAATTCAGCCACACCATCCGGTGGTTGGTTGCCTTCAGGTTGCATTGAATAACTTCCTCCAGGATTCTCCACGGATCGACTATCATTTGTTGCCTTTGTGGCATGGCATGAATATTATAACACCGATCCTTAGTTCATCCAATAGGTACATCCGCCATCCAACCGATAAAAGGAGCGAGGTCAGATCTGCTATCGATGAAATTACACGCAAAACAAAACAAGCAAAAATGAAAACCACTGTAATCACTGTTCTTCTGGCTGCAACGATGCTGGCCGGCTGCAATACCCCCGCACAAAAAGTTGAAAATGCCCAAGAGGCTGTAACTGAGGCCAAAGAGGACCTCCAAGACGCCAAGGAGGAGTATCTCGATGATATTCAGAAGTACAAACAGGAAACGCAAGACCGAATTGAGGCAAACAATAAAACCATTGCCGCCTTTAACGACAGGATTGAAAGCCAAAAAAAGGAGGCCAGGGCGGACTATCAAAAAACCATTGCAGCGCTCGAACAAAAGAATACCGACATGAAGAAGCGCATGGAGGACTATAAAGCAGACGGAAAGGCGAATTGGGACACCTTCAAATCCGAATTCAGCCAGGATATGGAAAAACTAGGGGAAGCCTTTCGGGACTTTACCGTCAAGAATACCGCGCCTTCAGGTCGCTAAACCAGCATAACGCCATGAATACCTACAACTCCACGAAAGAGACCAAGTGGTTGATTGATCCATCGCATAGTACGCTGGCCTTCAAGATCAGGCACCTGATGATTGCTCACGTACGCGGGACTTTCGGGCGGGACCTAGGCGCGAAGGCGAGAGGGTCGCGTCGTAATTGCCTCGTCTCGACGTCCCCGTGCCCGTG
>JANPES010000025.1:0-8087 GCA_031423035.1 Cyclobacteriaceae bacterium | reverse complement strand
ACAACGGTGGCCAATCCATCGCTGCCCGGCACCACGATCAAGGCTGTTGCCTTCGACCGCCCCGGTAACAAGGGTTCACTTGAGGTGACGCTGTAGTCCGCTAGAGGCTTTTGGCTGTTGGCTTTTGGCCGTTGACAAGCGTCCAACCAAACCCAATACGCTGAGAACAACGAACTAAAGGTTGACAGCCATTAGTCTCATGTGGGAACAGTAATCAGTAAATCTTAAACAACACAAAAATGAAAAAAATAAAAATCAACGAATTATCACTTCCATCATTCGGAGGAGAGTGCATCGGATATGTGATCAGCAAATACAACGGCAAGGGCATGCTTTTCAAACCCGTCTACAAGCGCCGTATCAAAAAAACACCTCGTCAACTCGAAATGCAAGAGCGTTTCACGAAAGCAACTCAATATGCAAAGTATGTCCTACGGGATCTTGAAAAGAGAGAGGCCTACGAGCGTAAACTTAAAAAGATCAACGGAAGCCTCTTTCCGGCAATCGTAGCTGACTACTTGAAGAATGGTGACCGGTCAATTGTCCAAGAGCAAGTACAGGACTTGCCCCGGCCGAGCTTCTCGCGGTGTCGGGGTAAACGGTTAGCTGTGAACAGTAAACCATCTCAGTCCTCCTCCTTTAGGGACAAGGGGCGGGGTAGCACGAAGAGTAAACAGTAAACAGTAAACAGGTGCCGCGAAAGTCGATTCAACTCCTCCCCTCTCCATTTCAGCCTGCCCCGATTTTCTATCGGGGGAGAGGGGCCGGGGGTGAGGCGACGCACCCTGAACAGTAAACAATAGTAGACCGAAGTCCGAATCCCAGAACCCAAAACCCAAAACCCAGAACCCGAAACTCAAAACAAACTACCATTACTATGAAACACACATGGTTACTAGACGCAGGACACGGATTCAAAAGGCATTAACTTCGTGATCTCTCTTCTATATTTCTCTGTGATCTCTGTGAAGCCTCCCTGGGTTGGTCCGGACTTGCAGTCCGTGACCCATTCGAAGCACACTCTCCTTCGGAGGCGGACCTTTGGTCCTTCCCGCACATTCTCCCCCCGCCGTCCTGGGCTCGGATGGCACCACTTTCTCAACGGTACAAATCATCTATTCAATATAAGAAAATACCTCAGCCTCGGCGTGCTGAAGATCCCCTCTTCGCTTTCCCTTTCATTGCTTCATCCACGTCCCGGTCGGACCAAAGGTCCACCTTCGAATCAGGTCTCCCCTTCGATCGGGTCTGGACCACAGGTCCCGACCAACTGGCAACTGGGGCTCAATATCACAATCCCATTGTTGCTTCATCTCTCTTCTGTATTTCTCCGTGATCTCCGTGAAACCTCCCCTCCTACGCGAGGCGCTGCGGCGGGCAGGCGTGCTTCTCTGTGTAACCTATTCCGCTAGGCGGAAAATACATTAACCGCGGAGACCAAAGACGCTAAGGAAACCCCTTATGGCGCGCACTTGTAGCGCGTGCCCTTTGCAAGCTCCGACGTCAAAAACATCGCGCCATACTCATTGGCTAAACACGCGCTATATGGGGTGAATCATTTTCGCGTCATCTTTAAAAGAACTTCATAGCACAAGCATGGACGCAAGGAAAATCAACAAGGCATATGGAATACCCTTAGAGAAGGGCTTACTTATACCGTTAGCCATAGGCAAGGCTGGCTCCTGACTACTTCATACCCTTTTGTCGAAATCCAATCCTTTTCATAGGCTCGGTACTATCGTTTAGTAATTCCTTAAGGTACTTGAAGATCAGCCTGATATCCGTCTCCTGATTGAAGGCTTTCCTTTCCAACTGCTCCAGTTTCATTAAAATATCCTTGTGAGTAAGGATCAACTCCCGCAGTCTCGAAAAAATACGAATGATCTGAATATTTACTTCAATGGCCTTCTTGCTGTTCAACACACAGGAGAGCATTGTTACGCCTTGTTCTGTAAAGCAAAATGGTGCATATCGCAGGCCCTGCCTGTCTCCCGAGTCCGTAATGTTCGTCTTTCGCCATACCGCAAACTCAGCCCCACTCATTACAAACATAAAGTCGGTTGGAAACCGCTCAGCATTTCGACGCACGGCCTCCTTCAATCGTTTTGTTTCAACTCCATAAAGCGCAGCCAGATCGCGATCGATCATTATTTTCTGTCCACGTACCAGGTGGATTTTGCTGATCACAATTTCATCGGGTATTGCGATGGTGCTCTTCGTCATACACTGAGTCAACTTAAATAAAGCCCGTTTCGTAATTGGAGGACGCAACTTGCGTCCTCCAATTACATTACTTCAAACAAAATTGAGGACTCAATTCCAGAATTGGGAGCTGAAGGCTGTAAGGAAATCAGGACGAATAAGCCTACCCCGCTACAGGGGTATTATGCATGTAATCCCCTGCTCGATCGAGGAGTTGTGGTATTACAATTTCAAAGCACGTTCAAACCGGCACGCGTCACAGACGTCGCACCATACGCTTCCCGCCTTCGCGGTGAATATCCCTATCGTCACTTCAACTCAACAAAGGCTAAATACCTCCATCCATTGGCCCCCTAATCTCACTTCTGCATTCCTCCGTGATCTCCGTGAAACCTCCCCTCCTGCGCGAGGCGCTGCGGCGGGCAGGCGTGCTTCTCCGTGTAACCTATTTCTTAGCGCCTTGGCGATTTCGCGGTGAATTTCCCTATCCTCACTTCAACTCAACAATGGCTAAATATTACAATCCAATGATTCCTTCATCTCTCTTCTGTATTTCTCCGTGATCTCCGTGAAACCCTTGTGCCTCTCCGTGCAACCTATTTCTTAGCGCCTTGGCCCCTTCATCTCTCTTCTGCATTTCTCCGTGATCTCCGTGAAACCTCCCCTCCTGCGCGAGGCGCTGCGGCGGGCAGGCGCGCTTCTCTGTGTAACTTATTGAACAGACAACAAGTTTCTTCGCACCTTCCCGCCTTCGCGGTGAATATCCCTATCCTCACTTCAACTCAAACAAAGGCTAACTATCACAATCCAATGATTCCTTCATCTCTCTTCTGCATTCCTCCGTGATCTCCGTGTAACCTATTTCTTAGCGCCTTAGCGCCTTCATCTCTCTTCTGTATTTCTCCGTGAAACCTCTCTGCGCTTCTCTGTGTAACCCATTCGGCTGTGCCAAAAATACATACCGAATCAATATTCTTGTCCCGGGCCTCGCGCCGTGCTACTTTTGAACCGCAAAGCGCCCAACCCTATTGGAAACGATGATCAACTTCACCCCTGGCCCGTCTGAACTCTACTTCACAGTGTCTGATCACATGAAAAGGGCCTTTCGCGATGGCGTCCCTTCCCTTTCCCATCGAAGCAAATCCTTTGAATCGATATTCACGGAAGTCAATGAAGGGCTCCGTGAATTACTCGGGATTCCCCCCGGGTTTCACCTCGCTTTCTGCAGTTCTGCCACAGAAATATGGGAACGCAGCATTCAGAACCTCGTCGGTGAAACATCCTATCACCTGGTCAATGGTGCGTTCTCCAAAAAATATTTTGAAATCAGTAAGCAGCTTGGAAAAAAAGCTACGGCTACTGAGACTGTCGCAGGGACAGGATTCCACGAGGCAATAGTACCTGATGGGCAGGAGCTGATCGCCCTCACACACAATGAAACCAGCACGGGCGTTTCGCTCAACGCACCATTTATTCAATCAATGCGAACGAAAAGCCCTGAGAGCTTGATTATTGTTGATGCGGTGAGCTCGCTACCCTACCCGGAATTTGATTACACATCTGTCGATTCTGTTTTCTTTTCCGTACAAAAAGGATTTGGATTGCCTGCCGGCCTGGGAGTTTGGATATACAACGATCGCTGCCTCGCACGTGCGCAGCGTTTGCAATCGATGGGCAAATCCATTGGCACGTATCATAACCTTCCAACACTTAGCACCTTTGCAAAGAAGAATCAGACTCCAGAGACACCCAACGTGCTGAGCATTTATTTGTTAGGAAAAGTAATCGCTGACTTTCTTCGCAGAGGAATCACCACGATTCGCAGAGAAACAGACTACAAAGCAGCCGTATTGTATCAGGCTCTCGATCAACATAAAGGTATCCGAGCTTTTGTCGGCCGGCCGGAGGACAGGTCAAAAACTGTCATCACCGTTTCATGCCCAGACCGCCTTCAGGAACTCACCACTTATCTCATCACGAAAGGCTTCTATCCCGGAGAAGGCTACGGAAACCTCAAATCTTCCCAGCTTCGCTTCGCCAATTTCCCAGCCCATTCCAAAGAGCAATATGAGGCGCTGGCCGATGCAATCGAGCAATTTTCTTAAGCGAGGTGTGGAAGTGCCCACCTGCCGAAGTGTCTCGCCGAAGCGTGGTGAGGTGCTAAAGTCTCTATGCCCTTGCCTGCCGAAGGCTGATGGGCTAACTTCCCCGTGGATGCTATTCTACTTTTTCACCGACAAAATATATTCCATTACCTCGTCCCGGCCATTTCTATAATGCTCAAAGGATCTTGGAATTTCAACATCCACAGGAATGATTCTCGAGTTGCCCAATACCCTGGAGTGAATCTTCAATTTCTCAAGGCAATCAAATTCAATCTTTGAATTCGGCAAAGTATAAGATTCCATATTGTCTGCCCAGTTCGGCCGCGCTCGTGAAACCTCGCCAACGATAATGGCCTGCGTTTTCTCCTTAAAGTAAATGGTAGCCACTGAGGCCGCCGAAAAAGTCAGCCGGCCATTTACAACATACAGTTTTCCCTTCTGGTTGATGGAGGTGCGTTTCGCTATCGCTTCAATCGTTGGAAGAATATTGTTGTAGTTTCCTCCCCTACACCTCCTTAAATCAATAACTAGTTTTTCGGCTCTTTCCCGATCCAGCGCTTCAAGCATTTCTTCCAGTACCTTCTTTAGGGGTTTACTCCCATCTTGATTAAAAAGCGTGACAATATTCAGGTACATAGTCTTTGATTCCGGCAAATATTTGAACCAATACCCAGAACTGAGATTCTCCATATAATATGGAGCCTTATTATACACTCTTGAAAATTGCAATCTGCTATATTCATCTCTCGTGATAGGCTGCAATTCCACTTTGCTTTCTGCGCCTTGATCATTAGCAACCGTAATTGTCACCCCCGCCGTATTTTTAGCAACCCCGATTTCCTCCAGCACCTCAGGCATAATCATCAACGTGGGCGCAGTAGTGATGTACTCAACTTCATTGTCGCAGTTCATGTAGGGTTTCAGTTTTTCAAGAATATCCATTACACTATGGTCTTCAATTTTCAATACCCTGCTTCCCAATAGACTTATATGAATATGGTTTGCGGCCACAATTCTCAGGTCATTTCCAAAGTAATAGAGAATGATTGGCAGCCGGTTGAAATTGGCTTCAGCCCCATCAAGGCTTATTTCTGTGTGTCCATCATTGAGCATGGCCATTAACCTGGCGCATTCCATGATGCGCTGATTGACGGAAAGTGAGGGAAGCGCTGTTCTCAACTTGTCCGCTTCTTCCTTAAATCGGATTTTCAAATCAGGCGTAAAGCCTGCATACTTTTTCTCAACCTTATCGGTCAAGTACTCTAAATCCTGCAGCCACTGCCCCGCCGACAACTGGTTCAGGTCCACCTGGCTGTTTCCCTGGCACCCGACAAACATCATAGAAATATAGAGTAGGCTTTTCATAATTTGGTTTTTCAACAAAAGACGGCCTTTGCGCTTTATAAGATTGCGGTATCCCAGAATTCCGGGTTCACCCCCATCGGGAAAAACAGGAATTCAGCTCTTTTGAACTAATTCACGGAAGCGGGCAGGTGTCGTGTCGGTGTATCGCTTGAAAGAACTAAAGAAAGCGGACTTGGATTTGTACCCAAGCTCATAGGCCAATATCTCTACCTTTACAGCATTGTTCTCGGAAGACATGAGTACATTTCTTGCTTCTTCTACCCTATACAGATTGACAAACTCGTTGAACGTCACGCCTGTACCAGAATTGATCACTTGCGAAGTCTGATGGGGAGAAAGGTTGGCTAGATTTGCCAATCGGCTCAATGAAAAATCAGGTGATTTGTATGGTTTTTGCATTACCATGACTTCGCGAAGTTTTAACAGTTTTATTTGTTGAAATTCCGAACTCAGCCCTGATTTGGCGTATTTATTGCCTGGGCTTTTTGTCAGAATCACTCGGCTAATCCAGTACATCGTGGTGCCATACACCAATACCGTAGAGAATAAATCTATGAAATAAGCAGGCAATACACTCTCATAAAGCACCACCCCATTCACAACTCCGCCAGTCAACAGAAAAATGACACTGCCCAGCAAGGTGCTAATTGCCCAAATCACGGGCCATTGTCTTTCCTCTCTGATATCCCTCAATTTTACTTCTTTCCATTTCAATTTGACTAAGCATGCCAGGGAATAGCAAAACAAGTGAAGTGCTAGCCCCTCCACAACAACAATACCCTGTAAATTCAATGGATCAATTTCAAAGGAAGGAAGTATTCTGCCATGAACTGCTTCCGGGTGGAAACTTCGGAGAACGGCATTAATCTTGAAGGTGGCTGGTTGAAGAAAAAACAAAAACGAATAGACAAAATAGCCGATCGCTGGAATAAAGTGGATTAGTACATTCTTTCTATTGATGGATTCGCTTCTCAGCTTCTTCAAGTATAAGTAAGAAAGCGGTCCCAGTACCAGAATAAGTGGAGGTGAGACATTGATCATGAACGGCCAATGAATAATATACCCACTATAGTTGAGAAACGATTCCAGTTCAATCACTACGAGGATCAGCATCAACGTTGCAAATTCGATGCTTCCCTTCCTTTCTCTGCTTAAAAGAAAAATAATCGCCAGGCAAAGGGCCTGTAAAACACCAAACAAAACAAAAGAAGAAACAAGATTGAGTTGGGGTATGAAGTTCATGCATCAAAAGACAACTTCCACTTCTTAAGGTTGCATATCTACCCTTAGCTTCAACCCCGCTACAGTCTGCATTTCCTGGCGGGAAGCACCTGCGTGACAATACTATCTCATTCATTCGCCTCTGAAAGCCTACGCGAAAAATAGAATTAAAGATGCCTTGGTCGCGCTTTTGATTTGTAAGTGCTTAAGAATTTCTTTGTTTTTCAATACGGTCACCTTTGCCAAGGATGAAGGAATGCGAAAAAAGACTTGCCCTCAACACGTTAACACGTATTAAACTATTCCTCCTTATTATTGTCTAAAAGATAGCAAGACCCAACTCCTTGGAGGACCACGAACTGTTGGCCAAAATCCGAAACCCCGAAACGCGAAGCTACGGGTTCAATATGCTGGTACGAACCTACCAGCAGCGGGTCTATTGGCTCGCACGGAAAATGGTAATTGACCACGACGACGCTGATGATGTCACCCAAGAGGTTTTCATCAAGGTCCATAAGGCCATCGACAGTTTTCGGGAAGATGCGCAACTATACACCTGGCTCTACCGGATTGCCACCAACGAATGCCTGACATTCATCAAAAAGAAGCGTCGAAGGTTCTTCCTTCCCATCGGTGATGTGGAAGGGGAACTATCCGAAAAGATCGAATCTTCACCATCCATGGCCGGCGATGAGATTCAGAAGAAACTACAAAAGGCCATCCTCACGTTACCTGACAAACAAAGGCTCGTGTTCAACCTGAAGTACTATGAAGAAATGCCCTACGAACAGATGTCAGAAGTGACGGGAACTTCTGAGGGGGCACTCAAGGCCAGCTACCACCATGCGGTGAAGAAAATCGAGGAGTTTCTAAAGAATGATTAAACTATAGTCAACTTAAACAGTCAAAGAAACAGCCATGAATAAACTGGAAGACATACCGAAAAAGACGCTTTTTGAGGTCCCTGAGGGGTACTTCGAGCGGCTCCCCGGGGTTATTCAAGCCCGGATAGCAGATGCGAGGCCGGAATCGGCCTGGACTGGTTATGGCAGTTTTGCTGTCAAATTCGCCCTACCCGTGGTAGCATTGCTCGGCGCCGCAGTGTTTTTCTGGAGCGGCCCCACAACGCTCTCAGCAGAGGAACTTCTGGCAGGGATCGATTCTGAACAACTCGTCGCATACCTCGCAGAAAGT
>JANPES010000024.1:0-5150 GCA_031423035.1 Cyclobacteriaceae bacterium | reverse complement strand
TCATGGGTTAAAGTTATGGTGATTTTATTCAGAACAATGGTGAGAAAAACTAATTTTACGCAACTCAATAAATCAGTATATGGTATTGGATGCCTCCGTTGAAAGAATGCCGACAAAGATATTTGCAACGTCTGATGAAGCGTCGGTTTTTGTTGCTGGCGAAATAGCGGCATTGATCCGGCAGCGGCAGCGTGAAAAGAAGCCATGCGTACTTGGCTTGGCCACGGGATCAACACCAACCCGCTTGTACGCTGAACTGGTCAAAATACACCGCAAAGGTCTCAGTTTTGTCAATGTGGTGACCTTTAATCTGGATGAGTATTACCCGATGCAACCGGAATCTCTCCAGAGTTATGTCCGGTTCATGCGGGAACATCTGTTTGACCATGTTGATATCCCCGAAAAGAACATGAATATCCCTAATGGAATGCTTGCTCAGGATCGGGTGGCAGCATTCTGCAAGTCTTACGATAAGAAAATTGAGGCTTGTGGAGGGATTGACATACAAATTCTGGGCATTGGCCGGACGGGTCACATTGGGTTTAATGAACCGGGCTCTTCAGACCGGTCGGGCACGCGTATGATTACCCTCGATCAAGTCACGCGCAATGACGCGGCGAGTGATTTCTTCGGCGAGGAGAACGTTCCAAGGAAAGCCCTCACCATGGGTGTAGGAACGATCCTGAAGGCGAAGCGCACCATCATGATGGCTTGGGGCGAAGGCAAGGCTCCCATTGTCCAACGTGCCGTGGAAGGCCCTGTGACGGATCAGGTTCCATCGACCTACCTGCAAAAACACCCGAACGTACTCGTGGTGTTGGATGAAGCGGCAGCTTCCCATCTGACCAAAATAAAGACCCCGTGGTTGCTGGACCATTGCCATTGGGACGATAAACTTATCCGCAAGGCCGTGGTTTGGCTTTGTCAGACTGTTAAGAAACCCATTTTGAAGCTAACAAACCATGACTATATGGAGCATGGTATGGTGGATGTGCTTAGTGAATATTCCTCTTCCTACCAGGTGAACATCTAAGTGTTTAATGAACTTCAGCATACCATTACCGGCTGGCCAGGTGGTAAGCCGAATGCAGATGATTCAAATCGTCCCGAACGTGCAAAACCATATCCCAAACGGGTTGTAATCTTTAGTCCCCACCCTGATGACGATGTGATCTCAATGGGGGGAACTTTTATTCGTCTCGTGGACCAGGGGCACAAAGTACATGTGGCATACCAGACTTCCGGCAACATTGCTGTCTTTGACGACGATGCAATCCGGCTTGCGGATTTTGTTCGTGATTTTAATAATGCCTTTGGGCTTAAGAAATCGGACGGAGAAAAATTCTATAAGAAAATAGTAGCCTCCATCAAAGGCAAAAAACCCGGCGAGGTCGATAGCCCCGAAGTTATGACCATCAAGGCACTCATCCGCCGCGGTGAAGCCAAGGCGGGTTGCCGTTATACAGGTATACCAGACGCGCAAGCCCATTTTTTGGACATGCCATTTTATGAGACCGGAAAAGTAAAGAAGAAACCATTGAGCGAACAGGACATCCGGATCATTATGGACCTCCTGGAAGAAATCAAACCGCAACAGATATATGCTGCCGGTGATTTGTCAGATCCTCATGGGACGCACCGGGTTTGTCTCGCGGCTATTTTTGAAGCCATTGATCGCCTGAAGAAAAAACCATGGATGAAGAATTGCTTTGTGTGGTTATATCGTGGTGCCTGGCAAGAGTGGGACATTGATCAAATTGAGATGGCAGTGCCGTTGAGTCCGGATGAACTGCTGCGGAAACGGCGGGCCGTCTTTAAGCATCAGTCGCAGAAAGATAGCGCCCTGTTTCCGGGCACGGATCAGCGTGAGTTTTGGGTCCGCGCCGAAGACCGCAACCATGCCACGGCTTCCGCCTACAATCAGCTTGGCCTTGCAGAGTATGAAGCGATAGAGGCCTTTGTCCGGCATAAATTTTAATTGGCCCATATGGCTCAACAACATTTTGTTTCCTGGAATGTCAACGGCATCCGTGCGATAATGAAGAAGGGCTTCTTAGACAGCATCCGGGAGTTGAATCCCCATGTGCTGTGCCTACAGGAAACAAAAGCCGCAGAAGACGAAGCCCGGGAGACGTTGCTTGCACTGAAGGGCTATCACATGTATGTGAACTCTTCCAAAGCCCGGAAAGGATACTCCGGAACGGCAATCATTAGCCGCGAAGAACCAGTAAACGTCACCTATGATATCGGGTATGAGGAATTTGACCAGGAGGGTAGGGTGATTACAGCGGAGTACATAAGCCATTTTATTGTTACGGTTTATACCCCGAATGCCGGCGACGGTCTGGCCAGGTTGGATTTTCGGGTGCGCTGGGACTACGAGTTCGGCTCCTATATTGCTTGGCTCCGGAAGCGCAAGCCGGTGATTGTCTGTGGTGATTTGAATGTCGCCCATCAACCCATTGATCTGGCACATCCAAAGGAAAACTACAACAAATCGGCAGGATACACCCAACGGGAGATCGATGGTTTCTCACATCTGCTGCAGGGTGGACTCGTGGATACGTTCCGACACTTCCATCCCAATGAGGCGAAGTATTCGTATTGGAACTACTTCACCTTCGGTCGCGACAAGAACGTGGGCTGGCGCATTGACCACTTCCTGGTGGACACACGCATGATCCCCGCGGTAAAAGACGCATCGATCTACGATGAACACCATGGGTCGGATCATTGTCCGGTGGGAGTGAAGGTGGAGTTCTAACCACCCATTGCTGCGGCCTTGTCTTTTTGGCACCTAAATACTCAGGAAAACAGGATTGAGCCGGATCCCTTGTCGCCCTAGTTTTGCTTGATGAGCAAGAAGCTAAAACTAACGGACGATTCGGTAATTGGCAAGATCCACTTTATTCGTGGTCAAAAGGTGATGCTGGATAAGGACTTGGCTCTCCTCTACAATGTAATGACGCGGAATTTGAATAAGGCGGTTACCAGAAACAAGATGCGATTCCCAACGGACTTTATGTTTCAGCTGACGCTGAAGGAATACAAAATCTTGATGTTCCATTCTGGAACATCAAGTTGGGGTGGTACGAGGAAGATGCCATCCGTTTTTACGGAGCAGGGAATAGCCATGCTGTCAAGTGTACTAAACAGCGAGCGGGCCATACGTGTCAACATTCATATCATTCGTGTATTCACAAGGCTCCGTCGATTTCTGATGGACCAAAAAGAAGCGCTTCTGAAGTTGGAAAAATTAGAGCGAAAAGTTGGGAAGCATGACGATGAGATCAGAATCATTTTTGAGTACCTGAAAGAGATGTTCAGTCCATCAAAGGAACCAATGCGAAAGATCGGGTTCAAACAAAATGTAAGGGAGCCTAAAGCAAAAGCGAGTACTAACGCACGCGCTCGATTTGTGCGCCCAACTTAACCAACCGGGCTTCAATATCCTGATACCCCCGGTCAATCTGCTCTGCATTGGAGATCTCGCTCTCCCCGCTAGCTGAAAGGGCTGCGATTAACAGCGCAACTCCGGCACGGATGTCTGGAGATGACATTTTGATTCCACGCAAAGCGTACTTCCGATCAAGCCCAATAACAGTTGCCCTGTGGGGATCGCACAAAATGATTTGTGCACCCATGTCTATCAGTTTGTCCACGAAGAATAACCTGCTTTCAAACATCTTCTGGTGAATTAGAACTGTTCCCTTGGCCTGTGTAGCTACCACCAGAGCGACAGAGATCAGGTCTGGGGTGAACCCTGGCCACGGCGCATCGGATACCGTCAGGATCGAGCCGTCGATAAAACTCTCAATTTCAATATGATCCTGAGCGGGAATGAAAATATCATCACCCTTGAATTCCATCTTGATACCCAGCCTTTTGAATGTCTCCGGGATAATCCCAAGCATATCGAGTCGACAATTCTTTATCGTTATTTCAGACTGCGTCATGGCAGCAAGACCGATGAAGCTCCCGATCTCAATCATGTCCGGAAGGAGGGTGTGCTCGGTACCCTTTAGCTTGGTAACCCCTTCGATGGTCAACAAGTTGGAGCCAATGCCACTTATCTTTGCGCCCATCCGGTTGAGCATGTGACAAAGCTGCTGTAAGTAAGGCTCACAGGCTGCGTAATAGATCGTGGTTGTTCCCTTGGCGAGCACAGCAGCCATCATGATGTTGGCTGTGCCGGTCACCGAGGCTTCGTCCAGCAGCATGTAGCATCCTTTTAGCTCAGATGCGTCAATATGAAAAAAATTGTCTTTGGCGTCGTAGTTGAACTTTGCCCCGAGGTTTTGAAACCCAAGGAAGTGCGTGTCCAGCCTGCGTCTCCCAATCTTATCGCCTCCGGGCTTGGGGATGCTTGCCTTTCCATAGCGTGCCAGGATAGGACCCAGCAACATGACGGATCCGCGCAGGGAGGCAGCTTTCTTTTTGTAGGAATCCGTTTCGAGATGACTGATGTTCACGGTCGAGGCTGTGAACCGATACGATTGATTATTCAATTTTTCTACTGTGCATCCCAAATCTGCCAGCAGTTCAATTAGCTTGTTGACATCCAGGATATCCGGAATGTTGTGAATCGTAACTGATTCTGGGGTAAGGAGGACAGCGCAGAGAATCTGAAGTGCTTCGTTCTTGGCGCCCTGTGGAATAATTTCTCCCTGGAGGCGCTTGCCGCCCTGAATTCGAAACGAACTCATTGTTCTCTTCTGCGGTGGGGATTAAAACGTTTCTTGAAAGGTCTTCCGCCGCCGCCGCCACCCTGGCGTTGGTTGGAATGCCTGCTGTCACCCTGAGGCCTAAGCGGCTTGTTGGTGCGTTCGCGGTAGAGCTGCTCAAATAGATTTTCCTCGCGTACCTTTTCAAGACTCATGGTTAGTTTGCCGCCAGACATCAGCGCGATGTCTTTTAGGATAACTGAATCATCCAGTGTCTCTTTGTTCCAGCTACCATAAAAGGTCTTCATCAGCCGGCCCAGGTAGATCACGAGGTCTTCACGCTCTTTTGGATCTTCTTTTTTCATGGCCTCTTTCACGAGGCGCTTGTGAGAGGATCGCATGCTGGCGAGCTCTGCGGTCAGCATTTCTTCCGCCACCCGGAGCCGCATCACCTCGGACGAGCACTCCTCCAGTCGAGCGTCCCGG
>JANPES010000023.1:0-2647 GCA_031423035.1 Cyclobacteriaceae bacterium | reverse complement strand
GAACTGGAGGACATCTACCTTCCCTACAAGCCCAAGCGAAAGACGCGCGCAAGTGTTGCCCGTGAAAAAGGCCTTGAGCCTTTGGCTTTCACACTTTTTGATCAGGGAAATGTTAGTCTCGACAAGGTGGCTGAAGCGTTTATTAATAAAGACAAGGGAGTGGCATCCGGGGAGGAGGCCCTTCAGGGTGCCCGCGACATTATCGCCGAGTGGGTAAGCGAAAATGCTGAAGCGAGAAAGGCTGTGCGAGATGCCTTTTGGACGGAGGGGCTTGTGGCGGCACGCGCTGTAAAGTCAAAGGCCGCCACTGAGGAGGCACAAAAGTTCCGCGACTATTTTGACTGGAGTGAGCCGTTGCGTAAAGCGCCCTCACATAGGATTTTGGCTGTGCTTCGCGGTGAACAAGAAGGATTTCTTTCATTGGATATCGCTCCGGACGAGGACGTTGTTGTTCCCATGCTGCAGCATCAATTTGTAAAGTCATCGAACGCCGCCTCGGAGCAGGTGAGCTTGGCCGTAAGCGACAGCTACAAGCGACTACTCAAGCCATCCATCGAATCGGAAGTGCGCGAGGAGAGTAAGCAGAAAGCAGATACCGATGCCATCAATGTATTCAGCGCCAACCTGAGAAAATTGTTGTTGGCTTCTCCCTTGGGACAAAAGCGAGTGCTCGCGCTCGACCCCGGCTTTCGTTCGGGTACAAAACTGGTTTGCCTGGGTGCTCAGGGCGAATTACAGTTCAACACCGTGATTTATCCACATGAACCACAGCGGGAAACGATAAAAGCCGCAACCATCGTGAGGGGTCTCTGTGATAAATTCAAAATTGAGGCTATCGCCATTGGCAATGGTACGGCAGGTCGGGAGACTGAAGCCTTCATTAAGGCGCTTGATCTGCCCAAGGCAATTCTTGTTGTGATGGTGAACGAAAATGGCGCATCCGTTCATTCTGCTTCTGAGACAGCACGCGAAGAGTTTCCTGATTATGATGTAACAGTGCGCGGCGCGGTTTCGATTGGAAGGCGTCTCACCGATCCCCTCGCCGAACTGGTTAAAATCGACCCGAAAGCCATTGGCGTGGGCCAATATCAACACGATGTTGATCAAGTCAGACTGCGCGCCGGACTTGAGGATGTCGTGGCTAGCTGCGTCAATTCCGTTGGCGTAGAAGTTAACACCGCAAGTAAAGAGCTGCTCACATATGTTTCCGGACTAGGACCCCAATTGGCGAAGAGTATCGTTGAGTATCGAGCCCGGAATGGCGCATTTCCTGATCGGGATGCTTTAAAAAAGGTTCCGCGACTCGGTGGTAAAGCTTTTGAGCAGTGCGCCGGGTTCCTGCGAATCCGCGATTCTGATAATCCGCTGGACGCCAGTGCGGTCCATCCGGAGAGCTATGCGATTGTCGAAAAATTTGCGCATGATCTGGGGTGCACCGTCAGGGACTTGATGACCCGCGCCGATCTTCGCAAGGCACTCAATCTGAAGAGATATGCGACGCCTGAGGTTGGCTTGCCGACGCTTACCGATATTCTCGCCGAATTGGAAAGGCCCGGCCGCGATCCTCGCGAGAAATTTGAAGCCTTCAATTTTCAGGAGGGCGTGAATGAGATGAAAGACCTGAAAGTGGGCATGTCACTTCCTGGGATCGTCACGAACGTCACTAATTTTGGTGCATTCGTGGATATCGGTGTCCACCAGGACGGCCTGGTTCACATCAGCAATTTGAGCGATCGGTTCGTCAAAGATCCCAATGAGGCTGTTGCCGTACAACAAAAGGTGAAGGTTACTGTGCTTGAAGTGGATGTCGCGCGAAAGCGGATCGCCTTGTCGATGAAGAGTAACCCACTTGTTGATCGAGTGCCATCTCCCGCAATCACCTCACAACAAAGGGAAAAGGTGACACCCGGAAAATCGCCTGGACATGCGAAAGCAAGCCCGGAAAAGGGCGACATGAAGTCAAGTCTTGAATTGTTGAAGGAGAAATTTAAGAAATAGTAAAGACCTGCAGGTCTAGCCCGTATAGGAATTCCGCTCAGCAAGCGGAGCTTGATCCAGTCGTAGAATGTCCCTGGCATCATCACAAAGAACCGCATGATTTTCCAGCACGCCAATCGGCCCCTTTACCAATTGCGGGTTCTGATAGAGGATTTCCAGAAAGTCAGATTCTGAATATTCTTTACCCGAAATAACATGCGCATATTCAGGATGAGTTGAATCCAGAAGATCCAGGGGACTTCCGATATGGAGTAAGCCCATAATTTCCTTCCACCGGAAGGGAGTGACCCATTTGCTTTTCAAATCGATCTCATGGACAACATTACTTACCGAAGGAGCAAGTGCCCTTGTCTTGCGGCCCAATTCAGTCTCCGGATTGTAAATCAGGTATAATTCGTGTGTTAAAAACGAGGGTGTCATGGCTACAGCGATTTTTTGACAGTACTAATCTACCGCTGATGCCAACTAAGAACCATGACGTAAAATCGAAAATGAGATGATTGATGTCATATTTTACAGCGGGTGGTAATTCTACCTTTCAAAAATTCAAAGGAAACCCATATGAGTAAGACAATGACCGCCGAACCTGCTCAAACGATGGCAATGGAAAATTCACCTCGATTCGTTTACGCCTTCCGCGAAGGCGATG
>JANPES010000022.1:0-6249 GCA_031423035.1 Cyclobacteriaceae bacterium | reverse complement strand
AGCCCATGGCTGTAGAAGGCAAACTTAATAATGCGAAGAAGGTTTTTGATAACCGCTGTTGAATAGGTTGCATTACCAGGTGATTTCGATGGATTCGGACGTGTAAGGAAAGGCAGCTTCGGTTACCCCTTCATCACCCATGGTATCTGGGTCGGTAATTGGGTCGTACTTTTCAAGCGGCAGAAAGAACACGTTCTTCACTTGACGGCAGTCGACGGGTTTGCTGTTTACTTTTACCTGCTTGATGGATCCAGCCCCGTGAAGCACCAGCCTAACCGTTTCGTTGGGGCTTTTAAATGTTCCAACTTGTTTTTCGATTGTGATGGAGTTGGCAGCCCCCTTGTAGTGAATCATCCTATGGCTGAAATCACCTTGCTCATAAGCGAATGTCGAACCATCATCTTCATAATATTCAAACGAGGTGTGCCCCGTGCCGGTATAAATGTGCAAGATGAGTGTGTCTACTTTCTCCCGCGCATGCATGACAGGTGCTTGCATCGGAAGGATGGCACCTGCCTTGATATATACCGGCAGTTTGTGAATGGGACTTTCAACAACGGCTTCTTGATTACCTTCAATCTTTTTTCCATCAAACAAGTAATACCATTGACCTTCGGGGAAGAAAACTTTCGTATACTCCTTTGTGCTTTCTACGGGGGCGATCATCACAAACGGGCCAAACATATATTGTTGCTGGAACTGCGTGTTGTATACCCGGGGATCATGCGTATGCATGATGGCCAGCGATCGCTGCACTGGCATGCCTGTTCTTGTTGACTCGTAGAAAGCAGAATAGATATAGGGCATCAGTTGGTAGCGGAACCGGATGTAATTGCGTGAAATATTCTCAACTTCTTCACCGAAGGCCCAGGGTTCAGCATTGCGCGTGTTGACCATCGTATGGCCGCGGAAGAATGGAGAAAATGCACCGATAGCAATCCAACGGGCAAAGAGGTAGGTGCTGGATTCGCCGACAAATCCACCGACATCATAGCCTGCAAAAGATATCCCAGCAAGACCCATGCTGTTCACCATCCGGATGCCCAGCATCATATGCTCATCGTATGAAACGTTATCGCCTGTCCACACCGCAGCAAAGCGCTGGATTCCTGAGAACCCGGCGCGTGTGAGGTTAAATGGCCGTTTGCCCCCCAACAGTTGTTTTGTGCCCTCATAGGTACTTCGTGCCATCTGGAAGCCGTAAATATTTCTCGCTTTCCTTGACGTTGCTTTTTCTCCTTCGTGGTCAAACTCCACATTTTCAGGAAGCATGTGACCCCAGGTCGCAATTTCATTCATATCGTTCCAATACCCTTCAACGCCAAGTTCGGAGTAGCTACGGAGTTTCTCTCTCCACCAAACTCTGGTTTTTGGATTTGTAAAATCCGGGAAGTGGCACCAGCCGGGCCAAACTTGTCCGCTGTAGTTTTCTCCATCCGGATATTTCAGAAACACATCTTGTTTCAGTCCATCTTCATAGGGTTCATAGCCAGCCTCTATTTTGATGCCCGGATCGCACATCAGGATCACTTCAAAATTCAGTGACTTGAGATATTTGATCAGCCCAGCGGCATCGGGAAAATTCCTGGAATCCCACGTGAAGATTTTGTACTGTTCCATGTAATGGATGTCGAGTACAATGGCGTCTGCCGGAATATGTTTCTCCCGAAAGGTCTGAGCCACCGATCGCACTTCGGCATCCGGATAATAGCTGTACCGGCACTGCTGGTAGCCGATGCTCCAGCGCGGTGGCAGGGGCATGCGACCGGTTAGTTGTGTGTAATGTTGAATAATTTCTCCAACCGATTGACCGTAGATGAAATAGTAATTCATGTCGCCCTGATCCGCCGAGAAACTGGAGAATCGATTGGTCGAGGCTCCAAAATTGAAAAAACTCTTGTGGGTGTTATCCAGGTAAATTCCGTATTGCAGGCCTTGATGCACCCCTATATAGAAAGGTGTTGAACAGTATAATGGATCTTCTCCTTTGTGATAGGAGAATGCATCGGTGTTCCAGTTCTGATACCCTGCTCCACGTCTATCCAGGGGCCCTGTTTTTTCGCCCAGGCCAATAAAGCGCTCTCCTTCCTGAAGTTTCTTGTAGGTGGTAGTCTGCTCGCCAATCCAGGATGTTCCGAGGCCCGCGTCGTCTTCGTTTAGAATCTGGCCTTCCAGGTTGCGGAAAATTAAGCAGACAGGGTCTTTGGTCACCTGAAGTTCAATCTGCGAGGTGCGTAAAATGAGATGCGTTGACTCGTCTTCGATCTGGAGTGTCGTGGATTCCGGGATGCTTACAACCGAGTAAGGATAGCTTTCAATGACCTCCGAAAGTGTGATGGAGATCTGGGCTACGGCCGCGGAGAAGAAACGGATCCTCAGGAAGCCATGTGACGTAGTTGCATCGATTCCTTTTTCAGATTTTTTTATTGAGAGGACACTTCCCAATCGCTTGCTAAGACCGGATGGCATTCAGATTTGATTATCAGGTCAAAGAAAACCAAAGAATCAGTTGAACCAAAAAATCGCTCCCATTAATTCAGAAAACGATTGCGCTATTTCTTGATTGGCGTACTGCGGATGGAGGAATCCCGCACAATCAGGCGGGTTTTCAGAATCTTAGTTTCGGGGACCGGATCCCCTTGATCCTTGTCGGAAAGTTCTATCTGACGGATAAGCAACCGTGCCGCCTCCTGGCCCATTTCAAAACCAGGCTGATCCACTGTAGTCAGCGAAGGTTCAATGAGTGAACCGTAGGACCAATTGCTGAACCCGACAACACCGACATCCTGGGGTATGCGCAAGCCCTTTTCCTTGATGCTCTGCATGGCACCTGTTGCCAGAGGGTCACTTGCGGCAAAGATGGCATCGGGAGGTTCAGGCATGGAAAGCAATTTTTTCGTTGCCCTCTTTCCTTCTTCCATACTCCCGGTAACACACTCCTGGGTAAAAGCCTCTTTCTGCTCCAAACCGTGATCCTTGAGTGCATCCATATACCCACGCTTGCGATCTGCTGAGATGATCAGTCCAGGTGATCCTTCGAGGAAGGCAATCTTGCGGTAACCCTGTTCAATTAGGTGATTCACGGCTTCCTTGGCGCCAATGTAGTCGTCAACGATCACATTGCTTGACATCGGTGAGTTGTAGGTCCTGTCATAGAAGACAACCGGAATACCTTTTGCTATAACGGATTCGATATGTTCGAAATTCTTTGTTTCTCTGGAAACAGAAATAAGCATACCGTCTACCCGGCTGTTGAAGAGTGCCTTGATGTCGGTCTTCTCCCGCTCATAGGATTCATTAGATTGCGAGAGGATAACGCTGTACCCTGCCTGATACGCCACATCTTCAATTCCACTGATGACCGTTGAAAAAAAGAAATGAACCAGTTCAGGGATAACGACTCCAATGGTAAAGGTTTTCTTCTGTCTGAGATTAAGTGCGACGATATTGGGTTGATAATTAAGTTTCTCGGCCAAAGCGTTGACTGCAACTTTAGTCTTTGAACTTATGTCCGGGTGGTCTTTCAGGGCCCTGGATACTGTGGACGGGGAGATTCCCAATTCACGGGCAATGTCCTTAATCGTAACTTGGGTGAACTTCATACCAACGATCCCTTCGGGTTAAAACACGCTTACCAAAAAATTCTTGGACGCCATTGACTTCGAATCCTAAATTTAAAGTCCTATTTTAATGCATTCTTTCTAACACTCTAAAATACTCTTTTGTTACGCACAAACGCAATAAAACAGCTAACTCTCCGGATCTGAGCGAGCGATAATCCACTAAACCAATCAATTGCCCATGAATCACTACACAGCTGAATTTTTTGGAACTCTTCTTCTCGTCCTCCTGGGAAACGGAGTGGTTGCTGGAGTCATTTTGAAAGGCACAAAAAGTGAAGGCGCGGGGTGGCTTACCATCGTCGCGGGATGGGGAATTGCTGTGACGATGGCAATTTATGCTGTGGGCGCCATCAGTGGGGCACACCTTAATCCCGCAATCACCCTTGCCTTGGCGGTCAAAGGCGATTTTCCGTGGAGTGAGGTAACTGGCTATATCCTTGCGCAATTTGCTGGAGCCTTTGCTGGTTCGGTCCTGGTATGGCTACACTATGGCCCGCACTGGAGGCCGACCACGGATGCCGATAGCAAACGCGCTATATTCTGCACAAGTCCAGCGATAAGAAATACTTTTTTCAATTTATTCAGTGAAACACTGGCAACCGCGGTTCTCGTCTTGGTCATTTTGCTTTTAGGAAGCAATGAGTTCACCGAAGGACTGAAACCCATAGGGGTAGGGTTATTGATCATAGCCATTGGTTTGAGTCTGGGTGGCCCGACAGGCTTCGCCATCAACCCAGCCCGTGACCTTGGTCCCCGGTTAGCTCATTTTGTTTTACCCATTCATGGTAAGGGCTCATCCGACTGGCAGTATGCCTGGATCCCCGTAATTGGCCCATTTGCTGGAGGCCTTATCGGTGTATATGTTTATGGATTTCTATTCTGAAGTGTGCCTATCAATTGCCAAAGACGATGAGTTCTGAGAAATATATCATTGCGTTGGATCAGGGAACGACAAGTTCGCGAGCCGTTCTGGTGGGACGCGATGGTCAAATTGTGGGGGTCGCTCAGAAGGAATTCACTCAGATTTTTCCACAGCCGGGTTGGGTAGAGCATGACCCCATGGAGATATGGAAGACGCAACTTGAGGTACTGCATAACGTGATCTCGGAAAATAAAATTTCGTCGGCATCCATCGCCGCAATCGGAATTACTAACCAGCGCGAGACGACTGTTGTTTGGGACCGTAAAACCGGTGAACCGATCTACAACGCCATTGTGTGGCAGGACAAGCGTACTGCCTCAATTTGTGAGGAGATGAAAGCAAAAGGCCTGACAGACCATGTCAGGAAAACGACTGGCCTCGTGATCGATTCATATTTTTCGGCAACTAAGATACGGTGGATTCTGGATCATGTTGCGGGTGCGGCAGAACGGGCGGCGAGCGGTGAATTGGCTTTCGGCACCATTGACACCTGGTTGATCTGGAATTTGACGAAAGGCAAGTCACATGTGACAGATTACTCAAACGCTTCGCGAACGATGTTGTACAACATCCGTGACTTGAACTGGGATGAAAAATTAATGACCGAATTGTCAATTCCTTCCGTTTTACTACCTGCAGTTTCTGCGTCTTCAGGTGAGTTTGGAAAATGGTCATTCGACGGAGCTGAAATTCCCATAGCGGGCGTTGCGGGTGATCAGCAAGCCGCCTTGTTTGGCCAAGCTTGTTTCGAGCCGGGTATGGCAAAGAATACCTACGGAACTGGTTGCTTCATGCTTATGAATACGGGGACCAATCTTCAATACTCAGCGAATGGGTTGATTACAACGATCGCCTGGGGGCTTGATGGGAAAGTTGAGTATGCGTTGGAAGGAAGCGTCTTCATCGCAGGGGCAGCAGTTCAATGGCTGCGTGACAGCCTTCACATGATTGATCAATCCAAAGATTCAGAATATTTTGCAACCAAGGCGCTGGGTTCAAACGATGTCTACCTTGTTCCTGCGTTTGCCGGATTAGGTGCGCCTTACTGGGACATGTACGCTCGCGGAGCCATTTTTGGTTTGACGCGTGATACCGGGAAGGACCATATTATTAAGGCCACGCTGGAGTCGATGGCCTATCAGACTAAAGATATTTTGACTGCCATGGAGGCGGATTCCGGAATCAAGCTGGCCAGTTTGAAAGTTGATGGCGGTGCCTGTGCGAATTCAGTACTCATGCAATTTCAGGCCGATATTCTGGGATCAGAGGTGGAACGCCCGGAAGTCATTGAGTCTACCGCGATGGGCGCGGCTTACCTGGCTGGAATTCAAATTGGCTGGTGGAAGAAGCAGGACATTATCCGGAACCGCAAGATCCAAAAAAGATTTGTTTCTCAGATGGACGAAGCTATCCGCACCCGACTTTATGCTGGGTGGAAAAAGGCAGTGGAACGAACAAAGGGCTGGATTGATAACGCCTGAGATTGGATGGCAGCCTTTTCGAGCTTTGATCGTGCTTCTCGTATTGCCCACCTGAGTAAGGAGCGATTTGATATTGTTATAATCGGTGGGGGTATCACGGGGGCTGGCATTGCTCTCGATGCCGCATCACGCGGATTGAATACTGCCCTCATCGAGCAAAATGATTTCGCCTCGGGTACGAGCAGCCGGTCTACCAAACTCATACACGGCGGGCTCCGCTACC
>JANPES010000021.1:0-10725 GCA_031423035.1 Cyclobacteriaceae bacterium | reverse complement strand
GACCGTGTACTTTGCTGCGCAAACGGAGGGCGACCTTCCCTTGTTTAGCGTTCTGGCGAAAGGTGGAGCGATCACAAAAATTCTAGGCAATGATAGTGGTGTGAATGATTTTGACTTGCAAGGAGATAAAGTTGTTTATGCGCTAACAGAAACCAAGAATCCATGGGAAGTCTATTTGTTTAACTTCAAGGACAAATCCAATCGCGCGCTTACCCGTCTGAATGAAGAGTGGGTAACTAATAAACAAGTTATTTTTCCAAAGGAATATTGGCTCACTCGTCCTGACGGAACGAAAGTTCAGTATTGGGTGATGGAACCTGTTGGGCGAAAAGATGGAACCAAGTATCCTACCATATTGAATATCCACGGTGGCCCAACAGCGATGTGGGGACCGGGAATGTTTTCCATGTGGCATGAATATCAATTGGAGAACAGTTGGGGATACGGAGTTGTGTACTGCAATCCCCGCGGAAGCGGAGGCTATGGCGACAAATTCAAGAAAGCCAATTTCAAAGACTGGGGCCCCAGCCCGTCAGCAGACATTCTTGCCTCTCTGGAGGATGCGTTAAAAAACAACTCCTGGATCGATAAAGACCAACTCTTCGTCGAGGGAGGGAGCTATGCAGGATATATGGTTGCCTGGATTATCAGTCATGACAATCGCTTTAAGGCAGCGAATGCCCAACGCGGTGTTTACGAGTTAACCACCTTCATGGGCGAGGGAAATGCATTTTTTCTGGTGCCCAATGATTTCGGCGGGTATCCATGGGAGACTGAGACCAGAAAACTACTCGATGCTGAGTCGCCCTACACGTATGTGAAGAACATCAACACCCCATTGTTGATCATCCACGGAGATCAGGATTTGCGCACCGGGGTTACGCAATCAGAAATGCTGTACAAGAGCCTCAAGATTCTGAACAAGCCCGTGGAATATATACGATATCCAAAAGAAGGGCACGAGTTGACTCGAAGCGGAAATCCCGGCAGGATGATGGATCATATGCTGCGTGTGATTGAGTTCTTCGAGCGTTATGCCAAACATCCGGAAGCACCGCCGGTAACGCAGAAATAAGCTTGGGGTCACCTTTTGGATAGCTTCAATTGTCGCATTGGACTAAAGTCCTTCTTGAGTTGGTTTTCATTACCACGGCCTTAAGACCCTGGCAAGTCGAAAACCAGAAGGCCCATATCCCTACTTGAATGCCGCCACAAGACTGTGCTCAATCATATACTGAGCAATCTGAACCGCATTGGTGGCCGCTCCCTTTCTTAGGTTGTCGGCTACAATCCAAAGATTCAGAGACTTCGGCTGTGATTCATCACGGCGGATGCGACCGACAAACACGTCATCTTTTCCCTGGCTGAAGATTGGCATCGGGTAGACGTTGTTTTTTACATCGTCCATCACAATAACGCCCGGCGTCCCCTCGAGCAGTTCGCGAACTTCGTCGAGATCAAAGTCAGAATAGAATTCTGTATTGACCGCTTCAGAATGTCCACCCAAGGTTGGAACACGAACCGTTGTAGCGGTGATTCCGATGGAATCGTCACCAAGAATCTTTCGGGTTTCATGCACCATCTTCATTTCCTCTTTGGTGTACCCGTTCTCTTGAAATACATCAATATGAGGTAGGGCATTCAAGTCAATTCGGTGAGGATATACTCGTTCACCATCAATTCCTTGACGCTCATTCATCATCTGTTGAACGGCATCCTTGCCGGTACCCGTTACAGACTGGTAGGTCGACACGACAACTCGCTTCAGTTTGTAGCGAACGTGCAAGGGGGCCAAAACCATCACCATCTGGATAGTGGAGCAGTTAGGATTTGCAATAATGCGATCATCTAGCCGCAGCATACATCCATTGATTTCCGGAACAATGAGCTTTTTTGACGGGTCCATACGCCAGGCTGAAGAGTTGTCAATGACTATGGTTCCCTTGTCTGCAAATCGCTGTGCCCATTCCAGCGAAGTTGCTCCCCCCGCCGAAAAAATAGCGACATCAGCTGCCAAGTCGCAAGCCTCACCAATCCCAATGACCCTGTATTGCTTGTCCTTGAACTGAATTTCCGTTCCTAAGCTTTTCTGAGAAGCGACAAGGTATAAGTCATCGTACGCGAAATTTCGCTCCTCCATCACCCTCAGGATTTCCTGACCGACCAACCCGGTGGCTCCAACCACTACTGTTTTCATGACATTCTGTGTCTATCGAGTTGCAAACATAGTATTAAATGTAGTTTGGCAGGATGGAAAAAATGAAAATCCTGCCGGTCATTCTTTGGCTATTGTTTGCCGGCGATTGCACAGCACAGGTTGTTGATGACTTTTCTGATGGCAATTTCTTGCTAAATCCCACCTGGCTGGGAGATCAATCCAAATTTGTTGTTTCAAATGAACGACTGAAACTACAAGCGCCAGCATTAGCCGGGACAGCGTTTCTGATCACAGAGAGCCAGGCGGTTCAAGAAGCAGTTTGGGAATTCGCAGTACAGTTTGATTTCAACCCAAGCAGTTCCAATTATTCCAAAATTTACCTCGTTTCGGACAAGGCAGACCTGCAAACAGCACTGAACGGCTACTTTGTAAAAGTTGGGCACAGTTCCAAGGAGGTGAGTCTGTTTGTGCAGCACGGAAGTTCAGAAACTGAGTTGATCGATGGACTCGACGATCGGTTGAACTTTTCCCTCATCAACTTAAGCGTTCGCGTGACACGAGACGCGGCGGGAAGTTGGAATCTTTTTTCCGATGTTGGTCGCACAAGGACTTATGCCCTAGAGGGAAGTACAATCGATGAAGCCCATCTTGTTTCCGGGTATTTTGGAATACAATGCTTTTATACGCCAACCCGTTCTGACAAATTTTTATTTGATGATGTGATTGTGACCGGATCAATTGTACCGGATACCTTCCCTCCACGCTTATTGTTAGTAGAGGCGATTGACTCTATTCGGTTCCGCGCCACATTTTCTGAGCCACTGGATTCACTGAGTGCACCCTTAGTCAACCAGGTTTTTATTTCTGGCCTGGGGTTCCCGGAATCTGGATTGCTAATGAGTGACAAGAATGCAGTTGAGTGGAAATTGGCTAGTCCGCTAATTAATGGAGTCACATACCAGGTTCAGTTTTCGGGTATTTCCGATAGGGCGGGAAACAAAATGCCTCCGACCATTAAATCATTACTTTTTTTTCGCGCAGGGAGTCCTTCCCATAAGTCGATTTTGATTACGGAGTTGTTTCCTGACCCCACTCCGCAACTGGGGTTGCCTTCGGCGGAGTACATAGAAATTTACAACCGAAGCAGTGTTCCGTTTGAATTGAATGAATGGACGCTTTCTGATGGAAGTTCAATCGGTGTTTTCTCATCGGCAATCATTCTGCCGGGAAGTTATCGGGTGATTACATCAACTTCTGCAGCAGATCTTTTTCTAGAGCAAAGTGACATAATAGGGCTTCCAAATTTTCCCTCGCTCAATAACAGTGGAGATCGGATTAGCCTCAAAGACCCGAAAGGCGTCACAATTGACTCAGTAAACTATTCTATCGGTTGGTATCGTGACGATGACAAGGCAACTGGTGGTTGGTCGCTGGAACTGATTGATCCTGACAACCCCTGCGGGGAGTCAGATAACTGGACCGCTTCGGAGGCTGAGGGTGGCGGAACACCCGGAATAGCGAACTCTGTTCTTGCCCAAAAACCAGATCTGACTCCTCCGAATATCGAGGATGTTTTACCCTTGGGATCCTCAAAGCTGTCCATCCGCTTCAATGAAACCATCATGGGAGAATCCATACCCAGCGCGACATTTTTAATCACCCCTGAAATTCCGATACGCGGAATCTCCTTGCGGGACCCAGGTAGTCGGATTCTTGAAGTAGAACTTTTCTCAGAACTAAAGCAGCGAACGCTATATCGAATGGAGGTAAGGGGGATTCATGACTGTTCTGGTAATGTGCTTGACTCCACGTCATTTGAGTTTGGATTAACCGAACCCGTTGATAGTCTTGATGTCGTTATCAGTGAGGTGCTATTTAACCCGAGATCAGGTGGGGTTGATTTTGTGGAAATCTATAACACATCTGACAAGTTCATTGACCTTCAAAACTGGACGCTGGAGAATGAGTCGTCACGCACAGTGTTGCAAAGAAGATCGCTGCATCCGCATCAGTTCATTGCACTCACGGAAGACCCCAGGATCATTCAGTGGCAGTATCCAAATGCTGCGGCAAAAAATCTACTGAAAGCAAATCTGCCAAGTCTGCCTGATGATTCAGGAATGATTATCCTAAGAAGTGATCAGGAAGACGTTGTGGATCATCTCATGTATAGCGGAGACTGGCACACTGAGTTTCTGAAATCAGAGGAAGGCGTCTCGCTTGAAAGAATTGTCAGTGACGCGCCGACTCAGGATTCAGACAATTGGATATCGGCGAGTTCACTATCTGGATTTGCAACTCCGGGCTCTGTTAATTCGCAGCAGCGACCGTCTGGAACCGGAGTTCAGCAAGTTGAAATAGTGCCTGAAATTTTTTCGCCTGGAAATGCAGCTTTTGAATTTGTTCAGATTCGATATCAATTTGATCAGCCCGGCCGTGTCGCAAATGTTAGTATTCTAAACCAGCAAGGGACGGTCATCAAGCAAATTTGCAACAATGAACTCCTGGGCAGTGAGGGATTTATTCGCTGGGACGGAGATCAGCAGGATGGCGTCAAGGCGCGTGTTGGCTATTATGTTGTTTGGTTTGAAACCTTCGGACAAGATGGGAGCGTATTCACCTTTCATAAGCGCGTAGTGATCGTCAGGGGCTGATTCGAGGGAATTCGCGGCCAAGGGGAATAAACCGGACATAATTTTTTGTTCTAAGGCCATCAGAGTATTTTTGCGCATCTTTTTAAATCGTGTCCTGGAGGACTCTGGAATATGGCAAAATCAGCGAAAAAACAGACAAAGAAGCCCGCGAAGAAAGCTAAAGCGAAAGTAGCAGCTAAGGGAAAGAAGGCACCAAAGGCCAAAGCAACAATAAAAAAGGTAGCCGTAAAGGTCACAAAAAAGCCACTTGTTAAGCCCGCCTCCAAGAATGAGGTTGTGAAAAAGGCTCAAGCGCTGCCTATGGTGAAGAAAAATGACAGAAGGCAACCTTTACCTATTCCCAAATCGCAGTTGCAGCTGACCACGTTCCCGGCACTTACTCAGCGACCGATTGCTCACAAGCCTGCCAAATCAAGCACGCCCAACGACAAGACACGATATGGAGACGAAGAGTTGAAAGAATTTGAAACGCTGATTTTGGGAAAATTGGGTAAGTCGCGTGAAGAATTCAGGATTCTAAAAGAGACCCTAAACCGGAATAACGATGCTGGAACCGACAGCACATCGGGAGGCAATACAAAGGTGCTTGAAGACGGTGCAGAAACCGCAGAGAAAGAAAATCTTAGCCAGCTTGCCTCCAGACAATTGAAGTACATTACCAACCTTGAAAACGCGTTGGTTCGCATTAAGAACAGGACGTATGGCATTTGCACTGTAACCGGCAAACTCATTTCAAAAGAACGCCTGATTGCTGTGCCGCACACCACGCAGTCTATTGAGGCAAAGATGATGCAGCAAGATTAATCCTGGATCATTTTCGTACAACACAACACAAATTGGACTTTCTACAAAATCATATTGAGGCATTGATTTTCTGCTCACCCTCACCCATTAAGTTGGTGGACTTGAAATCATGCTTGACCGAAATGTTTAATGCCGATGTTCCTGAAGGAGATATTGTGGGCGCAATTCAACGTTTAACTGACAAGTACGAGCACGAGGACTTTGCCTTTCAACTCAACAAAGCGGGAGGCGGCTATCAATTTCTCACCAAGCCCGCTTATCAGGCAAGTATTGGCATTATGCTCAAGCAGCAGTCGAAAAAAAGATTGTCGACTTCAGCGCTTGAGACACTTTCTATTATTGCATACAAACAGCCGGTTTCGAAGACGGAAGTAGAAACAATCCGTGGCGTTAATTGCGATTATGCAGTTCAGAAACTCCTTGAAAAAGGTCTCATTGAAATTCAAGGGAAAGGAGAAACGGTTGGGCGTCCTCTCATTTATGGCACCAGCCCAAAATTCATGGAGTATTTTGGGATTAACGAATTAGCGGAGCTGCCCACACCCAAAGACTTCTCGCAGGAAATCAACACGATCGGGGAAAGTCCCGAAAATCAGTAAAATCAGTTCTCTTCAAGGCTTCTTGGCCTAACTTGCAAATTGTATGGCACGCAACAGTCGGTTCCGCTCTACGTCGGGACCATCATCCAATCGTTCTCGTCCTGAAAAGGGAAAAACCAGAGACTCGGGCTCAAAGCGGGGCTCCTTTCGGAAAGTAGGAGGTAGCCCCAATGAAGAGAATAGCTTTTCTAAAAAGGACCCGGTGAAGGACAAGCCATTTCAAAAGGGACCCTGGCGCGACAAGCGCGAGCAGCCCGAAGGCGAGAAAAGTGGAGACTATGCCCGAAGGAGGGTATCCAAAATTTCGGCTAAGGATAAGCCTTTTTCCGAGCGTGATGAGGACAAGAAAAAATTCCACAAGGAAGACCGCAGCAATCGAAGGGCTGGGAACCCCACGGATGCAACGCGCCGGGGGGCACGTCCGTTTTCAAAAGATGATTTCAAGAAAAGGCCACCCGCTCCTGAAGGAAAATCGCGCAGCGATGACAAGCAAAAGCCAATTCGAAGAGGACCTGGCGGGAAAGACATACCTGGAGAATTTCGAAAGACTGAGGGAAATCGTGAAGTCTCATCATTTTCCAGAAAACGACGGCAAGCGGGAGACAAAGGACCAGCACTCAGCAGTTCGAAACTTGAAGGGCAACGTAACGCTGTAAGTGACTCGTCTGCTGAGTCCGTATCAGATAAATCAGTGAGTGATCTGATTCGCCTCAATAAATTCATCTCCAATAGTGGCGTGTGTTCGCGTAGAGAGGCTGATAACCTGATCACGATGGGACTCATCACGGTAAACGGGAAATCAGTTACGGAATTGGGATACAAGGTGAAAGTCACGGATGATGTCCGGTACGAAGGGCGTCGTCTGAAATCCGAGAAGCCTGTTTATATTTTGCTGAACAAACCGAAGGGATATATAACAACGACTGATGATCCTCAGGAGCGCAATACCGTGATGCAACTGATTCACGGAGCCTGCAAAGAGCGAGTGTATCCAGTTGGGCGACTCGACAGAAATACATCGGGGCTGTTGCTTCTGACAAATGACGGAGACCTTACAGACAAGCTCACACATCCATCATACAATGTCAAGAAAATTTACAAGGCGGAACTCAACAAACCTTTGACAAAAGCCGACTTTCAAAAAATCCTAGATGGAGTTCGCCTGGAAGAGGGAAAGGCCATCGTGGATGACCTGGCAATTGTCTCAGATGACGGAAAGACAGTCGGCATCGAGATTCATATTGGTTGGAACCGCGTTATCCGTAGAGTTTTTGAAGCGCTCGATTATGAAGTGGTACGCCTCGACCGCTCAGTTTATGCCACGCTGGACAAGAAGGATTTGTCGCGGGGGCATTGGAGGTTCCTGCGTCAGGATGAAATTATCCGACTGAAGCATTTTCAATAGAGGCTAAGGGTAATTGCGATTTATTTTGTAACATCACTTCCAATCTGTAAGGATAATGCGTATTGGAATACACGGAAGGGATTTCCAGCAAAAATCATCACGCTTTGCTGAGCGCGTGCTGTCTACTTTGACTAAGTACAAGGCAGAAATTTTTGTCTCTTCTAAGTTTCAACGGCACTTTAAGTCACCACATAATTTCCGAGTAAAAGTTTTTGAACACGGAGACTCGCTGAAGAATCTTGATTTCTTTATTTCCCTCGGTGGAGATGGCACCTTGTTGGAGTCGATCACATACATCGGAAAATATGAAATTCCCGTCTTGGGGATTAACACTGGCCGCCTGGGTTTTTTGGCAACCATAAGCCGTGAGGAAACTGACAATGCACTGGATAGTCTTTTCAAAGGGAACTATTCTCTCGAAGACAGAACCATGCTGAAACTGGTTTCGGACCCAAAACTCTTTGGCGGCGTCCGCTTTGCACTCAATGATTTTACAATCATGAAGAAGGACACTTCCTCAATGATTACGGTGCACGTCTCAGTTGATGGAGAGTTGCTCAATTCCTATTGGGCAGATGGGGTAATCGTTTCAACCCCAACTGGGTCTACAGGATACTCCCTGAGTTGCGGGGGGCCATTGGTCTTTCCTGAATCAGAGAGCTTCATCATCACTCCGGTAAGCCCGCACAATCTGGGAGCTCGCCCAATTGTTGTTTCGGATCGGTCGGAACTAACATTTCGTATTGAAGGAAGGAGCAAAAAATTTCTCGTTTCCCTGGATTCCCGCTTTGAAACGGTTGACGAGTCTGTTAAGCTCAAGGTTCTAAAGGAGCGATTTAAGGCCCATTTGATTCAACTCCCGGGCCAACACTATTTCAAAACCTTGCGGCAAAAATTGGCCTGGGGGTTGGATATACGCAATTAGGTGCTTGGGGGAGTGATTACCGAACCTTAGGTAGACGGATTGATGCTTTAATAAGCATTGATATTTTATACATTTGTTGTTCGTGAAAGTAACAGAATGAGAAAGTCGCTTGTTGTTGGAGTCGTATTCTTACTGTTGTTGGCTCAAGCCGAAAACAGCTTTGGGCAATTTAATCGCAAATCGATTAAGGGTGGAAATAAACGCGTCGGTGGATATAAGGGTACCAAGTCGAAATTTGGCAGAGAGAAAATATACAATTCTATCTCCTTTTCTCTCAACGCACTTAACTATTACGGTGACTTGGCTCCTTCGCCCTCAAGTTTCAGTACTGATATTTCTTTTACGAAGCCAGGATTTGGCATTTCGTATACTCACCGGTTTGGGCCAAGATATTCTGTGATGGCACAATTCATGTTTGCGACAATCAAAGGGTCTGATGTTGAATCCGCAGATCAGGGAGATCAGAGCAACGGCATCTACCGATATAAGCGAAATCTATCGTTCAGAAATCAGATCAAGGAACTATCTGTGGTTGGAATCTTTGATTTGTTTGACAACCAGCAGACTTACATGAGCCGAGCCAAATGGACGCCGTATGCGTACATAGGAATTGCCTTGTTTCTGCATAACCCGGAGGCTATTGCCCCAGCTGCCGATCTTCAGGGGAATGCTTTGGCTGACGCAGGGCAGTATGTTGACCTGCAACCTTTGGGCACCGAGGGTCAGCACGCAACGCTAAGCCCAACAGATGTAAATTCAGGAATTCAACCGTATTCGCTGGTTCAAATCGCCATTCCTTTTGGCCTTGGCGCCAGATTCCGTCTTACGGATGTTCTTGACCTGTCGGCTGACATTGGATTTCGATATACCTTCACCGATTATCTGGATGACGTAAGTGCTAATTATGTAGATCTTACCAAGTTAAATAGTCCATTGGCTCAATCGATGTCATACAGGACCAATGAGCTGTACAACAACAATCCACCCAATCCGACACCCTCAGGTATTCCAGGCGTAAATGTTGAGGCAGGTTACGGGACAGAGTACCCAGACAACAAACGTGGGGGTAAGAAAGACAACGATGTATATATGGTAACCAGCGTTCGGCTATCCTATATTATCAACGCGAAATTTCATCAAGCCAAATTCAGATAATGATTGGAAAAGCGCTTCGTCTTTTCATTGGCCTTCTCCTTACAGTAGCAACTACCGTTGCGACAGCGCAAATAACACAACGATCTGAAATTGGATTCGGGCTGGGGACCTTTAATTACACTGGTGATTTAGTGCGTTCCTATGACTTCGCGTATTCGCAGCCAGCCCTGACAATTTTTTACAGGGCAAATATCAGCAAAGTCGTCAGCTTCAGAGCAAGTTTCACTGCCGGCAAACTCAGTGCCGACGATGCGAGTTCACCAATCGATGCTTTTGCCGCAACCCGCAATGCATCGTTTGACATTTTTCTGAGCGAAGTTTCAGGGGTGTACGAGTATCATTTTCTGGATTGGCGTGATAATATGCGTCGATTGCGATTCACCCCTTACCTGTTTGCTGGACTTGCTTTGTTTAATATTTCCGGAGTTCCTGACAGAGCGGCGCAATACAGCACGATACAGCTTGCTGTACCATTTGGGGGCGGGGTGAAATACATTGTCAACCCCAAATATTATCTTTCCCTTGAGTTTGGGATTCGAAAGACATTTTTTGATTATCTGGATAACATTTCTGATGGAGACAAGGCCTATAAGACCTACCAATATGGAAATGGGAATGATTATGACAACTACTTTTTCTTTGGGATAACTCTTACAAGGACTTTTTACGATATTCCTTGCCCAACCAATCCCTATAAGTAGGGTATTTTTCACCGAACTTCTCAGCTGTTTTCAGCCTATCCTTAAACCCGCTGCCGTAGGAAGCAAATAGTATGTAAATGCCAGAAATAGGCTACTTTTGCGGTTCTGTGGCTAGTTTTAAGGACCAAATCGACCTGAGCAACCTCCCCAACCATATCGCGGTGATTATGGATGGAAACGGACGCTGGGCGCAAAAGAAGGGAGCTGCAAGGATTTTTGGCCATCGTAATGCCATTCAAGCTGTTACTGACGTTACTGAGGCGTGTGGGGAATTAGGAATCAAGTACCTGACCCTCTATGCATTTAGTACAGAGAACTGGGGGC
>JANPES010000020.1:0-2042 GCA_031423035.1 Cyclobacteriaceae bacterium | reverse complement strand
CAATGGCCCGGAATTAGGCCTGCCGATACGATTGAACTCTTGACTAAAAACTGCATATTTGCCCGCTTAAAGCAACATTTGATCCATGGCTGACGAAAAAATCATCTTTTCCATGACGGGGGTAAACAAGATCTACCCGCCTGGCAAACAAGTCCTGAAAAACATCTACCTGTCGTTCTTCTACGGAGCCAAAATCGGTGTTCTGGGGCTTAACGGTTCCGGAAAGTCCTCGCTCCTGCGCATCATTGCTGGAATTGACAAGGAATTCCAGGGCGAGGTGGTCTCTGACCTGACCTTCTCGGTGGGGATGCTGGAGCAAGAGCCACAACTGGACAAAACAAAAACTGTCAAGGAGATTGTTGAGGAAGGTGTGAAAGCCACAACCGACCTGCTGAAAGAATTTGAAGCCATCAACGAAAAATTTGGCGACCCGGAAATCATGGAGAATCCGGATAAGATGGAAAAGTTGATCGCCAAGCAAGGTGAAATCCAGGAGAAGCTGGATGCCATCGGCGCCTGGGATATGGACCACAAGCTGGAGCGTGCCATGGACGCGTTGCGATGCCCACCACCCGATGCAAAGGTCGAATACTTGTCTGGTGGTGAGAAACGGAGGATCGCCCTGTGTCGACTGCTGTTGCAAGAGCCTGATGTGCTTCTCCTGGATGAGCCAACAAACCACCTGGATGCAGAATCGGTACAGTGGCTGGAGGAGCATCTTCGTCAGTACAAAGGAACCATCATCGCCGTCACCCACGACCGCTATTTTCTCGATAACGTAGCCGGATGGATCCTGGAATTGGACCGCGGCGAAGGAATTCCCTGGAAGGGCAACTACTCGTCCTGGCTGGATCAGAAGCAGAAACGACTGCAACAGGAGGAGAAAACAGAATCAAAGAGACAGAAGGCACTACAGCGCGAACTTGAATGGGTACGGATGAGCCCAAAAGGGCGGCACGCGAAAGGGAAGGCACGATTGAGCGCATACGAAAAACTATTGGGCGAGGATGCACGGGAAGGCGAAGAGAAACTGGAAATGTATATCCCACCCGGACCTCGACTTGGTAATAAAGTAATCGAAGCCAATGGCGTATCAAAAGCTTACGGAGATAAACTCCTGTATGAGAACCTGACATTTTCACTTCCACCCGCCGGTATCGTAGGAATCATCGGACCTAACGGTGCAGGTAAGACTACGCTGTTTAAGATGATCACCGGAAATGAAAAGCCGGATGCCGGGACCTTTTCTTTAGGGGAAACCGTGAAGATCGCCTACGTTGACCAGGAGCATGACGACCTAAAGCCGGAGGATACCGTATTTCAGGCCATCACGGGAGGCAATGATTTGATCATTATTGGCGGCAAAGAAATGAACGCCAGGGCTTATGTGAGCAAATTCAACTTTAGCGGAACTGATCAGCAGAAGAAAGTGAAAGAACTTTCCGGCGGTATGCGAAACCGCGCCCACCTGGCCATTGCGTTGAAACAAGGCGGAAACTTGTTACTGCTGGATGAACCGACCAATGACCTTGATGTGAACACCCTGCGAGCCCTCGAAGAAGCGCTGGACAATTTTGGCGGTTGTGCCGTCATCATTTCTCACGATCGCTGGTTCCTCGACCGGGTGTGTACGCACATCCTGGCTTTTGAAGGAGACTCTCAGATCTTTTGGTTTGAGGGGACTTTCAGTGAGTACGAGGAGAACAAGAAGAAGCGTTTGGGCGATGATCAGCCGCATAGGATTAAGTATAAGAAGTTGGTGAAGTAGTTTGCCTACACTGAGCTTCGTTGCCAGGACATTAACCGCGAAGGCACGAAGGCGCGAAGGAAACGCAAAGAAAAATGGGAATACCTCTGGCTCCTTGAAAGATCTCCACTGCTGTGGGTGGTTATTTCGCTCGTCCGCTCGCGTTCATTCACACATATACCCAGACACCCGCTCCCGCACACACCCCTACCCCTAAGGGGGCCACGCGCGTTGCGTTGATGCAACTACTTTTCGGGATACCATCTTCACCTGATGGGAAAGGGCCATAGGAACA
>JANPES010000019.1:0-4531 GCA_031423035.1 Cyclobacteriaceae bacterium | reverse complement strand
CTTGATAAAGAACAAGGTCAAACTTGCCGGTTGCATTCGGCGTGAACTCGATCTGAGCGTCGACGACCTTGAGAAAGAACTTCGTTGGCGACTCGGCGAAGAGTTCTAACTTGCCCTGACCGGTGGCTTGCGACATGAGGTGGCCGTCTTCTAAAGTCATCACGAGGTTGAAGCCGGGTTGAATCTCGTAAGTCCCGGTATACTGCTGGAGCGTGGCCGGATCGACGGGGACTTCCACGCGGGTAGGGATCGGCTTATTGGTCTTCACGCCTTTCGTGATAAAACCCCGGTTATTCATTACAGCGTCTTTGACTTCTCCTTTTTCGACTGTGACATGGAGGGTGGAGAAGCCGGTCTCGAAGACGAAGTTGGTTTTGTCCTGCGGGAAGATCTTGAACTTGTTGCTACCGGTCCGCTGGCTGTAGAGCTGGTCACCTTCGAGGGTAATGTAGCGCGTGGTGCTGTCTTCAAAGTCGTAGACGCCGGTGAGTGTTTTGGCATAGGCCGGGTCGAGCTTGACTTTCGCTACCGGGTCGGCGTATGGTTTGCCTATGGCTTTGGCCGCCATGCGGGTAGACACCTCCACAGGGTCATTGCAGTCGCAGTTGGCAAAGACGGCCACGAATACATCCTCTTTCGAAGAGTAAATGGAGTTGGTGACAAAGCCAAAGATTCCTCCGCTGTGCTCTGTGGTAGGGCTGCCATTGATGTCGCCGATGCCCCAGCCATAGCCATATTTCTCCACCTTTCCATTATTGAGTGTGACTGGCGTATGCGCAAGCTGGATGGTCTCCTTCTTCACGAGTTTGTTGGCATTGATGGCCATCTGCCAGGTGAGCAAATCATCGACAGTCGACATGATGGAACCTGCTGAATAGGGTTGTGTGAGGCTGAGATATTCGGCGTTCACGTATTCAGCTTGTTTCTGATAGCCTTGCGCACGGTTCCTAATAATCTTCGACTGGCTTCCATAATAGCTGTTCTTCATACCCAACGGGGTGAAGATGCTTTTCTCGAGGAACTCCGGGTACGGTGTGCCCGATGCTTTCTCGATGATATAACCCAGCATGAAATACGCCGAGTTGTTATAGTTCCACTTCTCCCCTGGAGCAAATTCCATCGGCTCGTTCTTGAACAGGTCGATCATCTCCATCGGCTTCATGTCCTGGCGCCAGAGTTTAGTCCACTTCTCCATTCCCGTGTAACTCTTGATTCCCGACGTGTGCGTGAGCAAATGATGGATGGTAATGGTATACCCGTGCATGGGATACTCGGGGATGAACTTTGTTATCGGGTCATTAAGTTTCAGTTTACCCTGCTCCATAAGCATGAGGATGGACACTGCTGTGAACTGTTTGGTAATAGACCCAATTTCAAATACATGCTCCGGACGCATGACTATGTTATTCTCCATGTCCGCCATCCCAAATGCCTGCCGGTAGATCGGCTTCCCAGCTTTTGCCACCAAGGCCACTGCCCCGGGTTCGCCTGCCTTGTACTTCGCCTTCATCATCGCGTCGAGGTCAGCGGTGAGGGTTTGAGTAAAGGCGGGGATGGAAATGAATACAAGAGAAAGGAGTAGTAGTTTTTTCATTGTGGAGGAGTCTGATTGTCAATATACGGGGAAAATGAAAAAGAGTTGAGGTACCTCGGATTAAACGTGGTATTTACACCAAGTGAATTCCGCGCGATGAACCCATTCGGCTTCAAGTTTGATTGTATTTAACCGCAAAGCCCGCTAAGAAATTCGCCCATAGAACGCAATGTGGAAAATCATACCAGCGAGTCACTCACGGTTTCTTTATGGCCGAATCAACTGATCCACCCTCTTCTCGTCACATCACGCGAGTACCAGATCAGGTATGCTCCGATACCCAGCACCATGATCGGCATGATCATTCCACCCGGTCCATACACCGCGATGGAGTTGCTCATGAACATGTTGTAGATCATCTGCACCACAATAGCCACGAAAGAAACTATCAGTACAGGCGTTGCAATTCTCTTTCGAATGAGCAACAATAAACACCCCAACAGTCCACCCCAAACAGCAAAGGCAAAAGCCGCCGTCACCCAAACGGGCACAGCCGTAATCAGAGCCTGTTGATCAGCGGGCAGCGCCTGGAGGCCTTCTGCACTCATTGTTACCTGAGTGATGTAGGCCATTGCGCCCATCGCATTCCATACCAGCGCCAGAGCACTGATAATCCAAAATGAGGTTGCGGGTTTGTTAGATGTAGTTGTCATGTGTTTTTTTGACTAGTGGATGAGGAGTCGAACTTCAACTTAGCTAAATATTCTGACAATTTGAATCTGCTACTAGACCAGCACCCAGTATCCAGTATCCAGCACCCAGTTCCCAGAACCCAGCACCCAGTTCCCATTTTCCAGCTTCCTTCCTACATTCGAATCATGGAATTCGACATCCTCATCATCGGCAAGGGCCTCATCGGTTCCGCCACTGCCAAACACCTGAGTCTGTTAAGAAAAGGCCTCGCCATCATCGGTCCGGATGAACCTGCAGATGTAGAGCGGGCAATTGTTTTTGCTAGTCACTACGACAGTGGACGCGTGCAGGGACTGATCGGACGCAATGATGCGATGACAAGACTTAATCTGCTTGCGGTGAACCACTATCCATGGCTGGAGAAAGAAAGTGGAATTCGGTTTCATACCGGAGCAGGGTGCTTGCACGTAAATCCGAGCGGAGTTGACGAATACCTCAAGAGCGCTTCTGAAAAAGCCAGACAATTTGGAATCGAAGTTAGCTTCTATCCTGATCAGGCAACCCTTACCAACGCATTCCCTGAATTCAGTTTTCCAAATGCCGCCCAGGGCATGTATGAACCTGCTCCGGCGGGATACATCAATCCCATTCGCCTCATCCAGGCACAGCTAAACGTATTCGAGAAAAATGGCGGCGCAGTATTTCGGGATACCGTGTCGGGGCTCACGCTTGATTCTTCCGGTGGCACTGTAACGACGCACGAGGGAAACACCCATCATGCCCAACAAATCATCCTCGCCGCCGGTGCATTTTCCAATTTCTCCCACCTTCTGAACAGGCGCCTGGGTCTTATCATTAAGAGTGAAACGGTTATCCTCGCCCGTGTTAGTCCAAAAGAGGCAGCACGCCTGGCTAAGCTACCATCACTGCTGTACGAAATTGATACTCCTGAAATGGAAGGAATCTATTCCATCCAACCCATTCAGTATCCAGATGGAAACTTCTACCTCAAGATGGGATGCAACCTTCCTGAAGATATTTTCTTTGAAGGGGATCTGAATGAAGTCCAGCATTGGTTTAGAAACGGAGATAGTGATCGGCACATAGGCAAGATGCTCAAGGCACTTCAAACCATCATGCCTGATTTAAAGGTTGAAAGTTGCACCTCAAAGCGATGCTTGCTCCCGCGAACAAAAAAACACGAGAACCCATATATTGGAAAAGTACACGACCACCTGTACGTCACGACCGGAAATGGATCCTCCGCCATGTGCTCCGATGGCGTGGGGAAGTTGATGGCAAATCTGGTAGTTGAGGGGTATTTGCCCAAGGGGTTTGATGATAAAGAATACGAGGTAGTGCTTGGATGAGTGGTGCAATACAAGGAACTAGGAACTAGGAACTAGGAACTAGAAACTAGTACCCAACACCCAACACCCAACACCCAACACCCAATACCCAACACCTAGTACCCAGCGCCCAGCACCCAGCACCTACAAGTTCTTCACCACCTTTTTTAGAATAATCGGTCCGGGAAGATTATTCTTTTTCATGACATCCTCGAAAGCTGGGAGGTCACGCTCCATGAACTGATTGTACTTGCTCTGTGTCTCCTGAAGACGCTTCTGTAGCACCTGCTGAACTTCCTTGTGCTGGTCGGCAGGCTTGAAGTCGGCGGTTTCAATCGCTCCACCGAGGTAGTTCAACTTCTCAACCGTTTGTGCAGGATAGCGAAGTGCACTCTGTCCCTGCGGAGCCGTCCGCAATTGAATGAGGGTGCCTTCAATTTCAACTAACTGATTTTCGAGAGACTCGATGGCCTTCATCACGTCAGGGCTCGCACCATCTTTTACACGCTCTTTTAAATCAGCCGCTTGCTGACGGATCGACTCCATCTGGTTAATCATCTCCGCCGCCTGATTCAGGTCTTTTTTGATTTCTGCCTCAAGGGAAACCTGTGCATCAATATCAGCCAGCGTCCCCTCGGAATTAGGGTCTTTCAAGATCTTTAGTGGTTGTGTGAAATCCTTATCCCCAAATTTCAATACCACCGTATAGTCCCCGGGTTTTACCAGCGGCGAAAATCCACGAGCCTGCGGTGCGGGGATCGCACGCTTGTCGCCCAGATTGATCCAATCGGAATACAAAGGCTTGTTGCGCAGGATTACCTTGGTAGACGGATCTTCCCTCAGATTCCACCAGATCCGATTAATCCCCGCCTTGCCTCCCTTGTGATAGAGCGTTCGAACTACTGCCTGGTTGGCATCTTTGATCGTAATCGCCAAACTGTCTTTCTCTCCCATT
>JANPES010000018.1:0-13081 GCA_031423035.1 Cyclobacteriaceae bacterium | reverse complement strand
CTCGAAGGCCTCGGCGACGTCGTCCCCGGCATACGTATACTCGAACGCGTGAAAGACCTCGTGCTCGGCGACAAGAGCCTGAGCGAGGAAGACCGCAAGGCGTTCCTGGAAATCTATAAGCTCAACCTCGAAGAACTCGACCGTCGCCTGGCCGCCGTAGCTGACGCCCGTGCCCGTGAGCGCGACTTCGTCAAAGCCACTGGCCACATCGACTGGTTCATGACCGTCTTCGGCATCGTGATTCTCCTCTGCTTCGTTTACACCGTCGTCATCTCCGCCTGGGGCGTCATCCCCGCCGACATGCGCGAAATATTTATTGAGAGCAGAGCGGCAGTGCGCGACATCGTGCTCGCCATAGCTGCATACTATTGGGGCAGTTCGGCAGGCTCACGGGTAAAAGACATGAAGCGGGGGATGGAGGAGTGGAGGTAGGCCGGCAGAAGACCGTATAAGAATGTGTGCAGGATAAAGTTAGACAGATACGGAATCGGCTTCTTTCGAATAAATGATGTCATCGAATTGGTGAGGATCCTTTCACGGAAGGACAGCTATGGGAATTTCCATAAAGGATGAAAATGAATGTTACTAGGCAATCATGCGCAGCTTCCTGATGGGCTTCATGAATTTCTTCCTGACCCGCTCCAGGTCATATCCAGACTGAACTCTAAGCCAAAACTCAGCGTCAATGCCCAACAGTTTCTCAAGTTTAAGGGCCATCAGGGCGCTAAGATGCCTTTTGCCTTTCAGCAACTCACTAAGATGCCCCGGCTTGATGCCGAGGCGAGAGGCAAAATCAATTTTTTTAATGCTACGGGCAGCCAGCTCCATTTCGATAACTTCGCCAGGGTGAAGGGATACGTCGGAATGAAGCTCCGTTCCACCCTTGCCAATAATTTTGAAATTTGAATTCATAAAATCCTCTTATAATGATCGGTTAGCTCCTCAATGACCAATACCTCCTCAACAAATATTCTGTCCTTTTCGGTTCGCAAGATGATCCGGTACCGCTGATCAAACCGCACTGAATATTTCCCTTTGTAAGCGCCTTTTAAGGCTTCAAAATTGAGGCCTTGAATGTCTGGGCTAAGGAAATTCTTGATAAATCGTTTTTCTGGGAAGAAACCGGACAAGCCAAACGGTCCTACTCCTGATGATAGCTCCAATTCTGAAGGAGTGCTTTTCGGTTTTAACCAGAATTCGATAATGGTTAGTGTAACCCCTGAGCAACTTTGTTCCTGTAATCTGAAAAGTGCCCTTTGCGGATTCAATTTGAGATATCTTTTCGTACAGTGCCTCAAGAAGATCGCGATGGCTTACCCTGGCAGCGTCGCGTTTGAAGCTTGGCCTGATAATAATATTCATTAGCCGCCAACCCTGATGCGCCTTTCTAAATACTTCTTGAAATTCTCAAGCGATATGTTTCCTTTTTCTTTCATGCCCTCTTTAATCATTTCGCCGAGGTATAAATCCTCCAGGTTCCTTCCTGTCATCACAGTGCAAGATTTGCGATATTGTTTTATTAGTTTGGCCACAAGGCTCGCCTCGCGATTATGTTTAAAGCGTGCAATCAAAACAGTGCTCATGGATTCTTTTTTGACAAAGTTAGGCTATTTATAAACCAAGACAATTTTATCAAGCTGTTTGGAGTATGGAATTCCGGACAGATTTATTGATTTTGTCAGTTGACGGCATTTGCGCCTGCCTGCCAATTCAATTGAGGGAACAAAAATGAATATTCCCGGGTATCAAATAGGGCTGTTTTCCAGATCATTTAGGAATGGGAATACACGGTTCACGCAAAGCCGCAAGGAGCGCAAAGAATACAGGGGTAGCCGTAAATTTTCTTGGCGTACTTCGCGGCTTTGCCTGCCTTCGCCCCGACGAGTCGGGGCTACGTGCAGGCAGGCGTGAAATAGTACTCTTAAATCAACGAATACTTTATCCGGAAAATGTGATTTCAATTTGCCAATGGCACGCTTATCTTTAATGGATGGAAGTGAAAGAGCCCGGCGCCAAGGAACCTGACCTCTCCGGATCATATACCTATGCTGACTATCTGACATGGGAGTGGGATGAGATTGTCGAGCTCATCCATGGCAAGATATTTAAAATGTCCCCTGGGCCCGGAAGTAACCACCAAAGCATTTCCGGGAACCTGTTTGGTCAAATTTGGAACTATTTCCGTGACAAAAAATGCCGGGTATTCTCCGCTCCGTTTGATGTCCGCCTTCCTGCTACTTCCAAAAAAGATCAGGACATTGTCACGGTTGTGCAGCCCGATATTTGTGTGATTTGTGATTCTTCCAAAATTGACGCACGCGGCTGTCTTGGCCCACCCGACTGGATCATTGAAATACTCTCCAGGCACACCTCCTCCAAAGACATTCGCTTGAAGTTCGATGTGTATGAGACTTCTGGCGTTAAGGAATATTGGGTAGTGCACCCGGAAGAGCAAACTGTGTTGATCTATGCTCTGGACAATGGCAAATATCGCGGTAGCCTCAGGCCTTATGTAGTGCCGGAAAAAATATCACCTGTCAACTTTCCTGACCTGATTATCGATTTGGAGCAGGTTTTTTCGGACGAGGTTGGCTAAGGCCTCACGCGAAATTGGAAAGACGCGAAGGAAAACCCTTTCTCTTATGTACTTCTCTGTGATCTCTGTGCAGCCTCTGTGCTTCTCTGTGTAACCGGGCTGAATTAACTTAGCGTGCTTTGCGCCTTTGCCTGCCTGCGCGTAGCCGCTTCGGCGAAGGCAGGCGTGAGATAGGATATGGATTTAAATCCAGAGGAAGGATGGAGGCGGATGGAATTGATCATGATTACAGAACAGGTGAAGGTCTTTAAGTTGTTTATTAATTCTTTAAATTTGGAGAATGGATCTTATTGTTAGGGCAAAAAACAAGAAGGAGGAGAAATTAGTACAGGCTTTCTTGCATAGCCTGGATATTGACTATTTCACTGAAGTCCAGGAAGAGAAAGCATTGTACAAAGCAATGCAAGAGGGTAAAAAGACCAAACGACTTACAAGAAGGGAGAAAGAAGCGTTTGTCAAATCCCTTAAAAATGCCAGATGAAGCTAGAAATTCGAAAATCCTTCGTCAAGGATTCTCAAAGATTATCCAGGGATGACCAGGTTAAGTTGAGCGAGTTAATAGAAAGTATTCCTGGTTTAAATTCGGTCTTTGATATTTCTCACGTCAAGAAGATGCAAGGGTATAAGAATGCGTACAGGATAAAGTTCGGCAGATACCGAATCGGCTTCTTTCGAATAAATGATGTCATCGAATTGGTGAGGATCCTTTCACGGAAGGACATCTATCGGTATTTTCCATAAGTGATGAAATGAATAATTACTTTACCAGAAATTTCTCTTCGTTTTGATGTGGCCTTGGAACTACCCCGCCACCAAAAACGCCAAAAACATCCAAACACTCAAAATAAACCCAAACATAAAAATCCGGTATGCCCGGTTGATCAGCGCATATTTCCGGCTGAGAATGAGTCCCTGGTTATGCAGGTCAATATTCATGGTTTCGTAGATGTCCTTGTCGGAGTTCAGCAGCGTATTCATACGCTCGAGGTACTCTTCTTGTGAATACTGAGAGATCACCCCAAAGAAAAGAAGACTGGATTTGTTCTTGCTGGCTTCCAGTGCTTTGGCGCTGATTAATTTTGGCTTTGCTGCCTGTATGGCGAATATGGCTGATGCGAGGCAACTCAGGAGTATAAGAGCAATGGGAATAATGATGCTGGTCTTATCCTTAAAACTGTCTGAAACAATTCCATATCCACTGACAGCGATGATGGAGGAGATGATCATCGTATTGATGCTAATGATCAGGTTCGCTTTGTTATCAGCAATTTGAATTAAGGCGATTTGGTTCCTGTAGGCAACGCGGTATAGGGTTTCCTTGCCCTTGCTTCCCTTCTTTTTCTTGTCTGTTTGATCTGTTTCCAGTTCTTCCATGCTCAAAAATACAATCTGGAAGCGAAGTTTTTAAGCCCATTGTCGAGGTAGCTGCCCTGAAGGCCTAAAAAGGCCTTCAGGGATGACAAATTGAGGTGTTGGAAATACCGAAATACGGGTTACCCAGAGACCCTTGAGATGATACAGTCCAGATAGGGAGGTGGGGGTTAGGATACGCAGCTTCTGGTTTTTCAAGCATTTGCATATCAGGTAATTACAGATTATTTCAAAGCCAACCAACCAGGAGAATTCTAATTGAACTGACAAAACCTTACCTTTAGCTTAGGACCCCCCGAACTACCCATGAATCAATCACATAGTGCAAGCCGGAAGACCGGTTTTGAGGCTAAAGGTGCCAGCCATTTTACCCTTTGGCTTGCCCTTGTAATCTGCTCACTTTCCATTTCGACGGCCTTTGCCCAACAGGTACAGATGTCTGATTTTGTCCTGTTTTCGGGACAGGGTGTCGCTGGAGCAACCGCACCCGGAACGCCAGGCTACGCCGTGCAAATTGGCTCTTCCTCGACCATTACCGGCGGTTCAGTTGGTAGCCTCAAGCTGATCAAATCTACCGGCAGTTCCACCATCTCTGGGAATCTCTATAGTAAAGGGACAATTGTCCTATCAAGTAACAACTTCGTAGCCGGCAAGATTGCAGCCAGCAATTCACCGGTTGTAACAGGTACGATTTTAGCAGTTGGTTCAGGTGCCAACCTCGGAGGAAATATTGATGTCAATGGAAATATCGTAGTTTCCAGTGGCACCGTTTCAGGCAAGGTTACACACCCTTCCGGCACTACGTATACGGGCCCGGCACCTGCGCAAGGAAACATCACAGGTACACCCACACTTCCGGCCTATCCTTCACTTCCAGAGATACTGAATTTTCCATCTATTCTGCCACAACCGGACATCACGACAACCCGGACCATCACACCAGGTGCTTACGATGATCTCAAATTGTCGGGAAGCCAAACACTTACTTTTGGCGGCCCAGGTGTATATGTGTTTGATCTGATTGATAATAAGAACAGCAACACGTTTGTCTTTGACTTTAAGAGCAGCCCTTCAGGTACGTTCCAGATTTATGTGCATAACAATGTCACCCTGTCAAAGATCAACACAAGCATTATTAACGGAGGGGCCCCAACCCGAATCTTTACAGAAGTTCATGGTAAAGGAGCTGGCCCTTCCAAGTATGCGTTTGACATTTCCAATGGTTCCTCCAGTGGAGCCAAATCAAGGTGGTCAGGAACAGTTTGGGCTCCGTATGCAGCGATAAACATTGGATCTGGAACTGGAAACAGCGAAGTCACCGGAGCTCTTTGGAGCGGAACACAAGTAAACATTCAGAGTGGGGTGACTATTGTTTATGCAGCGTATGGAGTTTGCGTACCTCCTGTCATCACTGTCACCAACCCAAGCGTGTGTAGCACAGCCGATGGAGGCAGAACAGCAACCATTGATCTAACCCAGTACGCTTCATTTACAGGAGGAGGGACTGGAGTATTTTCGGTAAGCGGATCCGTGATTTCTAATCCACAAGCCTACCTGGCTACGAATGGAGATGTCGTTACATACGTTGTTACGAAATCACCCACATGCTTAAGTTCAGCAACGATTACAATTACTGTCAATGACCGGCAGTCCTTTGGTATTTGTGCGCCGGCATCGGGTAAAACCAATGATCTGATCGGTTCTGAATTGACTTCTTTAAGCCAGATTTATGCTGCTGGTGGACGCCCCACATCGAGTGAGGTTTTCTTCATTATGGGAGATAAGGTGATGATTGATATCATTTACCAGAACGGCAAACTTTCCGAACTAAGACCTATCCTTCTGGGTATGGGATTGACCGATGAAATTGTCAGCGATGACGGCTCGTTGATCATCACCGGCTTTTTTCCCATAGGCAGTCTGACACAGTTGAACCCGATGGGTACAAATATCAATTATGTGCGCCCATCGTTTCCTCCAGTCAGCAACATTTCAGGAATCGTGGATACCCAGGGAGACAAAGCCCTCCGCTCGGATCTCGTCCGCAAAGGATATAACATTGGAGGCGCCGGCATTAAGATTGGCGTGCTCTCGGACAGTTACAATACCCTCGCAAACACCGATGTACAGAATGGGGAACTTCCAGGAGATCCGAATGCAACCCCCACGCTGGAGTACCCCTTTGGTCCCGCAGGTATTCAGGTTGTAAAAGAGTATCCCTATGGATCCAGGTCTGATGAAGGAAGAGCCATGCTCCAGATCATCCATGATATAGCACCGCAGGCCAAACTCGCCTTCCGTACTGGATTTATCACGGCCGGAGATTTTGCCAAAGGAATCCGTGAACTCAAAGCGGCCAATTGCGACATTATCGTTGATGATATAACGTATGTAACCGAGCCCTTTTTTAAAGACGGCAAAGTAGCGGAAGCTGTGAATGAAGTTACCTCGCAAGGAGTTTCCTATTTTACGGCAGCCGGGAATTTTGGAAGCAAATCCTACGAAGGAACGTTTTCACCGATACTGAAGAACGGTCTTACGGCACATACTTTTGACGGAGGGATTGATGCAGGTCAAAGCATTACCGTTGGCCCAGGAACCTATACGATTGTGATGCAGTGGGAAGATCCGGTGTATTCAACCGCGTCGATTGGAACACAGAATGACCTCGATATCTACCTCACCACGGATCATGGACTGACTCGTTTTGGCTTTAACCGAAATAACCTGGGCGGTGATCCAATCGAAGTGCTTCCATTCACCATTCAGCAGACGACAACAACGGAAATCATGGTCGTGCGCGCTGCGGGAACGCAGAACGTCCGATTCAAGTATATCGTCTTCCGCGGCGATCAGATTGCATTCAATGAATATAATAACAACGGTAATGGGTATTCAACCATCGTTGGCCAGGCGAACGCCGCCGGTGCGATGACGGTCGGTGCAGTATTATATAACAACACGCCAGCCTATGGCTACACTGGACCTACAGGCATAGAACAATTTAGTGTGGCCAGCTTCTCTTCGGTTGGAGGTATGCCTGTCAATAATCAAGACAGGAACAAGCCGGACTTCATCGCCCCCAATGGGGTGAATACAACTGTTAATTTCGGAAAAGACCTTGATGATCCCGATTTTACAGTCGGTGACGGAAGTCCTAACTTCTTTGGAACATCTGCTGCGGCACCGCATGCTGCTGCCGTAGCCGCCTTATTGATGGATGCGCGCAAAAAATTTGAACCTGGGCTGGCGCGATATACTCCCGCCGAAATCAGACAAGTGCTGAAGGCCTCTGCAAAAAATATGTACGGTGTAGGATATGATGTTAAATCAGGTGCAGGATTTATTCGTGCTGATGTTGCCCTCCTGACGGTGGCTGCCCCAGACCCGGCAATATTTAGCCCGCTGGTTTATGATGCCAATGTAATACCCGGGGATGAACCTTTCACCGTGACGATCAATGGTACAGGCCTGAATGCTGATTCCGAGGTGCTGTTGCGCGGTGAGGTTCTGGAAAGCACATACAATGAAGAGACCGGTCAGCTGAATGCCCTGGTACCCTTGTTTGAAGGCAATCCACCTCTGGTAGTGAAGAATGATTCCATTTCTACCAGCGGATTGGATGGCGGATCATCAGAATCTCTTTATTTCTATGGCATAGCCAAGAAGCGCATAGTACTTCAGGCCGACCGGAAGACCAAGAAGTACGGTGAGCGCCTGCCTGCCTATACGGCCAGCGTTCTTGTCGAAGAAAATGGTGCACTGGTTGCTGGAAAGCTGACCATGGCCGATGTGGGCCTTACCAATAACCCGCTGGGCGAAACACTTCCGGATGGCCGAAAACTTGTCGCGGTCACCGTCGAAGGCCCTACCATCGATCTGATTGACGTTAACCTCGCCGGTTACGCTCTTACGCCATTGCCGCATGGTCAAGCGCACTTTACATACAGTGAGTTGTACACGTATGATATGGAGCATTATCAGAAGGGCGCCTTGGTGGTTGAGCGGCTGCCATTGACCATTACCCCCAATGACCTCACACGTGTTTATGGGGAGAAGTTTGACGACCAGATCAACTTTACGTACACGGTTGGAGGTCCTGAATATGATTTGTCTAACCTGAACCCCGAGACACTCGGGACCATTCTGGAGAATATCCAGCAGCAGCATGATCAGCAGGTTTATGATAATGCCTTTGCTATGGTAGATGTGCGGCAGATGGTTAATCTCCGCCAGATGACGAATTCCGATCTCTCCAACCTGGCGTTCATGTCCAGCGAGCGGTCCTTGCTCAACGTCCGGCAGATGACCAATGTTCGCCAGATGACGAATAGCATCAGTGTCGTGGATTTTGACAAGCAATCGATCTTTAACTACAGGGACGGTGTTACGGATTTGCTCGGCTATCCGATCGCCAACCTGAGGCAGATGACGAATTCAAGAAAAGCCGTCGTTAACCTCAGGCAGATGGTCAATGGAGAGGCTCTTGTCAACATCCGACAGATGGTTAATAGCGAAGTAGTAGTCAATACGCGTCAGATGGTGAATTCAGCGGGCGGCTCAGGATTGGTCAACTCAGAAACTGTGGGCGAGGGCTCCGAATCCAGCAATCAGGATGTGCTACTTATTGTGGACTCACTCGATGTCTATAGTGAGCCGGTAATCAATGATGCCGGTGAAGAAGTTTATGAGATACCTCAAATGTTCTCCATCAATATGGTCACTGGAGTTACAGCGGGAATTCATAGCATTGTTCCTGGTGCCTTCCTGTCACAAAACTTTGACATCAATTACGGATTAGGGACGTTGACAATCGATCAGGCCCCCCTCACGATTACAGCGAAGAGTGATAGCATAATCTATGGCGAGCACCAGCCAAATTACTATTCAACGTATGCGGGCTTTATGTACGATGATGACACCACTTCGGTTATTCAGTCTATGGCCTATAGCCTGACCGATTCTCAAGGTAATCCCAAGACTTCAACGGAGGATCTTGATGCCGGAGCGTTCATTGTTACGCCAACGGCCACACTGATTGAGACAGAACTTCGCCCCGGCGACCCGGTTAATTATGTGGTTACGCACGAGACAGGAACGCTTACAGTTGACAAGGCGCTGGTAACTGCAACGGCAACTTCCGGTCAATCGAAGACCTACGGTGGGATAGATCCGGAGACCTTTGCGTATAGTATTACATCGGGTTCATTGTTCCATGAAGATTCCTTCACAGGAACCGTAACTCGCGCTGAGGGAGAAAACGTCGGGATGTATGTCATAGGGCAGGGAACACTTGCCCTGAGTACGAACTACACGTTAACCTATGCTCCAGCTGATTTCACCATTACGGCCAGACCAGTTACCGTATCGGCGAGCGCCGCAAGCAAAACTTATGGCGACGCTGACCTTACGCTTTCTTACGCGATAACGGAAGGCTTGCTGGTGTCAGAAGATTCGTTCACGGGTGAATTGGCAAGGGCATCTGGCGAAGACGTTGGTATTTATTCCATTGGCCAGGGGACGCTGATGCTCAGCACAAACTATAACATGGCATATGTTGCTGCTGATTTTAGCATTACAGCCCGTCCTATTACCGTATCGGCGAGCGCCGCAACCAAAACTTACGGCGAGGCTGATCCTGTGCTTTCGTACGCAATAACGGAAGGCCTCTTGGTGTCTGGAGATTCGTTCACGGGCGAATTAGCAAGGGCTACCGGTGAAGATGTTGGGATCTATTCCATCGGTCAGGGAACATTGGCACTGAGCACCAACTACGCGATGAACTTTGTTCCTGCTGACTTTAGTATAACCAGTCGACCCATTACCGTAGTGGCGAGTGGAGCAACCAAAGTTTATGGTGGTGCCGATCCTGACCTTTTATACATAATAACGGAGGGTACGCTGACGGATGGAGATGCCTTCTCCGGATCATTGCTCAGGGCAATCGGTGAAAATGTCGGCACGTATGTCATTGGTCAGGGTGGCCTGACATTAGACGGCAATTACCAGCTCAGCTATGCTCCTTCATATTTCACGATCACAGCCCGTGAAGTTACAATCACAGCGGATGCCAAGTCCAAAGTATATGGTTCGGCCGACCCATCATTTACCTATCAGATTACCGGCGGAACTTTGGCATTCAATGATGCATTTGCAGGTACATTGACCCGTGAAGCAGGTCAATCTGTAGGTTCGTACGCTATCCTTAAGGGGTCTGTAATGGTGAATTCCAATTACACCCTTACCTATGTTGGCGCCAACCTGTCTATCACTCCGGCTGTATTAACGGTGAAGGCCAATAATGCGTTGATCGAGGAGGGTCAAACTCCGGTTTTCACAGCAACTATCACCGGGTATGTTTTTGGAGATACGCAGGGCTCAGTTATCCAGAGCGGCCCTGCCTACACTGTATCAGGAAACTATAGTACCCCTGGAGTCTACATCATCACGCCATCTGTGGGCCTATTCAGCCCGGCAAATTACGTAGTGACCATTCAGACGGGCACATTGTACGTAAATCCTGATAGCAGGAATATGCGGTCCATCAAGCCCGTACTCCGGTGCGTGGAGGAATTGGTTAATCATCCCACCAAATTCACTTTCTTGGCACATTTTAATTATGAGAATCTAAACTCGCAAGCTGTGTATGTCCCGGTTGGCACAGACAACTCTGTTACAGGACTGGGAAATTTTCTTGTAGTCAACCAAGTGGAATTATTTACTCCAGGTTCAGGATCGTTTGATGTACTGTTCAATGGTGAAAAGGTGACATGGATCTTGAAAACATTCGATCGGAACAAGAAGACCTCGATTGGGTCGGATGCAAGTTCGACGTCAAACCGTTGCCAGAGTGGAACCACTACGGCAAGATTTGTTGACGAAGAGCCCGTTGCCGAAGTAGCAGCGGATAAGGTGCTAGTCGAGATCGAGGATATAGTAGCCTATCCCAACCCGACCCTCGGCCGTGTTGTGATTAAGGTGGAGGGATTGAAGACACGGCCAGCGTCTGCCGACCTGCAACTTATCGATCGTATCGGCAGGTCTTTCCCGGTCCGGTCAACCTGGCATGAGACAACGGGTGAGATCGAAGTTGATCTTTCGGATTTGGATAGAGGCCTGTATATCATTCGGATCAATACCGCCAACGGCGCTAAAACAACGAAAGTCATGAAGGCGAACGAATTAGGTAGGTTATAAACCATAGAAAGGAATGAGGCAACCCTCGTTCCTTTCTTTGCTCTTTATGTGTTGTTCGCATACCCGCCCAGTCGTAACTTGGGCATCATTTTATCATGCGATTATCCTGTATTCTCCTTTTCTTTCCTCTATTTTTTAGCTCACAAGAGAATTATGCCCAGGAGGCTGATCAAAAAATTGACAGTCTCAAAGCGGTAATCACCAAGGCGCCGGATGATTCCGTGAAAGTGAAGAGCCTTATTGAGGTCAGCACGATCTATTTGGCGTCAGACCCTCAGGCAGCAATTGATTTTGGCACTAAGGCAAAAGAGCTTGCGGAGAAGGTAACCTATCTCAAAGGATTGGGGTTTGCTTGCAAGGCCATTGGCCGTGGCTATTTTAGCCTGGGAAATTACCCGGAAGCACTGATTCAATATCAGCAGTCTCTTAGTGTTTTTGAATCGATTGGATATGAGACGGGTATCGCGAATATCCTGAGCAATATCGGCGTTATCTATTTTAATACAGGCGATGATACCAAATCGATTGAGTACCACTTAAAATCTTTAAAGGTATCTGAAGAAATTAATGACCGGATGCGAATTGGAACCTCATTGAACAACATTGGTGGGGTATACAATAATAATCCGGCTACGGTAGATAAGGCCCTTGAGTACTTTCTAAAGGCATTGCCAATTTTTGAAGAGATGGAGTATGATTACGGTGTGGGTACATTATCTGGAAATATCGGGGAGATGTATCTTAACAAGAATCAGTACGACAGTGCTTTGCGATACTTCGAAACTTCGCTCAAAGCTTACGGAACAACGATTGACGCCACCTTCCCGTTGAGTTTCCTGGGTAAGATCTATGCCGATCGAGGTGATTTTTCCAGTGCATCGAACTACCACAGACAAGCCATTGAGATTGCCGAGAAGCTGGATGGCAAACTCGAGCTGGCCCAGGCGTTGCTGGGGCTTGCTGCGACGCAGGTAAAACAAGGACGGATGAAAGATGCCATCTCCACCTACACCCAGGCCGAATCAATAGGTGAAGTGGTAAAAGCCCGTCAAGAAATGAAAACGGCCTATCAGGAATTGGCAAAGGCCTATTCGTCAATCGGTGATTTTAAGAATGCCTATTTCTATGAGTCCCGGTTTACGGCCATCAAAGACACGCTCTTCAACAATGATGAGATCAACAAGATTCAGCGGATGCAGTTCAATTTCGATATTGATAAGAAGGAGGCTGAAATCAAGGTTCAGGATGTAACGATCCAGCGCCAGAAGATTATCAATTACGCCGCTGCGGTCACGGGATTTTTATTAATTATCCTGGTGATTGGCATATACAACCGATACCAATACACCCGGAAGACCAACAAAATTATCAAGGACGAGCGTGACCGGTCTAAGGAATTGCTGCTGAACATTTTGCCCGAGGAGACAGCACGGGAGTTGGAAACCAATGGGTATGCCAAAACGCGCTATTACGAGAATGTCACGGTCCTGTTCACAGATTTCAAGGGCTTCTCCACCATTGCCGGCAAACTTTCCCCACAAGATCTGGTGGCTGAGCTGAATGATTACTTTGTGGCGTTCGATGAAATCGTGGGTAAATACAATCTCGAGAAGATCAAGACCATCGGGGATGCCTACATGTGTGCTGGAGGTATTCCTACCGAGAACAATACGCATCCCCTCAACGCTGTTGAAGCGGGCTTGGCTATGCGGGACTTTATGGCCTCACGGAATGCGGAAAGAAAGCAAAGAGGGATGGAAGGTTGGGAATTGCGGGTTGGGATTCATTCAGGACCCGTCGTGGCCGGCGTGGTGGGAAAGAAGAAGTATGCCTACGTCATCTGGGGAGACAACGTCAATATTGCCAGTCGGATGGAGTCCAATGGAGAGCCGGGAAAATTGTATATTTCCGCATCGA
>JANPES010000017.1:0-6059 GCA_031423035.1 Cyclobacteriaceae bacterium | reverse complement strand
TAGGCTTTGCTCCAGAGGAGTTCCTGGTCTTTGGTTATCGAGGCCGATATGGAGGGCAGGTGTTTATAGTCGCGCTCAGCTTCCAACCACCGATCCAACAGCAGCAGTGCATCCGCATAATCCGTTGACGTTTTTTGTGCCCATATGCTGGAGAAGGTGCAGAGGAATAGGAGGAGGGGTAGTTTTTTCATGTTCTAATATAGAGATTATAATAATTAGAATGACTCCCTGTCAAGAGGGTCGTGACAGGTGGCAGGTAACAGCCCACTGATTACCGACTACTGATTACCGACTACTAATCCCCTGCACCTATTTAACAGACCGCTCAATCTCCCTCAAATTCTCCATCTTCTTATTCCGTAAGAAGCCGGCGATACTTTCGAAGTGTTCTTTAATGCGTTTGTTGCCAAACTCAAACACCTTCGTGGCAAGGCCATCCAGAAAATCACGATCGTGCGAAACAAGAATCAGCGTACCATCAAACGCTTGCAACGCGTCTTTTAGAATGTCTTTTGATTTAATGTCCAGGTGATTGGTAGGCTCATCCAGAATCAACAGATTGACGGGCTGAAGTAATAGCCTAATCATGGCTAGGCGTGTTTTTTCACCGCCACTGAGCATCTTCACCTTCTTGTCAATGTCATCACCGCTGAACATGAAGGCACCGAGTATGTCCTTTATCTTCGTACGGATGTCGCCTTCCGCAATTTGGTCGATGGTTTCAAACACGGTGAGATCTTGCTCCATCAACGAAGCCTGATTCTGCGCAAAGTAGCCGATCATCGAGCCATGACCCAGCGTACACTTCCCGTCAAAATCAATCTCACGCATAATGGCCTTTACCAGTGTACTTTTTCCCTCGCCGTTCTTACCCACAAACGCAATCTTTTCACCCCGGGCAATGGTTAAGCTTACATCCTGAAAGACCACGTGGTCGCCATATTTTTTTGTGAGTCCATCCACAATCACCGGGTAGTTGCCCGACCGCGGGGCGGGAGGGAACTTCAGATGCAGCGCGCTGCTGTCAATCTCGTCTACTTCTACAATTTCAATCTTCTCCAACATCTTCACACGCGATTGCACTTGAAGGGTCTTCGAGTAGGTGCCCTTAAAGCGATCAATAAATTGCTGAATATCGGCAATCTGCTTCGCCTGGTCATCGAACTGTTTTTGTTGCTGCTCGCGTCTTTCCCTGCGCAGTTGTAGATAGTGCGAGTAGTTTGTTTTGTAGTCGTAAATGCGCCCCATCGTAACCTCAATGGTGCGGTTGGTGAGGTTATCGACAAACGTTTTGTCGTGGCTGATCACAATCACGGCCTTTGCATTATTCTTCAGAAAATCCTCCAGCCATTGCACCGACTCGATGTCCAGGTGGTTTGTGGGCTCATCCAGCAGAATCAGATCTGGTTTTTGCAGAAGGATCTTGGCCAGCTCGATGCGCATACGCCAGCCCCCGCTAAACTCGTTGGTGGGACGGGTGAAATCCGATCGCAAGAATCCCAATCCCATGAGTGTCTTCTCAATCTCCGCATCAAAGTTGGTCTCCTCAATGGAATAGTATTTTTCACTCAGCTCACTGACCTGTTCAATAATTTTCGCGTACTCGTCCGATTCATAGTCGGTGCGCGTTTCCAGTTGGTGGTTCAGCGCATCCATCTGCACCTTAATGGCGTTGATTTTCGAAAACGCCTTCGCGGCCTCTTCAAACAAGGTGGCGTCATCCTTCGTCAGCAAGTGCTGGGGCAGGTAGGCGATTACGGCATCCTTGGGGGCAGCCACTTTGCCACGCGTGGGCTTATTGACCCCAGCGATTAACTTAAGCAGCGTACTTTTTCCTGCACCGTTTTTGCCCATCAGGGCGATGCGGTCGTTTTCGTTAATGTTGAATGTAATATTGCTAAAGAGGGCCGATCCGTTAAACTCTACAGTTACTCCATCTACTGAGATCATACGCTTTGAAATAGGGGTGCAAAGATATTATTTCCTGTCAGCCAGCACCAAAAAATAGTAACAGATTGCAAAGAATGTTTCGGATCGCAGGAAGAATCACTGACCACGAACCACGATGGCACGCATCTTTTGACACGTTGTTCGTTGCTAACGGGATCTTACTTCAGAGCATCCCATGCTTCTTCCGTAGCCATGGACTTTTGATACTCCATTAGCATCAGCCACGCACCGTTCTGTTTCACCAGGAGACTTTCGAAATTTACCCTTCCTCCCGAAACTTTTCCATCTTTATCGACCGAGGTAAAATAGAATACCCCTGTTTCATGGGCGCTGGTTGGGCTGCCAACTCGCTGTGAAAAGCGAAATTCAACGTTGTTACGGGTCTTTCCAGACTTCGAATCGACAAAGTCTGGCTTCCAAAGTTCAAGTTGTACATCAATCGGGTTTGAGAACTTCTTTTCCCTGGTAGTAAAGACACAGACGGCGTCTTTGTGATAGGTGGCCTTATAGCCCTCGAAGTCAGCCTTTCGAACCGTTCGGGATACTTCCGTCCAATATTGATTAAGTTCGGTGATACGAACGGAATCGGCAGAAGTTGCGGGTCGATTTGGTTGACAGGTTGCCATGGTTGTGACCAGGCAAGCGAGTAGTAGAAGGGCGCCAGAAATGATTTGTTTCATATCTTAAAGATAGCTAAAGATTGCAGGGAAAAGGTAGCCACAGATTCCACGGATTCACACAGATGGGATGAACACCTATTTCCTGCGCTTGCCCACTGAACCGTACAATAGCAGCTACGGCAATGATGATTCCCAAAGTGATTTTGTTTTTGTGGCGAAGTAGGCATCTCTCGGCAATTCCACGGGTTATTTCGGAGTCTACCATTCATGGCGCGCTAGGATGCTCTGAGCCTAGCTTTTGATCTATTTTTCCGACTGGAATGATCACGACCAAAGGGTTCTTTGGAAAGCGAATGATGATTGTTGTGTTGCGAGAGGTGGCGACCGCGAAATAATGAATGCCGAATAGTTGAGTGCTGAGTTTTGAGAAATGCAAGTAGCGCGGAGGATACGGAGGTAGTACAGAGAGTCACGGAGGAATGCGAACTGTTACCTCTTGTCTTCTTCTCCTGACTTCTGTCTCCTTCCCCTTACTACTGCATCCCCGACTTTCGATTTGGTAATTATTTGGGTTACTTGCACGCCCAAGCTGAACTACCACATCCATGAACACATTCTCTCGCCTGCTGCTACTAATCATTTCTTTAGCCGTGCTGGAATCCTGCTCATCCACGACAGCAACCAGTATTACAGGCTCATGGAAGGATCCGGAAGCAAAGAATTACACGAACTACTTTGTCGCCGTGCTCCACAAGAAACTTCCCGTGCGGTCTACGTTGGAGAAGGATATTTCCCGCAGATTGAAGAATGAGGGAGTCAAGGTTACGGAAAGCATGAGCATTTTCCCGCATACGGAAGATGTGGAGACAGCGGAGCAGAAAAAGGCTGCCGTGGAAAAAATCCAAAGCCTTGGCAACGACGCCATCATCACCATTACGGTGGTCAAGCATACAGATGAAAAACGATATGTTCAGGGCACCTCATCATACACGCCCACAAATATGGGTTACGGTACCGGGTATCGTCCCGCTACAGGTGGGGCTCCGGTCCCTGGCAGTTACGGTGCGTTTGGAACTTATTATGTTAGCGGCTCTTCTTTATATCAGTCCGAAGGATATTATGAAACTGACAAAACATATTTTGTGGAGAGTAATATTTATGATGCCAAGACGTCAAAGCTGATTTGGTCAGCGCAGTCACAGACATTCAACCCGGGTGACCTGGCCACGGCCTCCGGTGATTTCTCGCTGGTGATGGTGGACGCGATGAAGAAGGCTGGGTTGATTCGGTGATTCGGTGATGGTAGCTCTTGGCGTGGGAGACTTGGCCTGTAGCAATTTGAATGTTTCTCACTTTGAGAATGGAGCGGAACCCCTGACTCCTGAATTCTGTTATTAAACCCGGCCTCATTAATTTTGTCCAATAACTTTAATCAGGCATATGAAATTTGCACTTGGCGTGGTGGCCATTCTCGTGTTGTGCATATCGTGCGCTACAAAGAAGGAAGACCCTACGCCAATACCCGCACCTGCGCCGGAACTGTATTTTCCTCCCGCCGGGGCTACCTGGACCAGCGTGACCCCTGCCAGTCTGGGTTGGAATGAATCCAAGATTCCTGATCTAAAAACATTCCTGCAGACCTCCAATACCCGCGCATTGATCGTATTGAAAGATGGAAAGATTGTGATCGAAGAATATTTAGGTAAGCAGTTCGATGGCACCATTGACTTTTCAGCAACCAGTAACTGGTACTGGGCCTCCGCGGGAAAAACGCTAACGTCGGCTTTGGTAGGCATTGCCAGCAGCCAGGGCAAAATTGATCTCGACGCCAAAACTTCCGATTACCTGGGCATGGGCTGGACCAGCCTCACGCCCATGCAGGAAAATAGTATCACCGTGCGACACCAGCTTACCATGACCACGGGATTGGACGATGGCGTAAGCAATAAGGATTGCACCGATCCTGCCTGCCTGGTATACATAGCAGCTCCTGGTACAAGGTGGGCTTATCACAATGCTCCTTACACGCTCTTGGATGGTGTGATGGCAAGCGCAACGGGTCAAACCCTGAACGCTTATTTGAGCGCGCAGTTGCAATCAAAGTTTGGAATGGATGGATTCTATTACACACAGCCCGGAACTTTTAACAATGTCTATTACAGTACGCCTCGCTCCATGGCCCGCTTCGGCTTACTACTCCTGAACAAGGGCAAGTGGGACCAAACACAGATCATCCCCGAGTCTTATGTCGACCTGATGAGCAACACTTCGCAAAATATTAACCTGTCGTACGGATACCTCACGTGGCTTAACGGCAAAGCGTCCTCGATGGCGCCGGGCTCTCAGGTTGTTTTTCCAGCACAAATTTCTGCGAATGCGCCAGCTGACATGTTTGCGGGCATGGGGAAAAACGGACAGCTGGTCAATATTGTGCCCAGCAAAAATATCATCATCGTCCGGATGGGTGATGTGCCAGATGCCTCCCTGGTACCGTTCACATTTCAAAATGATCTCTGGGCCAAGCTGAACGCGATTATTGTCGATTGATAATCCAATGAATATCCATGATCAGGACAATCTGAATTAATCCTGCTGCGCACCTCTGCGCATATTCAAATCAATGTTCCAATGGCTTGTAGAAAGCGGATACCGCATTAATCAGCGCAAATCTTCTATAAAAGAAAGGACTCCCCAATTCGGGGAGTCCATTTCCAAACCCTGCTAAACCAAAAATTATTTAGGAAGAACTACGCCATCAATAACGTGCACAACGCCATTACTTCCTTTGAGATCCGCAACAATTACGTAAGCTGAGTTACCAGATTCGTCTGTTAACTTCACTTTCTCCTTGTCAAGAGTTACTGTTAGTTTTCCACCGCTTACGGTTGTAACAACGGCTTTACCATTTCCACCTTTCACAGCAGCAACAACTGCAGCCGCATCGAGGTTTCCGCTTACCACGTGGTAAGTGAGGATTTTGGCCAATTGAGCCTTGTTCTCAGGCTTCAACAGGTTGGTGACCGTACCAGCAGGAAGTTTGTCGAATGCTGCATTGGTAGGTGCAAATACCGTAAAAGGACCTTTACTTTTCAAAGTAGCGACTAAGTCAGCAGCTTTTACAGCAGCGACGAGTGTTGTGTGATCAGGGGAGCCGATCGCGATATCCACCACGTCTTTTGTTTGAGCAAATGCGCCTGATGTTAGGGCAAGAACCATTAAAATGGAAAATAAGTGTTTCATGAGTTTTGTTTTAGTTAGTGTTAGAACAGATCAATGCCTGATATGTTTTTTGAAAAAGGAGTCGTTGTTCCTTGAATCGGATTTTGTTTAAGGGTTTTTATGTAGAAAGGTAGCTTAATGGGCCTTTTTAATAGACTCATTAAACAAACTATAGATTAGCAGAGCGCTAGAAACTTCAAATACGTTTCTGCTTCCCGATGCCTCGCTAACCATGATCAGCACGATCCATCAGCCATTGGCGCACATCAT
>JANPES010000016.1:0-3573 GCA_031423035.1 Cyclobacteriaceae bacterium | reverse complement strand
TCTACTTCTGGATAATCTTTCTCAAGGATCTTGCCTACTGGCCACCCGTTCGTGTCGTTTGCACCGTCAGGCTCAGACCCTGCGGTGAAGAAGGCGGTATTCACCCGGTAGATCCGATCGCGTTTGGCATGAAACTGATCGAAGGATAGTTCATCCAGTACGAAGACCATAATCAGGATTCCGGCCATAAGTCCAAGCGCCAACCCGAGAAGATTGACTACTGCATAGCTCTTAAACCGCAGCAAAGACCGGAAGGCTATTTTAAGGTAGTTTATGAGCATGGTTCAATTAGTTTACGTTGGGTGTTCGCAAGCTTAGTGCCAATACAAAATCATCCTTTCACTGCAATTTAGACCCTCGTTGCTGGATTGATGTTCTATTTCGGCCTTTCCCGTCCGCTCGCGGACATTGGGAAGCGTCTAGTTGCCTAAGTGCCGCTCGAATCAATCAACAGTCCCTTGCCTTCCAACTACCAGACCGCAGTCGCGGAACGCTGTGGCGGGCAGTCACCCCGCACCCAGACACCTGAGCATCCAGCATATCATTAAACCACCCAAAATCAAGACAGCCACTTCCTTTAAGCATTCAATTGCCTATCTTTGCAGCTGGCAAATCGGGCACGACCAGCTCCTGCTGAACTCCCCCAGGACCGGAAGGTAGCAAGGGTAGGCGGTTGTAGCGGTGCGATGTTCGGTTTGCCTCTTTTTTTTGCCAGAATTTTAGAATTAGAGAGAATCACAGGAAGGGCAATTGAACCAACTTTGGAACCAGCACTACAATTTTTAATGAACAGGCATACAGATGTTTGGATGTCGATTGTTCAAGATAACTTTAGGCGGCATAAAGCCATTCTCGGCTAACCTCTCAAAAAAAATCCCAAATTTCTACAATCCATCAAATTCCCGGTGAGCTTCAGATGGCTTCAAACGAGTAGATTTGCCCTGCAACCAACCACCTCATGAAGTTTTTTATTGACACTGCAAACCTCGCTGAAATCAAGGAAGCCTATGACCTGGGTGTTCTTGACGGAGTCACCACAAACCCTTCCCTGATGGCTAAGGAAGGCATCAAAGGGACCGACAATATTCGGGCACATTATAAGGGCATTTGTCATGTCGTTGACAACAACGTCTCCGCTGAAGTCATAGCCACCGACTACGAATCGATCCTGAAGGAAGGCCGTGAGCTGGCTAAAATCGACTCAAAGATTGTCGTGAAAGTTCCCATGATCAAAGACGGCATCAAGGCTATCAAGAAATTCTCCAGTGAAGGGATCCGCACCAACTGCACCCTGGTATTTTCTTCTGGGCAAGCGATCCTTGCAGCGAAGGCAGGAGCCTCCTATGTATCGCCTTTCATCGGGCGATTGGACGACATCTCGCAGGATGGCATCGAACTCATTGCACAAATGCGGCTCATCTACGATAACTATGGGTTCAGCACGGAAATCCTTGCAGCAAGCATCCGGCACACCATTCACCTGATCAAGTGCGCAGAGATCGGCGCTGACGTAGTCACCTGTCCCCTGAAAGTCATTACTGATCTCCTCAACCACCCGCTCACCGACTCAGGGCTGGCGAAGTTCCTGGCAGACCATAAGAAGGGGAATCAGTAAGTCGGTAGTCAGTAATCGGTAGTCAGTAATCGGTAAGAGGTAATCAATCAGTAAGAGGTAATCAGCAAAACAGAAGCATACACCAACTACTTTTCACTATCCCCAATCCACTAACAACTATTTCGTGTTCTCCACAGATCCTGTAGTCCGAGTAAAAGACGTCTCTATCTTCCAGGGGCAGCAAGCGGTGCTTCAAGACTTGTCGTTTGACATTGAAAAGGGTGACTTTGTTTTTCTTGTTGGCAGAACGGGGTCGGGAAAGTCGTCACTGTTGAAGACGTTATACGCTGATCTCCCTTTGCGACTTGGGGATATGAATGTTGCTGGATTCAATATCCGTGGTCTTAAGGCACGTGAAATCCCACAATTGCGTAGAAAGATTGGAATCATCTTCCAGGATTTTCAGCTTTTCCCCGATCGCTCCGTCGCTGACAACCTCTTGTTTGTCATGCGTGCAACCGGTTGGCGCGACAGCATCAAGATGAAAAGCCGGCTAGTAGATGTGCTCATGCAGGTGGGATTAGGATCGGTAGAAAAAAAACTCCCCCATCAACTCTCTGGTGGCGAACAGCAACGCGTTGTGATTGCCCGGGCGCTTCTAAACGAGCCTGCCATTTTGATTGCAGATGAACCCACAGGAAATCTTGATCCGGAAGTTTCATCTGGAATCCTGCGACTCTTTCAGCAAATCAACCGGAGTGGGACGGCCGTGTTGATGGCCACCCACAGCTACGGCCTGATCAAAAGATTTCCAAATCGGGTGCTGAAATGTGAAGACGGAAAAATCCTCGACTCCAACAAGGATCCCATCGAGTTGAAAAGTGAAGAAGATTTCTAAGATTGAACCTTAGCAGCTTCTGGCTGTTTCTTCTTTGATTCATCCAGTTCTTTAATTTGCTGGTTTAGCAGGTCAATCCGCACAAGCATGTTCAGCACCAATGCATCCTTTACTTTTTCTGAGGGCCGCTTCTTCAACTCTTCAGTCAGCACGGCGTACATGGCGTCCAATTTCTCAAAATCCTGAGTAAACTGGTCATCAACGAAATAGTCATCGTTTCGGATTAGAGAGATCTTTTCAGAAATCTGACCCGCGTAGTATGACTCAACGTCGAGGAATTCTTGCTGTGCGGCCAGTTCCTCTTTGGTTGGACCATGCATCCGCTGTCCGAAATACTGGAGAAGGGATAACCCTAGGAGCATTGCAGCGGCTGCTCGCCACACCGTTGCTGAATTCCAAAGGTTCGCTTGCTTCGCCCCGAAGAGATGGCGCTCTATCCGCGTCCATACCCTGTCAGACGGAGTCTTGTCGTCAAACGCATTGCGATTGCTTGCAAAGAATTGCCTTATTTTCTTGTTGCTCATAATTTACCTCCTTCCAGGATTTCCCTGAGTTTCTTTTTTGACCTGTTAAACTGCGACTTTGATGTCGATTCCGAAATACCGAGGATTTCGCCAATTTCTGCGTGGTCATAGCCTTCCAACAAATACAAGGATAAAACGGAACGGTAGCCGTCCGGTAACGCAGCGATGGCCTTCCTGACTACATCCACGGAAAATGGGAACTCTCTTTCTTCGTCCGACTCCGTGTCGATCACATCGAAATCCTCATTGTCCGGAAATTGCTCAGACCTATTCTTCTTTAATGCATTTATTGCCTTATTGACGACGATCCGCTTAAGCCATGAACCAAACGTCGCATCCCCGCGATAGTAATGAAGATTCCTGAATGCACTTACAAATGCCTCCTGAAGGACGTCCTCCGCCTCCCCTGTGTTGTTGACAATTCTAAAACTTATGTTATACATGCTCCGGGAATAGAGCTTGTACAGACGATAAAAAGCCTCCTGGTCGCCCTGACGGCATCGTTCAACAAGGTCAGTATGAGGATGCTGGATTGTCGTATTCAAACTCATTCGCTCAGCCAAAGGACAAGCCACTGGGACGATGGTTGCATCACT
>JANPES010000015.1:0-5534 GCA_031423035.1 Cyclobacteriaceae bacterium | reverse complement strand
CTTTCCTGCAAAGAAGACTCAGTGAACCCCGCGGCTATTGCCAGCTTTCAATTCGCCGGTGACGCGAATGATTTCCGGATTGTCAATTTCACCAACTTCTCCCAGAACGCTGTCTCATTCAGCTGGGATTTTGGCGACACTACTGCGTTGGTAACCGATACAGACCCGTCTCACACGTATGAGTTTCAAGGTACATACACCGTAACACTCACCGCGACAGGCAAGGGCGGCGATCAATCTGTAAAGTCAGAAGAAGTGGTTATCGCGGACCCAGACAAAGAGTTGAAAAAACTAACTGGTGAGACCTCGAAGAGCTGGAAGCTTATCCGCGATGTGTCGGATGGCAAGTACCCCTTTGCCGTTGGCCCACAAGACCGTTCACAAATCTGGTATGCCTTTGGATTGAATGAAGCCCTGGGAAACAGGCCTTGTATGCTCAATGACGAGTATGTTTTCAGTCTTGACGGCGCATACCAGTATAAGACAAATGGTGACATCTTCGCCGATGCCGGTATCTGGAATGCTTCCTATAATACCCCCATTTGTCTCCCCAATACGGCAGGCAATTTCAATAATGTGGACAATGCCGACATATCTGCATGGAATAATGGAACACATGCGTTTACTTACAATGTTGCTGACAAGAAATTGACAGTAACTGGCTTAGGTGCCTTTATTGGTTTGGCGAAAGTGGCCTCAACTTCAGAAGTTAAAGTACCCCAGGCATCAGTAACTTATAGCGTAGTGAAACTTGTCGATGCTGACGTAGATACCTTGATTCTGGAAACCACGATTGGTCCTCCTATAAATGGCTACTGGAGATTTGTCCTCGTGTCTTACGACAATCCCCTGGATGAGCCTGCTATGCCTACACTTCCTCCTCCTCCAGGAAGCATCGATGCTGTAAGCTTTGACTTCGAAACTCCCGGGACGCCCACTTGGGGTATCTTTGGCGGAACAGATTTCAATGGCGCAGGGGTAACCATGACACGCCTTGCCAACCCGCAATCTGGTGGCATCAATACGAGCGGGTTTGTTATGAAAGTTGATCAGGTAGCCGGCGTTCAGGGCTGGTCGGGCATGAGCACCGATCTTTCCGGATTGATCGACTTCACCAATAAACAATCGTTCAAAGTGAAAGTATACTCACCTGCTGCGGGCATGATTGTCAAGCTTAAGCTTGAGGAAATCGGCAATGCCGGTAACAACAAGGAGATCGACAAAACAACGACCGTTGCCAACGGATGGGAAGAGCTTACCTTTACCTTCCTCCCTGCTGACGCAAACAAATGGAACCGATTTGTACTATTCTTCGACTTCCAGGTGAACGTCAAAGCGAATGCTACGTCATTCCTCTTTGACTCAGTCCTGTTGCAATAACTATTCAGATGGCCAGCTCATAAGGAGCTGGCCATCTTTTTTTATTGTCTTGAAAAGTGTATTCACACGTTGAAGAGTTTTATCTAATTTTCAGAGTCTACTTTTTAATTAATTTCAATGAGCACTAAAGCAGGTATACTATCCATACTTTTCTCACTTGCTTTAAGTACGTCAGCCCTCTCTCAGTGTGAGGTGCTCATTTGGAGTGATGAATTCAATGGTACCGGCCCACCCAACTCTACGACGTGGGGATACGATTTGGGCCAATCAGGATGGGGAAACAATGAGATTCAGAACTATACCAACAACGCCGCCAATGTCAGGCAGGAAGGTGGAAGCCTTGTTATCGAGGCGCTAAAATCGGGGTCTACATGGACTTCCGCGCGAGTGAAATCGCAAAACAAAAAATCATTTACATACGGGAAGATTGTCTTCCGCGCCAAACTTCCTACAGGCTCCGGCACCTGGCCAGCGCTGTGGGCTTTAGGCGAAAATATTTCATCCGTCGGATGGCCGACCTGTGGTGAGATTGATATTATGGAACACGTGGGAAAGAATCAAAATGTCGTGCAGGCCGCACTACATACCCCATCAAGTTCTGGAAACACTGTGAATAAAGGATCCGTGACGATAGGTACCGCGAGCACAGCATTCCACGAATATGCTGTCTCCTGGAACACCGAACGAATGATCTTTTCAGTTGACAATATCCCCTACTACACATACAACCCTTCGCCAAAAACTCCTTCCAATTGGCCCTTCAATGCCAACCAGTTTCTCATCATGAACATCGCCATGGGCGGAAACTTTGGTAGCGACCCGGCATATGAGACCGGTGGGCTAAAAAATGGTGTCGATCCCGCACTCACCTCTGCCAAGATGGAGGTCGATTGGGTGCGGGTCTATGAAGAAAGAACCGAACCTCTCATTCAGGGCTCTTTGTTTCTGTTTCAGAATCAGACTGGCGCTCAATACTCCGTCTCTAATTACGGCGGTGGCGCTACCTATGATTGGACTGTTCCCGGAGACGCAACGATTGTCAGCGGCCAGGGAACCAATCAGATCACAGTTAACTGGGGCCTCAATGACGGACCCGTAAACATCGTAACCACGAACACCGGATGCACCAATAATTCATCTTCAATAAGCGTGGCGACTATCGTTGATCCTACCGGTCCAAAGTACATTATTGAAACTTTTTCCAATCCTGCCTTACCCGACTGGTCAAAGAATGATGCAGGAATTACCTACACTGCTTCCAGCAATCACCTGAATGTTACCTACTCTTTGTCGGCGTTGAAATACATTCAACTTGACATGCCAAAGGCCGTCCACCTCAGCAATTATGGAATCATCAAGTTGCCGATCCTCGTACCTTCGACCTCTGCCATTCCCAACCTTCTCCTCACCTTTCGGGATGGAAATGGTAACGAGACCATCTCTACAAATTTTGAAATTGCTGTCACCAAAAAGGACGGAAACTTTTACACCTATTCATACAACTTCAACGGGAAATGGAGCCTTAACAATCCCGCCGTCGATGATAACCTGATCAAGTCACTACGCATATATATGCTTTCCGGATCCGGGTCATTTCAGGTAGGCCCCATTGAAATGTATAACAGCACGACCATCCCGGCTGCCCCCAGTAACCTGACTGCCAGCATTACTACCCAGGGCGAAATAGCCCTCAGCTGGAGCGACGTGTCAAACGCGACTACCTTTAACCTGTATCGCAGCAACAGTTCTTCAGGGACCTACACAAAGATCAAATCCAACATCAAGACGTCAGATGTCCCTTATGTTGTCAATCCAACAGAATCACTAAACTATTACAAACTCGCCGGGGTAAATTCTGTAGGCGAATCTGCGCTAAGCACTGATGTGGAAGTAATAGCCAACATCACGGGGACGGAAGCCGATACCAATTCTCCCATTTCAGTATATCCCAATCCATGCAATGGTCGGTTTTTCGTACAGACCAATGGGGAACCTACCAAGAGTCTGAAAATTTTTGATGCTGTAGGAGCAGAAAAACCCGCTGAAGTCATCATGGATAACCAATTGATCATTGTTGATCTGAAGACGATAATACCAGGCATCTACTTTGTCATCTTAACTCAGGAAGCAAAAACTGTAGTAGCCAAGATTCTTGTTCACTAATCAACCCATTTGAAGCACCACCCACCACCCAGTTTGCCTTAATCGTGAAAAACACAATCCAGAAATTTATCTCGCAAACATTGGTCGTCGCGCTGGCCATTGTTCTACTTATTCATTGCCAGCAAGCGAAACCTGCACCCGCACAAGACAGGAACTTCGACTCGCTGATATCAGCCATGACCGTGGAAGAAAAGGTAGGTCAACTCAATTTCCTCGTTGGCGACCTCTTCAATACAGGGCCGACAGTCCGCACATCCGAATCAGCTAAGTTTGATGACCTTATCCGGGAAGGAAAATTGACTGGGCTCTTCAATGTTCATGGTGCGGCCTACACCGCACGCCTGCAAAAGATTGCCGTAGAACAATCCCGGCTAAAAATACCCCTCCTTTTCGGCGCTGACGTTGTACATGGTTTCAAAACCGTAATGCCCATTCCTCTGGCCGAAGCGGCGAGCTGGGATCTGGCCGCGATTGAGGCTTCTGCTCGAACAGCTGCTAACGAGTCAACAGCTGCCGGGATCAATTTCACATTCGCACCGATGGTCGACATCTCACGCGATGCCCGGTGGGGACGCATGGCAGAAGGTGCAGGTGAAGACACGTACCTCGGATCCCGCATTGCCCAGGCACGCGTGAAGGGCTTTCAGGGAAAAGACCTGCGTGACGCATCCACGATGGCCGCCTGTATAAAACATTATGCGGCCTATGGAGCCCCGATTGCCGGGCGCGAATACAACACTGTCGACATGTCGGAGCGCACGCTGCGCGAAGTCTATCTTCCACCTTACAAGGCAGGCCTCGATGCGGGAGCCGCAACCATCATGACTTCGTTCAACGAACTTAACGGCATCCCCGCTTCCGCCAACCGGTTCTTGTTGGACGATATACTCCGTAAAGAATGGGGATTCAACGGCATGGTGGTTTCCGACTGGCAGTCTATCGGCGAAATGATTGAACACGGCTTTGTAAGCGATAGCGTCGAGGCCGCACGGCTTTCCATCGAGGCAGGAACGGATATGGATATGATGGCTGAAATCTACCTGAAGAAATTACCCGAACTGGTCAGATCAGGTAAAGTAGAAATGAAGCTACTGGACAACGCGGTACGCCGGGTGCTTGAACTGAAAAACAAACTTGGCTTGTTTGAAAACCCCTATCGGTATTCAGATACTGTGCGTGAAAAGAAGAGCATACGTTCGGCGGAAAACCTCGCCGTGGCCAGGGATGTGGCGCGGAAATCTATCGTTCTTCTGAAGAATGAGCGTGACATGCTTCCGCTAAAGAAATCACTCAAGAAAATCGCGATCATTGGCCCGCTGGCTGACAATCAGGAAGACATGAACGGTTCCTGGTCCTTCTTCGGTGAAGCGCAGCACCCTGTATCCATCCGTACCGGGCTTCGCGAGGCTCTTCCAAAAACTGAATTCCTGTTTGCCGAAGGGTGCAACTTGTACGATACCAAGACCGACAAATTCGCTGACGCTGTGCGCATGGCCCGGCAGAGTGAGCTGGTAATTTTGGTGGTTGGCGAAAGTGCCATCATGAACGGTGAAGCCGGCTCGCGTGCAGACATAGGATTGCCGGGTGTGCAGCAACAACTGGTCGAGGCCATTCACGCCACCGGCAAACCCATTGTGCTTTTGTTAGTCAATGGTCGTCCGCTGGCGATCGAATGGATCGATAGCCACATCCCTGCCATTGTTGAAACCTGGACGCTCGGATCGGAAGCCGGAAACGCGATCGCCGATGTACTGACTGGAGCCTATAATCCATCTGGCAAACTTCCAGTTACGTTCCCACGTCACGTCGGCCAGGTTCCCATCTTTTACAATCAAAAAAATACGGGCCGCCCCTACACCGGAAATTATACGGAGCCCCAACAAGAACGGGTCTACCGATCCAAATATCGCGATGTTCAAAATTCACCCCTCTACCCTTTCGGGTACGGATTGAGTTATTCCAATTTTCAATACCAAAGCATTGCGTTGAAC
>JANPES010000014.1:0-27296 GCA_031423035.1 Cyclobacteriaceae bacterium | reverse complement strand
CACTCCCCATTCAGTTTGACCTCAAGCGCTTGTCGCTCGAGGGGACACTGTCAGGTCTTAATCTTCAAAGCCCGGGCAACCTGAAATTCATTCCCTATGTACTGGGCAAAGCATCGAAAGATTTTCAGGCGGCACCACCGTCTGAAACCAAATACAAGCCTGCCTTCGGCGCTGACATTAAATATAGTGTCACCTCAGCCGTGACGCTGGACCTGACCTACAACACGGACTTTGCACAAGTGGAGGTAGATCAGCAGCAAATCAATCTGGACCGATTCAACCTCTTCTTTCCGGAGAAGCGTCCGTTTTTTCTCGAAAATGCCGGCCAGTTTTCTGTGGGAAGCCCAGGTGAAGTGGACCTCTTCTTCAGTCGCCGGATTGGCATTGGCCCCAACGGTGAGATTGTTCCCATCCTCGGCGGTGCACGGCTTTCTGGAAAAGTGAATAACACGAATCTGGGTTTTCTTAGCATGTATACCGATGGCGTGGAATCACTTGGAATCAAGCGAAATAATTTCAGTGTGGCGCGAATCAACCAGCAATTGGCACAGCGATCATCCATCGGGGGAATCTTTGTCAGTCGCCTGGGCATGGAGACCCCAGACGATTACAACCGGACGTACGGTGTGGATGGTAAGTGGGGCATTGGCAAGAAGGCAACCGTCTCGGGGTACTATGCGAAGACGGAATCTCCCCGTGACAGCCTGAATACACAATCGTACAAACTGGCCGGCAACTACGAGTGGAATGGACTGCGTGCAACCCTGGCGTTCACTGAAGTAGGCGAAGGATTCAATCCTGAAGTTGGATATTTGTTTCGGTCAGGGTATCGAAAACCAGAGGCGCTGATCTTTCAGCAGGTGCGGATGAAAGGCAAGTATGGACTGTTGGAATTGCGCCCTCATGTGAGCTATCGCGGATATTGGAATTTCTCTAATTTTCTGGAGACCAGCTTTCTTCACGTGGACAATCACTGGGTATGGATTAATGGTGTAGAATTTCATACGGGTATCAACTTTACGACTGAAGGGGTAGTTGATCCGTTCAAGATCTCAGGCATAACGGTGAACCCGGGGACCTACGATCATAAGGAGGCGCAGATCGTGCTGATGACCAACGCAAGTAAAACGTTTTATGTGAATACACGATCGATTCTTGGTGGCTCATTCGGTGGTACGCGGTACCTGAACTCCGGAACACTCGGCTTTCGCCTCGGTGATAAATTCAATTCCGAATACAGCCTGGCGGTAAATGATCTGCGGTTGCCGGAAGGAACCGTAGTCTCCAAGTTGTTTGGGGCCCGGGTAAGCTATTCTTTTACACCACGGCACAACTTTCAGGCTTTTGCACAATATAATAGCGACTCAAAGCTATGGTCTTTTAACCTGCGCTTCAGTATTCTGGAAGCGGCCAACACTGGACTATTCCTTGTTTACAATGATATCTACACAGATGGACTGCCAAACAACCGGAGCTTCACGGTGAAGTACACGCACATGTTTGATTTGTTGGGAAAAAAGAAATAACCAAGGACCTCTGGTCAATCCCCTTTAATATTTTTCATTCAGCATTTTACATTTTGCGGTTCTGTCAAGAATGTAAAATGCAAAATAGCCAATGCAAAATGTAGAAGTTTTCTGAACGAACAACTACTAACCAACAACTAATAATACTTCTCAGAACGTCTTCATCGCCCGATCATGGAACGGCAGCAGATCCATGGCAATCCCCAGCGTGATTTCATGGCTGGTGAAGTTCAGGCTGGAAGAACCGCCTGGGAGCTCTAGCACATAGCCGAGCTTGAATTTATTGTACATCACCTGGGTAAGGAGTCCAAAGGATTTGAAATTCCGTGTAAAGATTCCTCCGGTATACATTTCTTTAAATGTAAAGCTGGCATTGACATCAAATGAAGGCGGACTCCCTTGTGTCGCACGCATCAGCACGGAAGGCTTGAACCGAACCTGTTCGGACAGAAACATAACGTACGATCCGAAAAGATAATACGTTTGACTGTAGAGTTCGATGGTCTGTCCGCCCTGGCTCACCGCGGCAGGCAAGAGCCGTGGAACAGAGAGACCAACGATGTAGCGGTCACCCTTCATCATCACACCCACGCCAGTATTGAATTTCGTTTCAGTCATGGCCATGAAAGCCGGATCGCCCGGATCGCGGATGGTCAGTGAGGAAGGGTCGTTCTCGTAACGGATAAATCCTGTCTGCATGCCGAAAGACAACCACGAATCTTTGACCTGGATTTTGTAGGCAAAGGTTGCCTGAAACTCAGTATTCTTTGTATCGCCGATCTTATCCTGAATAACCATCATCCCCACGCCTGCCTTGTTGCGGTACACGGACATGTGGCTGCTGAAGTTTAGTGTCGTCGGATTGGCCTCGATGCCCGCCCACTGGGTGCGGTACTGGAGGGAGGCGTTGAACATATTATTACTGCCCGCGTAGGCCGGGTTGATTGTTAACGGGTTGTTGATGTAGGTGGCGTAGATGGGGTCTTGCTGGGCGAGAGAGCTAAAAACTAAAAGTGAAAAGTGAAAAGTGAAAATGACCCTCCACGAGTGGGAGGTGTTCCAGCTTTTTGTTTTTAGTTGTTCGCCTTTCATTGCCAACTGAAATTTAGGGTTTTGGTATGCTACTGCAAAATTTATGATTTCTTTGATAAGCTTTGAATCCATGATTTTCTACTTTCTCAGTGATAGATAGCCTGTTCTGGAGGATTTGCCGCCGGCAAAGTCAATACGATAGTAATAGACACCGGTGGGCAATTCACTCCCGTTGTTGTTCAATCCATGGAAGGACCGGGATTGGTTGTCATAGTTATCGATGCTGAAGACAACGTCCCCCCACCGGTTGAAGATGCTGACCTTGTTCTGTTTGGTAGTGGGCAATGCGTCAATGTATTCGATGAAGAAAACGTCATTCAGGCCATCATCATTTGGTGACACGGCATTGTAGACACTACCAAGTTCACCAACGACCTCAATGTTAATTTCTTGTTCGACGCAATGACTGGCCAGGTCGCATGCCTCAATCATCAATACATCTGTCCCCGCAAAAGGAATGTCCGTGTAATCAATATCCAAGACTCCTGCAGCGATGGTTGCAGGTGCTCCGCTGATGGGTTGTTGTGTAATTTTGATGGATGCGATGTCAAGCGGATCACTAATCGTTGTCACAAGTGGGGAAATATCGAGACCCGTTTGTCCACCAATAAGTGTGGTCAACGATACGGGAGCGATGGTAGGTGTGCACGACTTGATCTCGGCAAGCACCGAAGTCCGTAGGCTCTCACAGGTTCCGTTGTTGATGCTCACATGGAAGGTGGCTGTGGAGGTAAGCAGCGGGGTCACATAAGTGCCGTTGGTTTCGCCAGTGATAGCAGAACTGCCGGTTGCGGTAGTATACCATCGGTACTGGCTCGCCGATCCACCGGAAGCATTCAACAGAATTGTTGCTGAGGGGGCACAACCAACTACTGCCGTAGCTGGCGGTGCAACGGGGAGGGGAATGATAGTGGCCGTTGCTGCTGTACGTGCGCTTTCACACGTACCGTTGTTGATGGCCGCGTAGTAGGTCGTCGTCGTTGTTATCACCGGAGTAGCATAGGTGCTGTTGACCTCTCCTGTCAGTGCGGTGCCTCCGGAGGCCAGCGTATACCACCGGAATTCTCCTGGCGAAGCACCGGTAGCGGTTAATGAAATGCTTGTTGATGAGCATCCGGAATTTCCTATTTTTCCCGGGGCAGAGGGAAGGGGATTGATCAAAAGCCCTGGAGCATTGGTAATCACCTCAGTGGCAAGATCTCCATTGATTCGGCAACGGTATCGCCCTGCGCCAAAAGTTCCAGTGGTATTGACGGAAAGCGTTGATGTTGCAGTATTCGAATATCCCCCTCCATTAATAACATCCGTAAAGGGTACAATCCCATCGATCGAAAACTGCCATTGATAGGTGATGTTGGTTGTACCCGTGGCGGCTGTAGTGAATGTAGCGGTCGCACCATTGCAAACCGCAATTGCAACAGGTTGTGTGTTGATCGTAATAGTTGCGCCTGCCGTTACCGTAAAGTTTGTGGCACTCGTAGCGGTATTGCCTCCGACAGCAACAGAGATTGTTCCACTTGTTGCCCCTGCGGGAACTGTGGTAGTGATAGAAGTGACTGTGCTTGTCGTTACAATTGCAGTTGGGCCGTTGAACTGAACGTTATTGTTTGGCAGTTGTGGTGCTGAAGTTTGTGCCTGTGATGGTGACCGATGTGCCAACAGAACCAGTGGTGGGTGTGAAGGAGGTGATGGTGGGCGGAAGAACAAAATAACTTCTGATTACAGATACCGTATTGCTGTTATAATTCGCCACCGCCAGATCCGGCCTTTCATCTGCATCCAAATCACCAATAGAAACATAGGCGGGACTTGTTCCTGTCGTAAAATCCACTTTGGCTGCGTAACTGATCGTGCCTGAACTACCTGTGTTGCGAAAAACTGAAACAGTTGCACTGCTATTGTTTGTTATCGCCAAATCGGCCTTTCCATCTCCGTTCAGGTCGCCTATGGAAACATAGGAAGGACCCGCTCCTGTCGCAATATCCACTTTGGCGGCATAGCTTATTGAGCCTATGGTGCTCGTATTACGAAAAACCGAAACGGTATTGCTGCTACCATTCGCAACTGCCAAATCTGCCTTGCCATCTCCGTCCAAGTCGCCTATGGACGCAGAGGTAGGATTTGCACCAGTCGTAAAATCTACTTTGGCCGCGTAACTGATTGTTCCCGCGCTGCTTGTGTTACGGAAAACAGAGATGGAATTGCTGATCTGATTTGCTACCACTATATCTGCCTTACCATCTCCATCCAGATCTCCTATTGAGAGAGGATAGGGATCGTTGCCGGCGGTAAAATCCACTTTGGCCGCATAGCTGATGGTACCCACACTGCTGGTATTGCGGAAAACGGAGATGTTATCGCCACTAAAATTCGCTGTCGCCAGATCCGCTTTACCATCTCCATCCAGATCACCTATCGCAACAGTGCTAGCTCCACCACCTGCGGCAAAATCAACTTTTGCCGCATAGCTGATGGTACCTGTGCTGCCAGTGTTGCGAAAAACGGATACGCTACCGCTGAACTGATTAGCTACCGCCAGATCTGGCTTGCCATCTCCGTCTAGGTCGCCTATGGAAACAGAGAAGGGACTCCCGCCTGTCACAAGATTCACCGAAGCTGCATAGCCGATGGTGCCTGCACTGCTGGTGTTGCGAAAAATGGAGAGACTGACTGGGAAAGTTCGTATACAAAAATATCATTGCCTGTCGTAGTCAGATTGTAGGTTCCAGCGCCTGGATCAAAATCACCTGTTCCAGAAAAACCGCCAGTTAGAATTAGATTACAGTTGAATTAACTACAATGGACCTCCCCACCGCATAAGACGGCCCGGGGACAGTACTTGTCCACGCTGATGTACCAGAAGCATGTATTCGGTGTATAAAAATACTATAGGTGCCAGTAGCCGTTAAACCAAGAAATGTTCCCTGGAAAAGTCCAGCCACATACACATTGCTCGATGCATCGAGTGCCATCGACCAGGTAAATGAGTAGGGTGCCCCTGTCATTTTTGTTGCCCAGACAAAATTGCCCGCAGGATCCAATTTGAGTATAAATGTTGCATAACTACCGCTCGGACTCAAATTGAAGACTCCTGGACCTGGATCATAGTCACCAGCCACATCAAAAGCGCCTTGCGTAAATAAATTCCCGGCAGCATCAAAAGCGATGTCGACCGCATTAGCTCTGGATCCAAATTGTTTAACCCAAACTAAATTGCCGGCAGCATCCAATTTGGAAATGAATCCTTGAAATGAGGCATTTGCAATTAAATCAAAGGTTCCGGCGCCAGGGTCAAAATCTACAGTTCCAGAGAAAATGCCAGTGGTAAAAACATTGCCGGTAGGATCGGTGGTGATAGACCTGCCTATATCAGAACCTGCTGCACCTATTATCTTGGCCCAAATAAAATTGCCAGAGGCATCCAGTTTGGAAATGTAAATGTCCTGAACGCCTGCCGAGGATAGATTAAAGATTCCTCCGCCCGGGTCAAAATCAACGGTATTGGCGAAATAACCTGTTGTAAGAACATTGCCTGTGGCATCGATGACCAAGTCGTTGCTTTCGTCTCCGCCTGTTCCTCCCAATTGTTTTGCCCAAAGAAGATTGCCGGAGGGGTTCAATTTGGATATGAAAATATCATTGGAGCCTGCAGCAGTTAAATTGAAGGTTGCTACACCTGGGTCAAAATCGCATGTTCCGGTGAAGATACCTGTGAGAAGCACATTGCCGGATGCATCAATACCAATTGTTCTGGCCTGATCGTCACCTGTTCCTTCGAATTGTTTTGCCCAAACAAAATTCCCTGAAGCATCCAGTTTGGAAATGAATACGTCTCCCAATCCTGCCGAAATTAAGTTGAAAGTTCCCGGGCCTGGGTCAAAATCACTGGTCCCATTGAAAAAGCCTGTCGTGAATACATTTCCCGCAGCATCAAGGGTGATCGATGTGCCTTGATCACTACCTGCTCCGCCCATTCCTTTGGCCCATTCAAAAACGGGGCCTTGTGCCCTGATCAATGCTCCAGGAAACAGCATAACAGATGAAAACAAGATTGCTTTATACCATATGAAGGAGCGTGATAATATGACCTTTTTCATCTACCAAATCTCCCCAGATTTGGCGCGTAAAAAATCACATGATGATGTGATGGGGCGAGGTGTTCCCGTCTTAAATAGTACATTTTGTATAGTACATTGTGCATATTTTATTACCTTTACGCCATTAAGAGTGTGAATCATGAACAACCCCTTTGCAACGATTGGATACTTGGGCCCCGATTATTTTTGCGACCGTGAAATCGAAGCTAAACGATTGCTTGACAACATAAAGAACGGCCGAAACACCTGCCTGCTCGCCCCACGAAGGCTCGGTAAAACATCGCTGATTCAGCATGTCATTCACAAACTGCCAAAATGGACCTGTGTTTATATTGATATTTCAGGAACGGAATATGTATCCTACAAGGAAGAGTAAGGATAAGGAGGACACCGGCATCCAACGAAATATGGGACCTGAAGCTTTTCACGCTCGAACGCAATCCAAGGGACTATGCAGAGAGGCTGCAGCGTCCCGGTAGGTGAATATAGGAATTTGCTGAATAGTAATCGGCCGCTGAGATTTTGTTTGGCCCGAGTAAACGGGTTGTTGATGCGGTGGAGTAGCCCCTGAATTGGGAATGAATAATGAAATTTGAGACTGATCTACTACCTTCTTAGTGAAAGGAAGCCCGTTCGCGAACTTCCTCCATCAGGGAATTCCAGTTTATAGTAGTAGGTACCCGTGGGCAGCTCACTGCCGTTATTATTCAGCCCACGGAAAACCCGTGATTGATTGTCATAATCATCCACATTGAAAACGACATCACCCCATCGGTTGAAAATGGTCAATTTGTTCTTTTGCGTATCGGGCAGCGATTCGATGTACTCGATTATAAAGTTGTCGTTCTTGCCGTCACCATTCGGTGAAAGCGCATTGTACACCGTGATGTCGCCAACCACTTCGATGGTAATGTCAGCCTGCGCGCATCGACCAGCCAAATCGCACGCTTCAATGGTCAATTCATCTGTTCCCGCAAAAGAGATTCTGGTGTAATCAACACTCAAAACACCAGCAGAAATTGTTGCAAGCGCTCCGCTGATGGGTTGCTGAATCACTTTAATGGAGGCAATATCGATGAGGTCATTCACCGTTGTCACCAGAGGTGCAATGTCAATCGTAGTTGTGCTTCCAATGGGGGTAGTTACTGATGCTGTCGAAATCGTTGGCGTACAAGATCTTATTTCCGCAACAACTGCAATCCTCAAACTCTCACAGGTCCCATTGTCGATGCTGACATAGTAGGTTGTTGTCGTAGACAGCGATGGTGTGGTATAAGTAGGATTGGTTTCGCCAGCAAGGGGGGAGCCTCCTGATGGCGTAATGTACCATCGATATTGGCCGGCTGAACCGCCGGAAGCACCTAACGTTATGATTGATGATGGTGCGCATCCCGTTCCTGCCGTGATCGCAGGGGATGCAGGCAATGGAATGATTGTAGCTGTCACCAGGGTGCGGCTGCTCTCACAACTTCCAGAACGGAGTGCAACGTAAAAATTTGTAGTTACGGAGATGGTGGGAGTGACAAATGAGTCATTCACTGCGCCTGCAAAAGAGGTGCCCCCTGTGGGAACATTGTACCAGACGTAATTCCCATTTATGCCACCGGAAGCAATGAGTGTCAGGCCACCGGATCCGCAGATGCTTGAGCCTGTCGCCAAAGGTGGCGTGGGAACGGAGCACAATGCAAAGTTTGTACCACTGGACACTGTATTGCAACCAATTGTTATTTGAATTACTCCGGTCGTTGTTCCAGCGGGTACAGTTACGGTAAGTGTGGTTGCAGTAGATCCGGAAATGATGGCAGAAATTCCATCAAACGTGACTGCATTGGCGAAGGGAGTGGCAAAGCCTGATCCGGTCACTGTCACCACTGTACCGATATCACCGAAGGCCGGTGAAAAAGAAGTGAGGGTGGGTGGTGAGATTTCTCCAATAACATTTCTAAGAACGTAGAATCCATTTGCTGCATTAACGATGTCATTTTTTCCATCACCATCAATATCCGCGATTCCAAATACTCCAACAAGCGGATCGGCTCCAAAACCAATGGGTGGGCCGAATGATGAAGTGGAAATGGGTCCTGGTACATTAGAATTTTTGTAGACCAGAATGGGATTGTTAAGTCCATTGAATAACGCCAGATCGACTTTGCCATCACCGTCCAAATCACTGATGGATGCAAATGCGGGTGGGGCTGTTGTGGTTAGGTCAACTTGAGGAGCAAATGTAATTGTGCCTGGTATACTTGTGTTTCTGAAAATGGGTGCAATGGATAGTGTGTTGTTACAGACCACTAAATCGATTTTTCCATCAGCATCAAGATCTCCCGCGGAAAGTGGAAATGTTCCAGTGCCAAGAGCCGGTATGCCACCGGCATAGGTGATTACCTGTTGCGGCGCAAAAGATACTGTACCGCTTGTACTGGTATTATGAAGCAGTGAAACGGTATAGTTGTCGGCATTGGGAACAGCAATATCGAGCTTACCGTCATTATCAAAATCAGCAGTGGATGGATGAAAGGGATTCGGTCCGGTCGCAAAATTTAATCGGCTGGCAAATGAACTGGCATTAATGATACCGGACGTGGCTGTGTTTCTCAAAACAGAAACACCATCAAAGAAAGAGGTAACCACCGCATCCAGTTTACCATCGCCATCTATATCCCTTAGAGAGCCGCCGGTTCCAAAGTCTCCTATTGCAAAATCCACCCTGGAGGATAGACTAATTACTCCAGATGTGCTCAAGTTGCGGAAAACGGCTAATGTACCTCCCCGATAGTTGACCACGGCAATATCAGGCTTCCCATCTCCGTCAACATCGCCAAAGGAAATTGCTACTGGCCCAGGGTTTGCACTTCCGCTAGTTCCTGTTATGATGTCTATTTTCGGAGCAAATGAACTAGAAGTGATTTGACCGGTTGTGCTTGTATTTCGATATATGGAGATTGAGTTAGCGTTTCTCTTGGTTGTAATTACATCTACCTTGCCATCCCCGTCAATGTCTCCAAAAAAAGCTTCACTGCTCAGGCCATCATTTGTTTCAAAATTTACTTTTGGTTCAAAGGAGCAGTTATCAAAGGAGCCACCTCCAGCAAAAGTCACTACGAAGGGGTCTTTCGAAAACGCCATCAGGCACCCGGCCAGCACGGAAATCGGTTGATAGGTTGCGCCATAAGGTACGGTAACAGTCAGTTGCGTTGACGTTGACGCAGTGACGGTCGCTTTTGTAGCACCGAAATAGACAATGTTATTTAAAGGCAATGGGTCAAAGTTTGTACCGGAGATTGTGACCGATGTCCCCACGGGGCCATTAGCAGGAGCAAAACCAGTTATTGCAGGCGGAACGGTTCCACCCATATTTCTCAACACCGAGATTGTGCTGCTGCTTTGATTCGCTATCGCCAGGTCGGGCTTGCCGTCCTGATCAAAGTCGCCTATCGTGACAAATTGTGCTGTGGAGCCGGCTGTAAAACTTAAGGAGCTAGAAAAGCTGATGTTTCCGGCGCCTGTACTGATATTTTGTAGCACGGAAACGGATGACCCAAAATCAGGTACGGCCAAATCGATCTTGCCGTCGCCCGTCAGATCTCCCAGTGCAACGGCAAAAGCACCTGCTGCAGGAGCATCCAATTTGGCGGCAAATGAAATGTTGCCAGGCACGCTGGTATTTCTATAAAGCGAAACAGTTTCACTTACGGCATTTGCCACTGCCAGATCGAGTTTCCCGTCGCCATCCAAGTCTCCCACAGAAACGAAATTTGGCGTGTCGCCAGTTGCAATGTCAGTTTTGGGAGCAAATGATATTGTGCCCGATACCGAGGTATTGCGGAGCACGGATATTGTGTTGTCGGAGTAGTTGGTAACCACAATATCGGGTTTGCCATCCCCATCAAGGTCGGCATCGGAAACGTCCTGCGGAGCTGATCCTGTCGCAAAGTCAATTCTCGCCGCAAAGCTTATGTTACCTGGACCCACACTGGTGTTGGTAAGAATGGATACGACATCGAGATTGTTACTGGTTACAGCAAGATCGACTTTGCCATCGTTATTATAATCCGACACCGCAATGCCATGTGGGAAGGGCCCCGTGCCAAAATCGACTATTGCCGCAAAGCCGATATTCCCTGGTCCGCTACTGGTATTTCTAAAGACAGAAATTGTGTTGGTAAATTCATTTGCCAATACAAAGTCAAGTTTCCCGTTTCCATCGAAGTCGCCGGTGGCGATTGCATAGGGTCGACCCAAGCCGGTTGTAAAGTCTGCTTTGGCGGCGTAACTGATGTTGCCAGGCCCCGAACTGGTATTAAGAAAAACCGATGCGGTGCTTGCTGAGTAATTCGCAGATACAAGATCAACCTTGCCATCCTGATCGAAGTCGGCCCGGGCCAAAGCATAGGGCTCCAAGCCGGCCACCAAATCCACCTTGGGCGCAAAAGAGGTGACGGTAAGGGATTGACCGCATTCGAAGTTCACGATGAATGGATCCCGCGAGAAAGCGGCAAGCCCATTTACCATTACGGATATTCTATCATGGGCAGTTCCCGCAGGAACATTAACGGTGAGTTGGTTTGTTGTTGCAGCAGTTACGCTTGCCCTTGTCGCACCAAAATAAACAATGTTGTTACCGGGTGTAGTACTGAAGTTTGTTCCGGTGATAGTCACACTTGTTCCTACAGGGCCGCTCGTAGGAGTGAATGAAACGATTGTCGGTACCGGTGCCTGGCTAAGTTTGCTAATAAAGATGTCACGTATTCCAACAGCGGTAAGGTTTGATACACCGGCACCGGGATCAAAGTCAACGGTATTGGAAAAGTAGCCGGTTGTATAGATACGTCCAGCCGCATTCACATGAATGCTGTTTAGCAGGTCGAAGCTTGGCCCTCCGAATGCCACAGCCCAAACAAAATCCCCTGAAGGATCCAGCTTGGTAATGAAGACATCGCCGCTACCCACTGGAGTGGCATTGAATGTGCCGGTACCGGGATCAAGATCAATGGTCGATGATTCAAACGAACCGGCGCTGTAAACATTGCCAGCTCCATCCAGGCTAAGACTGGTGCCCGCGTCATCGCTGTCGCCACCAATGCGCTTTGCCCAAATGAAATTTCCGGAGGCATCCAATTTGGATATGAAGCTGTCATTGAATCCTGCTGAAACAAGATTATTTATTCCAATCCCTGGGTCAAAGTCCGCTGTACTATGAAAGTCCCCCGTGGTGTAAACGTTTCCGGCAATATCCACTTTGATGCCATATCCACCCTCGGAATCCGTGCCGCCCATACGTTTGGCCCAAACAAAATTTCCGGATGCATCCAGCTTCGATACAAAAATATCCGAGTTGCCCGCATCAGTGAGGTTAAAGGTTGCAGGGCCCGGATCGAAATCTGCTGTGCCTCTAAAGAAGCCAGTAGAATAAACATTTTCAGAAGCATCGAGGGTAATTGACCGCCCAAAATCTCCATTGCTCCCACCCATTCGTTTGGTCCAAACAAAGTTTCCGTTTGCATCCAACTTTAGAATGAATATCTCGTCCTGGCCGGCCGGCGCAGCCAGGAAGGCTGTTCCCGCTCCCGGGTCAAAGTCCACTGTGCCTTCAAATGAACCGGTAGTGACAACACCGGATGGACCCACGGCAATCGATTGGCCGAAATCAAGACCGGACGCACCAATTCTCTTTGCCCACAGGAAATTCCCATCGGGGTCAAGTTTTAGGATGAAAATATCATCAATGAATCCTCCTGGTGCCGTGAGGTTGAAAACACCTGGTCCGGGATCAAAGTCTGCTGTTCCCTGAAAACTCCCGGTGAGGTACACATTGCCGCTTCCATCGATGGCATTTGCATAGATCAATTCGTCCTGGGTTCCACCAACCCGCTTTGCCCAAATGAGGTTACCAGAGGGATCCATCTTTGTAATGAATGCATCCGCTGAGCCGGCTGAAGTGAGATTTACTGAACCCGCCCCGGGGTCAAAGTCAACCGTTCCTGTGAACCGCCCGGATGTATACACATTTCCAGCAGCATCCACGGCAACGGATTCTCCAATCGAAGATGCCCCTGCAGCACCTGTTCTGACCGCCCACTCGAAGGCTGGTCCCTGCGCCATGACATGGAAGTTCAGAGCCGTTAAAAAGATCCCAAAAAGTACGATTGAAGCCCTGATTCTCATGCGTGCACACCTGCTAGCTTACTAATTGACTATGAAATTAAGGATTAGGGCCCAGTATCTGAAATGATATCATATTTCCCAATTTGCTTCCTCATCGGCTGGACCTTCCAATACGTCAGCGACCGCCACACCCACTCTAGCGGACCAAACAGGAAGCGATCGAGCCAGGGTTTGCTGTAAATCAATTGTAGCACCCATATACCCAAAACAACATAATAGATCTTGTAATATTCAACCTCCGCATAGTAGTTAAGCCCATACCCGAAAAAAAACTTGCATATTAATGTGGGAACGATGTAATTGGTAAACGCCATCTGTCCAACGGCCCGTAGCCGTTCCAGCAGCCAGGAAAACCAATTTGACTGGAGCCCCGAGGAACAAATCTAATCAAGCGCCCAGACCCACCTCAGCGCCTCAGCGAAAGGTACCCTGTCTTTGTGTCCAGGCCTGACTCAAATTCAATTCTATAGAAATACGTCCCCGTAGGTAATTCACCTCCTCTTGTGTTGAGTCCCTTGAATAGGCGGTTCACATTGTCATAGTTTTCAGTTTCGAATACGATATCCCCCCAGCGATTGAAAATGGATACACGATTCTCTTTGAAGTCGGCAAGGGCATCGATGTTCTGGATGTGCCAATAGTCATTTTTTCCGTCTCCATTGGGAGATACAGCATTGAAGATGACAACGTCTCCGCTCACGTTTATGAAGAATACTTGTTGACTGCAAAGAAGTCCCAGATCACAGATTCCAATTGTTATTGCCTCGACCCCGGAGAACGATATTCCTTCATAGTTCAAGGTCAAATTGAACGATGCATCAATAGTGGCTAAGGCGCCGCTTTGCGGAGAGGCTACTATGTTCAAACTCGATGAGTCCACGTTGTTGTCAGGATCGTGAATCAGGCCGAGAAGGGGTACCGTGGTGATACCTCCTGTTGTTGCGGTGATCGCCACCGGATCAATGCTTGGTGGCCTGTTGCAGAACATGGCGGTGACCGGCGACCTGGGACTTTCGCAAAGCCCAGTATTGATAGAGACGTAGTAGGTAGCACTGGTATTAAGCACCGGCGTGATGTATGTGCCTGATGTTTCACCGGGGATAGCGATCCCTCCGGTTGGATCGGTGTACCATCGATATTCTCCGGCTGTTCCTCCGGAGGCTGTCAACGACAAGGATGTAGGCGCACATGTGCTGTTGCCGGTGGTGCTAGGGGGTAAGGGTGTAATGCCGATGGTGGCGGTTACCGGTGTACGAACACTCTCGCAGATTCCGAGTCCGTCAGTAATTTCTACATAGAATGTCTGCGTTGCGCTCAAGGTAGGTGTGTAGACGGCCCCACTCACCAAGACCACACCACCCGTTGCTACATCAAACCAATTGTAGTTAGCGGGCGTGGAACCGGCTCCACTTGCTGAGAGGGTGATCGTTCCGTTGTCGCATCGATTTGCGTTGCTGGATGTGGGTGAGGTGATGTTGCAGATGACGGCAGGTGTTGTAAATGACTGCACAATCTCCCGGCTTCTCTGCCCGGCTACATTGAGGGCAGTGATGTGAATTTCATAAGAGGTACTGGGAAGCAACCCAACGATAATGGCGTTGAAGTCGATGGTAACATTTTGGCCGGGCGTAAAACTGGTATATGTCCTTATTGGTGTCTGCGTGGTTCCATCAAAGTAATAGTATTGCACAGCGATGATGTTGGAGCCAGAGAGTTGAGCAACAAAAGTCTTCGATGAAAGGAGTGACCATCTCCCTGTACCACTTTTGGCACGAACGAATAGTTTGTGAAACCCTGGAGAAACGCTTCCCAGGTTTAGGACCATATTCTGGGTAATATCGGTACCGGATGTAAATGGAATCGGTGTACCATTTCCAAACCCCGGATCGGTGTCCAAAAAATACTCCATGAAGCTGATATTGTCCGATGGACCCGCTTGAGCGAAAGGCTGGACGAACAGACCTTTGGCTGTCAACAAACTCCATCTGGCATTTGCGTCCTTACTACGCAGGTACAGCATGTGGAATCCCGAGCTCAGACCGGACAAAGGGATCAGCGGATTTACAGTACGGTCAGGGGAGAGAGGGGTAACATTGATAGACAAGCCGTTTCCGAAGCCGGGATCGTTGTCAAAGAAATATTCCAGCCGCGTGATGTTCTGCGCCATCGCGGAGGTTGCAAGGAGTGACAACCATAATGTGGCCCACCTCATGCTGCGGCAACGCTAGTTGCGTGACTTTACCTTGATCTGAACCGGAAGGCCATTGACTTTGTCGCCAACCAAGGGAGCTGTAAAACCATATATAGCAGGAACCGGTGGAATACCGGAAAGAACATACGGTTCAGTTCCTCCAAACATGCCCGCGTCTGTCCCTCCAAAGCCAGCACCTAATGCCGGAGAACCGGGTTTGAGTTGCCATTGACCATCCGTGGTCCCCGGACCTGCAAATAAATTGGCCATAACGACACCATTTATATTTCCGTTGCCTGCGGGTAAAGGGGTGCTGCCCCCCGACACCACTTGTAGATTATTTCGTACGGTTGAAGCAGGGGCAGAAAAGGAAGCGTTGAAAATGAAAATGTTGTTTTGGATCAGGGCGGTTGAAACGATAATTCCCCCGGTAACCACGTTGTTAGAAAATTCAAGTGACGAGCCGGCAGCGGAAATCGCGTTAGAACTACAGGCAGCAAAGCAAAAGTGATAGAGGTAGTTGTTTGCAAAAAGTAGATTCGATTGACTTCCAGTGACCAGAATCAGAGGGAGACCTGTGGATAGGACGCCGACAATAAAATTCTGAACAAAGAAAACACTGGAGGCCGTGATGGAAACCGTGGAAAGGTTGCAACCAGTCTCCTGATAGATGTGATTTCTCTTGACAAGAATGTTGTTTGCGTTGATGACAATACGCCCGATGATATCCACACCCATGAGCACAGAGCCTTCTGATCCGGGCGCAAATTCAAGTTCCTCACAAACGCCAGGGCTTGCGTTGTTCAAGAATGCGGTGAGGATATTCGCCTGGGTGTCCGGATTTTCACTAAGAAAATACCCCGGTCCAATAATCACCAGTCTTTTGGTGATCGTGACCTTGGCGGTGATGTAATTGGTGGGTGATCCGATCATGTACAATGTATCACCCGCAGCAGCGCCAACGTGGGCGGATTGTAAATCAGTAAAGTCTTTGGAGGTACTACCGACGTTGCTGTCTACTATCCAGATTTTGCCAAAGGCACCAACGCTCAACAGCAGAAAAAGCGGAAATAGGAATCGCTTCATGGATTCGGGGTTATGTGTATTTAAAGATACTAATTTCCAGTGTTGGAAAAGTCACGATTCGCCGGAAGACAGTGCATCCTTTTAGTGAAATTCATAAGGCAATAAATGCATGTTTCTCGCAAAGGCGCCAAGAGCGCAAGGAAATTGCAAGCATTAAGCTTGGCTTTCTTGGGATGAAAGTTTTTTCACACCAGCGGCACCTAAAGCACCCAACCCACGAACCCCTGCCACCACCATGAGTCAAGAAAAAAAGCATACACAACTTGACAGGAGACGAAAATGAATAGGCAGACCTGGTTGGCTTTTAGTGAAAGACCCTTTTGGTAATTACTGACGAGAAGCACTACGAGCACCATATCGACAAGGAAGAATGAAGCGTATTCGAATGGATAGGTTGGAAAACGGTACCAATCAGCAATTTGATATAGCGCCCGGTCGAGGATGGGCCCGACAATACTGAGCGCTGTGCCGACCATGTATGTTGCATGAACCTGTGGATTCTTTCTGAAGGCTATTGCCAATGGATAAAAAATCAAGAGAGCAAAAAAGGAAATGGGCCCCAGGCCGATGTTTATTCTTGCGTGAAACATGGCTTCGTCAGCTGTCATCGTGCCGGACTCCTGGAGTTCAGCTAAAATGCGGTAATAGCCAAAACGAATCATGAGGTAAGAAGAAATCAGAATGAGGGGCACCAGCAGGTAACTGACCCTGCCCAATGCCCGGTGTTTAGCGAAATCTTTCTTGCCTATGAATCTGGGCTGGAGAAACAACATCGACATCCAAATAATCATCAGCACAAAGTGCGCGTGCATGTACCAAGGCAAAGGTGACGTGATCACGCTCAGGTAGCGCGGATAGAATGCCACCAGCGTAAACATTGCAAGGACGACGACGGCCTTACTCAAGTGCAGGTAGGCGGTGTTGAATAGTCGCATGTTTTTCGAACTTCAAGGCAAAGTACTGCGATCATTTGAGATACGATCGGTCCGATGACCTTTGTCGATCAACACAGTCTCCATGTTTGGAATGGTACGCCGGTTTTCAAAGGGTACCCATGATACGATATTCCGTGTTTTTCAGTAGTTTTGACTACTTTTTTAATCTAATGGCCGAAAACACCTACAAGTCCAACACCTTCAAGAAACCCGAGAAAGAAAAGAGGAGCAAAGCCGGCAAAGGCGGCTCACGGTTCAATCTTGATTTCTTCAGAGACCCCCGGCTCCACCTTGCCGCCGGGTTCTTCCTGCTCATCACCTCGCTTTTTCTGTTCATCGCCTTCGTCTCCTACCTCTTTACCGGCAAGGCAGATCAAAGCGTTGTCGAAGCGCTGGGGAACACCACGCTGGTTGAGTCAGGCAAAGAAGCTGATAATTGGCTTGGATTGTATGGAGCCGTGACTTCGCACTACTTTATTTTCCGCTGGTTTGGCATCTCCGGGTTTTTTATCCCGCCGTTGTTGTTTCTCATCGGATTCCGAATGGTTTTTAAGCGCGAGCTTTTATCATTTGTTTCCGCCTTCACGTTTTCAGTTTTTGCCGGCCTGTGGCTCTGTCTGCTTTTGGGATATTTGACCCACAGCATCGCCGGCACCACGGAATTCAGTTTTCTAAGCGGAGGGCTCGGCTACGAACTGGCTGCCCTTGCCGACAGCATGCTGGGATGGGGAACGTTTCTCTTTCTGGTTCTTACATTATTTATCTTCATTATCTATTTCTTCAATGTCACGGCCATCAATGCGTTTCAAGTAAGGGATCCAAAACCCATGGGCAATGACGCGCTCTTGCCTCAGGACCCCGCTACTGCATATTCCGATGAGCGTGACAACTGGCCGGATCTGACTCAGCCGGACCCCCAACCAGCCCCTGAGCTTGTCAGCAAAGTGGTTGAGCCTTCGGAGCCCGAGCCCATTCCAGCACCTGAGATCATTGCGCCTAGGCTCGAAAAGATGAAGACGACGAAAGAACCGGAGTTCACCATAGAGGAACCGAAGAGCGATACAGATATCCTTGCCGAGCAACTGGTGGAGGCCCAGGGATTTTACGATCCTGCCCTCGACCTGGCCGGGTATAAGTTTCCTCCGTTGGAATTGCTCAACGAGTATGACACAGGGAAAGTCCAGGTGACACAGGAAGAGCTCAACCAGAACAAAGACAAGATCATTGCCACGCTGGTCAACTTCAAGATTGGCATTCAAAGCATCAAGGCGACCATTGGTCCTACAGTAACACTGTATGAAATCGTTCCGGATGCAGGAATTAAAATTTCCAGAATCAAGAACCTGGAGGATGATATCGCTTTGAGCCTTGCTGCGCTTGGAATTCGAATCATCGCGCCTATTCCCGGCAAGGGAACAATTGGTATTGAAGTGCCCAACAAGAACCGGGAGATGGTCAGCATCCGGTCGGTCTTGTCAAGCCCCGCCTTTCAGAAATCAGATAAGGAACTTCCTGTGGCGCTCGGGAAGACCATCTCCAACGAAGTGCTCGTCATTGACCTGGCCAAGATGCCTCACCTCCTGGTGGCAGGTGCAACGGGGCAGGGGAAGTCGGTGGGCTTGAATGTGATCCTGGCCTCTCTATTATATAAGAGACACCCCAGCCAGCTGAAATTTGTGCTGGTAGACCCAAAAAAGGTGGAGATGTCGCTCTTTAGCAAGATTGAGCGTCATTACCTGGCGAAGCTGCCCAACAGCGAGGAAGCGATCATTACCGATACACGCAAAGTGGTTCATACCCTGAACTCGCTGTGTATCGAAATGGAGAATCGGTATGAAATGCTCAAAGATGCAGGAGCGAAAAATCTAAAAGAGTATAACGTCAAATTTATTGCGCGGAAGCTCAATCCGAAAGAGGGCCATCGCTTTCTTCCCTATGTGATCCTGGTGATCGATGAGTTGGCTGACTTGATGATGACGGCTGGGAAAGAGGTGGAGACACCTATTGCGCGGTTGGCCCAGCTGGCTCGCGCCATCGGCATTCACCTCGTGTTGGCGACGCAGCGCCCTTCCGTAAACGTAATCACCGGTGTGATCAAGGCAAACTTCCCGGCACGTTTGTCGTTTCGTGTGATGTCAAAGATTGACTCGCGTACGATTCTCGATACAGGCGGGGCAGACCAGTTGGTAGGCATGGGCGACATGCTCTTGTCTGCCGGCTCCGATATCATCAGGCTACAGAGCCCGTTTGTAGATACTCCTGAAATTGAAAAGATTTGTGATTATATCGGCTCGCAGCGTGGCTATGATTCAGCGTACCTGTTGCCTGAGTTTGTGGGTGAAGAAGAAGCCGGGCCTTCCGATGTAGACTTGTCTGAACGTGATGCGTTGTTCGAGGAAGCTGCCCGGTTAATCGTCATGCATCAGCAGGGAAGCACTTCGTTGATTCAACGGAAGCTGAAGTTGGGATATAACCGTGCCGGCCGGCTTATCGATCAATTGGAGGCAGCGGGCATTGTCGGGCCGTTTGAGGGGTCCAAGGCCAGGGAAGTGCTGGTCAAGGATGAAATGAGTTTGGAACAATTATTGAGCACGCTAAAGGAAAAGCACGATCAATAATTAAATTTGCGGCCGGTTCGACGAAATTCCCTGCCCTATTCCATGAAAAAAGCCATTCTAGCAGCATTCCTGCTTCTCGCATCCACCTCGCTCTGGGCCCAGTACGACCCAAAGGCTCTCGAGATATTGGAGGCCATGGGTAAGAAGTATAAAGCTACTCCCTCATTTGAGGCGTCATTTTCCTATACGCTGACCAATGAAACGGAGAAAATTAACGAAGAATTCAAGGGTAAAATGATGGTCAAGGGCGATAAATATCGCCTGGTGTTGCCTGAACAAGAAGTGATCAACGATGGCACTACGGTCTGGACCTACCTTCCGGACGCCAAGGAGGTCAATATCGACAATTTTGATCCAGCTTCTGATGACTTGAATCCCTCGAGATTCTACGACATCTACAAGAAGGGATACAAGTACCTTTATCTGGAAGACAAGGCTGATGGTGGCGTGATCTGCGAAGTAGTGGATCTGGTTCCTGAAAAGCGAGATGCCCAATACTTCAAAGTGCGGATGTACATCGTGAAGAAGGACAGAAGCATCCACAGCTGGACTATGTTTGACAAGGCTGGAAACCTGTATAAGTATTCAATCACCAAGTTCAACGGGGCAGCGAAATTGGAGGATGCTTCTTTCACCTTCGATCCAAAGAAATACCCCGGGGTGGAAGTTATCGACTTACGCTGATTATGCCTGAGGACGGATTCAAACGCAACATCCCCCGCGCCTGATGAACCGCCTTCAACTCATTTCCGAAATAAGAAAGAAGAAGTCCTACCTCTGTGTAGGACTTGACACGGACCTGGAAAAAATTCCGAGTCATCTACTCAGTCTTCCGGATCCAGTTTTTGAATTCAACAAACAAATCATTGACGCAACATACGAACACTGTGTGGCCTACAAGCCAAACATAGCGTTCTATGAGGCGCTCGGCACCAAAGGGTGGGAAAGTTTGCAGAAAACCATTGAATACATCCCAAAGGACATCTTTACGATCGCCGACGCCAAGCGCGGTGATATTGGCAATACGTCTACCATGTATGCCAAAGCCTTCTTTGAGCAGATGAATTTTGATGCAATCACCGTTGCTCCCTACATGGGCGCAGATTCGGTTAAGCCCTTCCTGGAATTCAAGGATAAAGTGGTGATTTTGCTGGTTCATACATCCAATCCAGGTAGCGCTGATTTTCAGCTGATGAAATCCATCGATGGCAAGACGCTCTATGAAGAGGTGATCCTAAAATCCCAGCAATGGGGAACGCCGGATAACCTGATGTATGTGGTGGGGGCTACCCGTGCAGACAAGATCGCAGAGATACGAATGCTTGCACCGAATCATTTCTTTCTTGTTCCTGGCGTCGGTGCCCAAGGCGGAGACCTTGAAGCCCTTTCACGACAAGGTATGAACGGCGACTGTGGACTGCTGGTCAACAGTGCCCGGGCCATCATCTACGCCTCTTCTGGTAGCGATTTTGCCCGCGCTGCAGGTCGTGAAGCAGCAAGGACAAGGGAGGAAATGAGTCGCTACCTTGACGCCGGAATGAAGTAGTTACTGCGGGCGCCAGCTGCTACAAAAGTCATCAGGATTTCCTTAGCGGTCATTCTCGAGAAAAAAACTCCGCTTTTGTAACTCGCATCCATGCAGGAGAGTTTGCTTCACCACCTCTGGAGTTTGCAGTATTTTGACAAGAAGGACCTACGGACAACTGCCGGAGAGCCGGTGGAAGTGTTTTATCCTGGTATTCTCAATACCAATGCCGGTCCTGATTTCTCCACGGCGCGGCTGCGGATTGGCTTTATCAATTGGGTGGGTAATGTTGAAATTCACGAGATGTCTTCGGGCTGGCTGGATCATCACCATGACCAGGACCCTGCCTATGATAGTGTCATCCTCCATGTCGTGTGGCGTGATGACAAAGAAATTACGCGCAGAGACAATTCCGCACTTCCAGCGATTGAGTTGCGGGGAAGGGTTCACGACAGCTTGATCCGAAATTACCGGCAGCTGATTGGGAGTTCTTTTTCTATTCCTTGCCAGCGATCATTTCCCTCCGTTGAGGGAGTTACACGGCTTTCCATGGTGAGCAAAACGCTGGTGCATAGACTGGACCGTAAGGCCGAAGAAGTCCACACCTTGCTTCAACTCAACGGGAATAGCTGGGAGGAGACGGCTTATCAGCTGCTGGCCCGTGCTTTTGGCTTAAAGATAAACGCAGACCCGTTTTTTTTGCTTGCAAAATCAGTTCCGCTCAGGCTCATCCAAAAACAACATCAGCTCCTGCATACGGAGGCCTTACTTTTTGGCCAGGCGGGATTCCTGGAGGCACCAAAGGGAGATGCCTATTATCTTAAGCTAAAAGAGGAATACCAGCAAATGGCCCATAAGTACGCTATTGGCAATGAGCGAATGTCCAAGTCCCAGTGGCGTTTCTTAAGACTGCGGCCCCCAAATTTCCCGTCGCTACGGCTCGCCCAGCTCAGTGCCGTGCTTCACCAAAGAAAAGCCTTGTTCTCCGGCTTGATGGATGCGCGGACGGTGAATGACCTCCTCGCGTTTTTCACTGTGCCACCATCCGAATATTGGGCCGATCACTATCAGTTCTCTAAAATCTCCAATAATCACATTCACCACCTGGGCCAAGGGAGCATGGAAATCATCATTCTGAATTCAGTGGTGCCGCTGCTGGCAGCTTATTCCCGCCGAATGGATGACTTAAATGCCATGGACCGCGCCATTGCCATGCTGGAAGAACTTCCCGCAGAAGAAAATTCCATTACGCGCCGGTGGTCAGATCTTGGCATGGCGCCACGAAATTCATTTGAGGCACAAGGGCTCATTGAATTATTTAATACCTTTTGCCAGCGGAAGAATTGCCTTCGGTGCAGCATTGGCACTACAATCATCCGCCCGACTGATGATGGACCTGTTAATACTGTTTCTTGATGTCATATTGCTAGCCTGGATCACTGTTCGGCTATACCGCGCACAGCCCATTGGGGTAAAACCCTTCTTTTGGCCTGCCCTCGGACTAAAAGTATTTGCGGGGGTGGCGGTCGGCGCTTTGTATTTCTGGCATTACGGTGCCGGAGATACTATCTCATACTGGCAAGACGGCGTCAAAATTTCCATGTTCCTACAGTCGTCTCCGACAGAGGCGCTGAAGTTCTTCTGGGATGAATCCAGTACCCCTGATTTTGTATATAGTCTTCAACAGCAGGCGCCACGCTCCCTGTTCTTTTCCAAGATATGTGGCCTTCTCGCTTTTGTAACTGGCGGAAACTATTGGATGATGTCAGCTTTGGCATCGGTGATTTCGTTCCTGGGTGCCTGGTTCCTGTTCAGGCGAGCCTCGGAGTTTTTTCCTGCTAACCAACGGGCCGCTGCAATCGCCTTCTTGTTGTTTCCGTCTGTCATTTTCTGGTCTTCAGGACTGATCAAGGAAAGCGTAGGCCTTGCTGCGTTATATTTTCTCCTCGCTGTTAGCCTGATCATGGTCAAAAACCGAACGCCTTCGACACTCGAGTGGGTGCTTATTTTTTTTTCTCTTTGGATTGGTTGGAACCTGAAATATTATTGGATAGGGATTTTCCTGCCAGTGGCGATCCCCACGGTCTTCACGGCAATCGTCAACCGTTCACGCCCATCGCTTGCCCGGTTTGACTTGGTCGTGTGGTCAGCGCTTTTTCTTGTGTTCCTGATCATAGGCACAAGCATACACCCGAATTTCTATCCTTCCAGATTCCTTGAGGTCATTTACCAGAGTAATTTGGAATTTAGCCGCCTATCAGATCCTCCACGGATTGTTCAGTACTTCAACCTTGAACCCACCTTGCCGAGTATTCTGATGAACGCTCCGGCTGCTTTGATTGCTGGGCTCTTCCGGCCATTCGTCTGGGAGTCATTTAATCTACTGTCGTTGATCGCTGGCGTTGAAAACCTGGTTCTCCTGGTCCTGTTTGTGATGGCGCTGCCGGGACTTAGCAGACTTCGATCTTCTCCCCACCGGCTCTTCCTGCTTGCAGGTTTAGTCTATGTGATTTTGCTTACTGGATTCCTCGCCTTGTCCACGCCAAACTTTGGTACCTTATCGCGGTACAAGATCGGGGCTATTCCAGTGCTGGTTTTTCTGTGCCTAAGCAGCAACAGTACCATCGGCAGATGGCTTGGTGAGAAGAAGTCGTTTGAATAGAGAATGATTTCCGTCTACCTTTGTCTATCGCTACCGCATGGAAAATCCTGTAATTATTTTTGGAGCCAATTCGCTGGGCCGGACAGCCAAAGAAATTTTTGAAAGCAACGAAATTGTCGTCTATGGATTTCTTGACGATAACAAGAAATTGTACTCCACAGAGATCGATGATGCCGTTGTGCTTGGGAGTCCCGATGATGACGGATTCTTAAAACTCATTGGTAAGAAGTGCGAAGCCTTTGTTGCATTTGATGACAATCGCCTTCGCAGGAATACCGTGGAGATGCTTCGGGAAGTTCGGCAGGTACTTCCGGTGAATGCTACGCATCGGCTCGCTATGCTTTCTCCCCGAGGGAGTATCGGGTACGGCAATTTCTTTGATGCCGGATTCTCCTCTGGCCCAGGATCAACGATTGGGAGTCATTGTATTTTTGGGGCTAAAAGCCATGTTGGCGCCGAAAGTACAATCGGTGATTTTGTCCAGGTCGGAGCAGGTGCCATTATCAATACGGGTGTAACGGTCGAGGAGGATGTGTTTATCGGTTCAGGATCCATCCTTGTCGCAGGTGTCACCGTAGGGAAAGGAGCGAGGATCGGAGCGGGATCCGTAGTCATCGCCACGGTGAAAGCAGGAACCACGGTCTTCGGGAATCCGGCTACGCTGATAAAATCATAACCGAATATGGCGCGAATCAGCGACACCGATCTGATCCTGAATCCGAATGGAAGTGTTTTTCATCTCGGTCTACTGCCGGATCAGTTGGCAGATACTATTCTGGCTGTCGGTGACCCGGACCGGGTGGAGCAGGTGAGTTGCAATTTTGACACCATCGAATTTAAGAATAAAAAGCGCGAGTTTATTACCCACACCGGAACCCTTGGCGGCAAACGAATTTCCGTCATCAGCACCGGGATCGGCCCGGATAACGTAGAGATTTTCTTCCAGGAAGTCGATGCACTTGTCAATATTGACCTTCAACGGAAGGAGCCGAAAGCAATCCGGAAATCCCTGAATATTGTTCGGGTGGGTACCTCTGGCGCGATGCAAAAAGAAATTGCTGTCGGCTCACTCGTGATCAGCGATCAGGCCGTGGGACTTGATAACCTGATGCAATTCTATGTCTTTCCCCAGAGTGAACTGCAAGCGGCTGCTTCTCTGGCCCTTCAACAGCATACCGGCCTCTCATTCTTGCCCTATATTGCACAAGGTTCGGTTTCCTTGCGGGAAAAAATTGGCCGGGGGATGATCACAGGAAATACCGCTACCTGCCCGGGATTCTATGCGCCGCAAGGGAGGCAGTTGCGACTTCCTATCCGTTACCCAAATTTGCTAAGAGACCTCGGTACATTTCGGTCGACTGACTTTCGCCTGTCTAATTTTGAAATGGAGACGTCGACTTACTTTTCTCTCGGGCAATTGATGGGCCATAAAGCAGCCAGCGCAAACGCCATCATTGCCAACCGGGTTACCGGGGAGTTTTCGAAAAATTCGCATGAGATAGTTGACTCGCTGATACGGCACGTGCTGGAGCGGATCTAAAACCAAAAGAAAAGCCCGACGAACCTTGCGGCTGCCGGGTGATCATAAAAGAATTGATTTCGTGTTATGCCGTAGTCATACTGTCCATCCGGACAATATGTTTACCTGCCTTGTAGGGTTCGTTGTTGTAAAAGCCGGAAAGGATGCGGTGAGCGATTTGCTCAATCACAAGTTCCTCTTCCGACTTGCCTTCTTTGCCTTGCCAGAACACGCGCATCGGATGGCGCTTCATGTCTTCGACATAGGTCTTGGCGTGGAGGTATTGATCATCGGTGAACGTGATCGTAAAGCAGGTGCGAACTTTTTGTGTTTCCATAGCGATATACAGTTTACAAGCGGTATGCCACGATTATGGCCCTAGTTAAGAAAATCAGACGACTACTTCCAAGCCCTTCGACCGCCAGCGGGCAATCGTGTTCGGGATTGAGACAATTGCCCATGACCTTTTAACTTTGCGGCCTTCCATGAGAGAACATACCTTATATACGCTGAAGAACGGGATTAGGGTAGTCCATAACCGGGTTACAACAACGAAAATTGTTCATTGCGGGATCATGCTCGATATCGGCAGTCGCGATGAGACCCCCGCAAACCAGGGGATCGCCCATTTCTGGGAGCATATGGCATTCAAGGGAACCCGCAAGCGCAAAGCGTTTCACATCATAAACCGGCTGGAGGCCTTGGGCGGTGAACTCAATGCGTTTACCGACAAGGAAAAAATCCTCTTCTTCGCCTCCCTGCGTGATGATTATTTTGAGCGGGCTGTTGAATTACTTAGCGACATCACTTTCCACTCCATTTTCCCGGCTCCTCAGATTAACCGGGAACGCAATGTAATCCTCGAGGAAATGTCCATGTACCACGATGACCCCGAAGGTTCCCTTCAGGATGAATTTGATAGAGTCATCTTCAATCAGCATCCCCTGGGAATGAATATCCTGGGAACTGAAAAAACAGTTCAAGGATTTCAGCGCGCTGACTTTGTGAATTTCCTGAAGGAACACATGGATACCCGAAAGATGGTGTTCTCCGTAGTCGGCAACGTGACCATGGATGAAGTCATACGCCTGGCTGAGAAGTACATGGGCGCTGTTCCCCGCATCACCAGCCGCAGGAAGCGCAAGCCATTCGGTATCTACAAACCGAAGGAAGTGACCTTGAAGAGAGAGGTGAAGCAGGCACGGTGTGCGATGGGAAGAACAACGTATTCGCTCAATGACCCCAAGCGTGGGACCTTCTTTCTGCTGACCAACATCCTGGGGGGAGGTGGCCTGAATTCACGACTTAACTTATCGCTTCGCGAGAAGTATGGATTCGTGTATTCCATTGGTTCGCATTTTGTGCCGTTTACCGATACCGGATTATTTGTGATTTCTTTTGGAACCGAGCCTTCCCAATTGTCGCGGAGCATCCAACTGGTCCAGGAGGAATTGCGCAAACTGCGTGATGACAAACTCGGTGTACGGCAATTGATTTCTGCAAAAGAGCAGATCCTTGGGCAGGTCGCGATGGCGGAGGAAAGTAACATCAGTTTTATGATGATGATGGGTCGGAGTATTCTTGACCTTGGCAAGATTCCCACACTGGACGAGATTTTTTCCCGCATCCAGTCGACAACGGCTGATGAACTGAGGGATATGGCTATCGAGGTTTTTGATGAAGAGAAGATGAGTTATTTGCGGATGGAACCCAAATGATTATTGCCCATGAGTTTTGAAAATCAGGCTATCAATCGTTACGCTGAACAGTTTACATCTCCAGAGTCTCCGTTGCTCCAACGTATCAACCGGGAGACCTGCGCTGAGGTCCACATGCACCGCATGCTGTCGGGACATTTGCAGGGAAGATTCCTTGCC
>JANPES010000013.1:0-44262 GCA_031423035.1 Cyclobacteriaceae bacterium | reverse complement strand
ACAATTGACTGAATCCGCCTTTTTTCTTTGCCATGATATTTAGAGTTTAAGGTTTAAGGTTCGTTGTTACTTGTTTTTAAAGATAGTATGAGTTTTCGAGTATTAAAATTCCCTGCCTGAGGAACGGCCCAGGTGTGTCATTGCACAACGGAAGCCAATGTAAGCTCGGGAAGAATCTTTGAACTCATACGTCCGGGTACCCGTTTCCAGGTAATAGGCCACATCTTTCCAGGAACCGCCCCGGATGACCTTTTTAGGTGGCACCTTGGCATTAAACTTTTTACTTTCCGGATCGGTGCGAGGGTCAATGTACTGTGGGTTTAAGTCCCAAACAGTTGGTACGGAAGCCGGGTTAAAATCGTCCAGACACCACTCCGATACATTTCCAGAAGTATCAAAAAGGCCATAATCATTAGGAAAATAAGACTGGATCGGCGAGGTGTAGGCAAATCCATCATCATAGAAGTTTCCTCTTCCGGGCTTGAAATTGGCAAGCATACATCCTTTCGAATTTCTTATGTAGGGGTTACCCCAGGGATATTTGGCCATGTCCCGGCCACCCCGTGCTGAGTATTCCCATTCCGCTTCAGATGGAAGGCGAAACTCGGGCATCGGAAACTCTCCCACTGTTTTTCTGAAATCATTGAGGTATGCTGTTCTCCACTTTCCGAAGAATACAGCTGCGTCCCAATTGATCCCAACGACAGGATAGATATCATAACCAGGATGCCAATAGTAGTAGTCTTGAATAGGGTCACCCATGTGGTGAGAGAAGTCGCGGACCCAAACCGTTGTGTCCGGATAATATTTCTGTCTAAATTCTTCTGCGCTAACGGCAGGAAAGCCCTCGATGGTTCCGTTATCCACAAGAAAGAAATTTGTAAACTGGCGGTACTCGTTATTGGTGATTTCTGTATCGTCCATGAAGAATGGTCCAATGGTCACCTGCTTATTAAAGTTGATTTGCGTAGATGCCGGATCTTCATCGGCCTGACCCATGTGGAATGTTCCTGCCGGGATTGGCACCATTCCGTAAGGGATGGTCATGACCCAACCCTCGCGGTTAGGAACCCCGACGAGTTCACCTTGATCGCCTCCGCCTTTCTTGCCGCCGAGGCCCAGTAGACCACAGCCTGCCATTGATAGGGCAAGGGCAGTAATAGATAGATAGCCAAGACTTTTCGATTTCACCGATACATCCATATTCAAGTAATTAGTCTACGTTTCCCTGCTTCAGCCCAACGAATGGACCATAAATTTATTTCATTATGCTGTCTTGCCAAAAATAGAGTCCCAAATTCAGCAAATTCTTCAAAAAACCCAAAAATGTTTCGATTTAGTATCGAAAACGGGGTGTTCGAATTACTTTTTTCCGGCTGGAAGAGACCGGTAAACTATAAGAAACCGTGAATTCATGGGAGGTGGCCTCTTTTGCCTCCTGGTCGTTAATAATGTAGTCCAGGGAATATCCCACTTTAAGGGCTTTATCTTCCAGGAAAGCATAGCCGAGAATCAAGCTTAGGGCATCTGATTGACGAAAGGATATGCCTCCCCACATCGTGTTTCTTAGATAGGCGAGGACACCAAGGTCAAAAGAGGTCTTGACGAGGTCTGTTTTGACCATTCCAACAAATTGGAAGCGAACGTCAAAATTCAGGTCATAGTAGTAGGCTCCGGTGAAGTAGATGTGCTGTTTGAGCTGGTTTTTCTGAGAAAGCCCGAAGTCATAAGATGCCTGGTTGAGGTGGTTGATTCCTAACCCAACGTAGTACTTCTCTTTCAGCCATGCGGCACCAAAGGCAAAATCAGGTCGAATTTGAGACTCTTTTCCTTTCCTTGCGAGGAGGGGATCACTGGGATCAATCGCTCTGAACTTGTCAAAGTCGACTGCCTGAGAAATCATTCCAGTACGAACGCCGAGGCTAAGGCGTCCATTCTTTATTGAAAAGTAATATGCGCCGGATGCTTGGAATTCCAAGTTAGTCACTGCGCCAAGGTTGTCATTCACAAAATAACCACCTGCACCAAATCGTTTGCCAAGTGGGCTGTGTGCGCTAACGAGCTGTGTTGTTGGGGCACCACCATCATCATATGTCGGAGCGTAACCCAGCCATTGCGCACGATGCACGGCGCTAATTTTAGTGACCCCGTCGGTACCGGCAAAAGCGGGATTGAAATAGAAATTATTGAACATATACTGCGTAAGCTGGGGATCTTGCTGAGCCCAACTTCCAAAGGACATAAATGACAATAAAACGATCGAAAGTTTTTTCACTGAACCGTCAACTGGTTATCAAATATAATTCAATAATCTCTCTGCCTTCAGAGGCTACCCGGCTAAATAACGAAAGAATGAAGATCTATTACTTCGGCAGGTTCGCCTTTTTGATATAGAGCTCCAATGCTCCCGTCATTGACGGGGCATTCGGTAGTGGGGCTTCAATATCCAAGACCAGCCCTGCGTCACGAACTGCTTTGGCAGTGGCTGGCCCAAACGCTGCGATCCGTGTATTGTTTTGTTTAAACTCTGGAAAGTTGGTAAGCAATGAATGAATACCAGACGGGCTAAAGAATGCAAGAATGTCATAAAATACCTCTTTCAAATCAGAGAGGTTTGCTGCCACCGTGTGGTGCGTGATGGCTTCGCAGAAATGGTAGTTGTTTTCGCGGAAAAAATCTGGAATATCATTCTTCCGAATGTCCGAGCAAGGGAACAAAAACTTCTCATTCTTATGCTTCTTGATAATCTCCAAAAGATCGTGCGTATCCTTCAGGCCGGTGAAGATTTTTCGCTTCCGGATCACAATATACTTCTGAAGATAGTTTGAAGTCTGTTCGGAGATACAGAAGTACTTCATCTCAGGTGGCATTTCGATCTTCAATTCCCTGCACAGGATAAAGAAATGATCAACGGCGTTGCGACTGGTAAAAATTACCGCTGTATAATTCAGGAATTCGACTTTCTGCTTGCGGAACTCTTTCACCACCACAGGTTCCACTTGAATAAAAGGACGGAAAACGACTTTCACTGAATATTTCTCAGCAATTTTGAAGTAGGGAGAAGTCGGATCAGTTGGTGGTTCCTGCGTGACAAGAATGCTTTTTACTTTCCGCATTCTGTCAAGAACAAGCGTATCTGTCATATCAGCACAAGTCGTGTTCGCGAGTCAAAAGAAAATCTTGATTATGATCACCATCGGAATAAATTCCGAAATGCAAAGGTAGGAAAATAAATGAAAAAAGGAGAAGCGTGATTTTCCCGTCAGTTTCGCAAGGACAACCAGTGAACCCATGCTAAGCAGGATCAGCCCCAGCACGACCAATCGTTCATAAAATAGAGGTTCGTCGACCCGAAAGGTGAAGAAAGTAAGGCTTAGGACGGCCATGCAGACAGCCGTGAATAGGACAAAACGCAAGAAATTAAAGAATTGGAAACTTATTGTTTCCCTGAAGTTAAATAGTGTAGAGAACACGAAAACTATAAGCAGTTTGACTGCAAGTAGCGTGAGAATGAATGCCGAAAGTTTGGTCCAAACAAAAAACGCCGAGCCGATTGATGAAATATTGAGAGGGCGAGACGCGTGAAAGAAGGGTCCGGCAGAATAGAAGATTGCGGACAACAGGAATCCGGTAAGGAGCGCGCAGAACAAATAGAAGAGTAGGTTGGCGCTGGAGGTGATGCGTGATGCCAATTGCATTTCATTCCGTTCAACAGCTGAGAATATCTTCGCAAAGGAGAAATAATCCAGCGTAAGCTGAGGACTGGTTCGATAAAGAAGCAGGAAGAAAAGGAGCAGGAATACTGACGCGATTATGCTGTAATCTCGAAAAAACGTTGGAGGCCGCGGCGGCATATCCGCGATATGCGCCGGGGGCGTATCACCAACAAAGACAATCTGCGTGCGTACCTCCCGGAAGCCATCTTTCGCGTGCACTCCAATAAAGAGCGACCTTCGAAATTCCAGAGCGAGGCTGTCCATGCTGAAAAGCACTGATTCACGTCCGGAGAAGAGTAGCTTTCCATCAACAAAAAGTTGCCATTTCTCCGGGCCCTGAATTTGCAAATGATGGCCACCAAATCGAGTCGGATCAAGGGTAAAGTAGATAGTCGAAAATTGTTCCGGGATTTGGACGCCACCAGGGCGGTACCCATTTTGATCAAATACCATCCAATCCGGTTGCAAGTCCTTCACAAGTACCGGGCCCGCTAATGCCCATTGAGTCGCGAGGAGAAGAAGGACACGTATCATTCAGCAAAAATATCCTAATCGTCCAAGATTAGCGAAAAAACAATGGCAAATTCACGCATGGCCGGACTGTACCTTCACATACCATTTTGTAAGCAAGCGTGCTACTATTGCGATTTCCATTTCTCAACGGATAATCGCGGAGAGGAGGAGATGATTAATGCCATGGTTCGAGAAATCGAGCTTCAAAAGGAGTTCCTGACAGCGCCCCTCCAAACAGTTTACCTGGGAGGCGGAACTCCTTCATTGATTCAACCAAAAAACATCGTCCGATTGTTCAATGCAGTTCGGGGAACGTTTTCCTTGTCGTCCGAACTGGAAGTCACCCTGGAAGCCAATCCTGATGATCTCACACCTGAGCGATTGCACGAATTCAAGAAGGTGGGAATCAACCGCCTGAGTATTGGAATCCAGTCATTCGATGACGCCATATTGCACTATTTGCATCGGGCGCATGATGGTGCCGCGGCTCACCAATGCCTTAAAGATGTGGCTGATGCCGGTTTCACAAATTTCAGCCTGGACCTTATTTATGCTATCCCCGGAATGACCCAAGAGCTTTGGAAAAAGACGCTTGCTCAAGCCATTCGATTTCAGCCAACCCATTTATCAGCCTATTCGCTTACCATTGAGGAAAAAACTGTGTTCGGCAACTGGATGAAGAAAGGGCGGCTTTCCGTCGTTGATGAAGAAAAGGCTGCAGAACAATTTGAGTTACTTCAATCCGCTATGGATGCCGCGGGGTTTGAGCATTATGAAATCTCCAACTTTTGCAGAACGGGCTATCACTCCAGACACAACACCAGCTACTGGAAGCAAGAGCCCTACCTTGGCATCGGCCCCAGTGCTCATTCCTATGATGGCACGCATCGGTATTCCAACATTCGGAACAACGGATTGTATGTGAAGGCGCTTGGCGCAGGTAGGCTACCGGCTGAATCAGAACGTTTGACCCCGGAAAACAAGATCAACGAATACATACTTACCCGGCTTAGGACTCATTGGGGATGTGACCTCCATTTTCTCCGCTCTTCGCTCCATGATGATCTGCTTTCCCGCCGTGGTCCCTATATCGATATTCATCTTGAGAATGGTCTGCTGACCATGACAAACGGTGTACTCCGGCTTACCCGGAAAGGGAAGCTCCTCGCCGATAAGATTACGGAAGATCTTATGGTTTGAGGATCTTTCCCCTATGACCTTGGTTGCAACACGCAAAAATTACGATCTTTAAGGCATGACCTCCGAAGAAAAGCGCGTTTTCCTGTTACTCAAAGCTGTGATTTTTCATTACCACGGTCTTGACAAGGAGGAAAAAGTTGATCTCGAAGCTGCAGCTGTTCGGCTTGGGGGCTCTGAAGAACTCAAATGGGCCGCAGAATTTATTGATAAGGACCAGGTGACCTCGTTTGAACGTGCCCGCGCCTTTGTAAATGACATTATCAGAGATTACACGCGCGAAAAACGTGTTGAACTAATCAACATGGTCTGGGAATCCAATAACATAAAAGGATACATCACTGAAATGGAGGCCACTGCGATGATTCGTCTTGCACGCGATTGGAATGTGGAAATGGATCTTGTTCAACTCGTCTTGAAGGAGTGACTGCACCACGCGATACCTACAAACTCATCATATCCTTGAACTTCGCAGCCTGACGCCTGCTCACCTCTACCTTGTCACCACCTCTGAGTTTAACCATGAGCCCCCCATTGAACCACGGCTCGATGCCTTCTACCCAACTAAGGTTGACAATATGCTTCCTGCTGGCGCGGAAAAATGAACGCTCATCCAGCTTTTCATCCAATGCATTGAGCGATTTGTGAATCATGGGGCGATTGGCATCAAAATAAACCTTAATATAGTTACCATCTGACTCAAACAGCCGGATATTGGCCAAGCTCACAAACCAACAGCGCTCGCCATCTTTGACAAAAACCTGATCTTCCAGACCCAATTTTTCATCTCTGCCCCGACCGGACCGTATTCGTTCCTTTTCCTGAATTTTGTGCACTGCTTCAGCAAGGCGCTCTGCTGTGATCGGCTTCAACAGATAATCCAGTGCACTTATTTCAAAGGCTTTCAAGGCAAACTCATCATAGGCAGTTGTAAACACCACCAGCGGTACCGTGTCCAACGACTCCAGGAGCTGAAATCCGGTACGTCCTGGCATTTGAATGTCGAGGAAAAGAATATCCGGATTAAGTTCGGTAATCATCAATTCTGCCTCATCGGCATTCTGCGATTCCCCAGCGATTTCTATGGAAGGATGTTCCTCCAACAGTTTAATCAGTTCCTTCCTAGCGAGGCGTTCATCATCAATAATCAATGCTTTCATGGGTGGTGCAAGGTCAGCGTAAATGTGGAATTTCTATTTCAGTCAAAACAAAAGTATCGCTTTCTGGAAGAATTCGGAATGAAGCTTTCTCTCCATAGATCAGCTTAAGGCGCTGACGCGTATTCTCCAACCCAAGCCCGCCGGACCCGTTGATGCCATTCAGGTAATGACCACTGTTCCTTACCTGAATATTCAGACGGTCATTGTAAACCGATGCCTTCATGTGAATTATGCCGCCCGCTGTCAATTTTGAAATACCGTGCTTGATTCCATTCTCAACCAGCGTTTGTATCATCAATGGGGGAACTAGAAAATCCCGTGATTCCGGATCGATATCAAATTGTGTCTGAAGCCGCTCTTCAAACCGAATACTCTCTAATCCGAGGTAGTCTTTTACTGTTTTGAGTTCGTCTTCAAACTTAGTCAGTCCGCGCTTCCCCGTGCTCAGCGAGTTTCTAAGGATATTGGCTAGCTGGTTGATGGCTTCCTTTGACTTCCCGGGGTTTTCGTCCACCAGGGCCCGTATACTGTTTAGGGCATTAAAAATGAAGTGTGGATTTAGCTGAGACTTCAGGTTGTTGAGCTCGATCTCACGAACTGAGGCCTCAAGCTTCAACGAAGTATTGTATCGTTCAAAGTAGTTGTAAACAAAATATAGCACAGACCATAAGAAGAAAATAAATGCATACACGGTTGTAAGGCCCAGGATATTCCCTGTATTGAACGCCACATCCTTGCTGAACATTCCAAGTGGAATGGAAATAGGGATCCGAAGAAAATACAAGACGAGTCCGAGGAGAAACACACTGCCGATGATCCGGGGAATGAGTACTGGCATTCCTGCATTCAACCACTTCCAGCGATTGATCAGGTTTCTGAAATTGTGCGTAAGGAGAAGGCAGAATGCGGACTCATAGGTAAGAAAAACAACACGCTGTGTACTGACGCCTTGGCTATCCGAAGCAAGCGCACTGAACAGGATTTGAATGACCGCGTAAAAGGCCCAACCTCCGATCTGCAATGTCCAGTAAAGCCTTATTTTATTGACCATGACCTGACAAAGGTAGAAATCCCTTTATCCAAACCCCTTATGATCGTGATGAATGGAGCTGGTGTCGGCCGTTCCTACCTCAGCTCAGCTTTCAGGAACCTGCCGGTATAGCTTGCGGGGTTATTGGAAACTTCCGCCGGAGTGCCTGTGGCTACAATTCTGCCCCCTTTTTGGCCACCTTCAGGCCCTAGATCAACAACGAAGTCTGCAGACTTGATCACATCCATGTTATGCTCGACAACCAATACCGTGTTCCCCTTGTCAACCAGCTTCTGTAGCACACCTAGGAGGTGTGCGATATCCTGGAAATGCAACCCGGTTGTTGGTTCATCCAGAATGTAAAAAGTCTTTCCAGTATCCCGCTTTGACAATTCAGTGGCCAGCTTCACCCGCTGTGCCTCCCCACCAGAAAGGGTGGTGGCATGCTGACCAAGTGAAATGTATCCCAGGCCCACATCATTCAAGGTCTCAATCTTTCTCAGGATTCTTGGTTGGTTTTCAAAGAAAACTACCGCCTCCTCAACGGTCATGTCCAGAACGTCTGAAATTGACTTTCCCTTGAATCTGACTTCCAGGGTCTCACGATTGTAGCGTTTGCCCTTGCACGTTTCGCAGTGTATATACACATCAGGAAGGAATTCCATCTCAATTAATCGGAGTCCCGCCCCTTCACATGTTTCGCATCGTCCGCCCTTAACGTTGAACGAGAATCGTCCAGGCTTGTAGCCTCTGATTTTTGCTTCAGGCATTTGTGCGAACAAGTCGCGGATATCAGTGAATACTCCGGTGTAGGTTGCTGGATTCGATCGCGGGGTCCTTCCAATTGGCGACTGATCTACTTCAATTACTTTATCAATCAACTCCAGTCCTTTGATATGCTTGTAAGGGAGGGGCTCGGTCCGTGATTTAAACAAATGCCTGGTAAGAATGGGAAACAAGGTTTCATGAATAAGGGTTGACTTGCCGCTTCCCGATACGCCAGTGACACAAACAAATAGTCCAAGCGGTAGAATCAGGTCAACGTTTTTCAAATTGTTCCCGCTTGCCTGTTGCAGAGCAAGCTCATGACCTCCGCTCTTTCGCTTATTCTTGTTGTACGGAATTTTCAATGCTCCACTCAGGTACCTGGAGGTCACGCTGTCATTTTCCAGAAATTCTGCAGGCGTCCCTGCCGCCACAACCTTTCCGCCATGCCTTCCTGCCCCTGGTCCAATATCAATGATATAATCGGACTCCAACATCATTTCCTTGTCATGTTCCACTACGACGACTGAATTGCCCAGGTCGCGAAGATCCTTTAAGGCCTTAATTAACTTGGCGTTATCGCGAGCGTGCAAGCCAATGCTGGGTTCATCCAATATGTAAAGCACACCCACCAGCTGAGTTCCTATTTGCGTGGCCAGTCGGATTCGCTGTGCTTCTCCTCCACTCAACGTTCGCAAAGGCCTGTTGAGGTCCAGGTATTCAAGCCCCACGTCGAGAAGAAATCCAATGCGCTTCCGTATTTCTTTCAAGATCTCAGCTGCAATCGTCCGTTGTTTGGGTGTCAGGCGGTCCTCCAGGTTGTCAAACCACTTCTTCAATTCCAGTATGTCGAGTATGGACAGTTCAGCAATATTTTTTCCATCAATTTTGAAATGCAACGATTCCTTCTTTAATCGGGCGCCATGACACTCCGGGCATACGCGTGAAATCATAAAGTCGTCCATCCATTTCTTTGCGCCTTCGGATGAGTCTTCGCGCATTTTTTCCAGGAAGCTGACGATGCCTTCGAATTTCGTATTCCAGTCTGTGCCCGGGTATTTGACGGAAGGGACCGCCACCGGCACATCATCGCCATAGAGGAGGATCTTAATAACCTCTTTGGGGATGTCCTTCATTGGTGTTGTCAGTGAAAGCTTGCTACGTTTAAGGATGGCCTCCACTTTCTTGAAAATCCATATGTCCCGATACTCGCCGAGCGGCAAGATTCCGCCCCGCATGATGCTGAGTTTCTTGTCCGGGATAACCGAGTCTTCCGTGATTTCCTCAATTGCACCCAGGCCATTGCATGTTGGGCAAGCTCCATACGGGCTGTTGAATGAGAACAGGTTAGGTGCCGGTTCATCATATGACAATCCCGTCGTAGGATCCATGAGGTACTTGGAAAAATGATGAATGGTTCCGTTTTCCTCCATCAGCATCATCACCCCTTTTCCTTCTTTAAGTGAACGGGCAACCGACTGACTAATGCGAAACCGGTCCTTTTCATCGGCTACGATTCTGTCAATAACTACCTCTATATCATGAATTTTGTACCGATCCAGCTGCATCTTGGCCGTTATTTCAACCACTTCCCCATTAATGCGGACTTTGGTAAAGCCGCTTTTCCTGATTTGGACAAACAGTTCGCGATAGTGCCCTTTTCTGCCCCTAACCACTGGCGCCAGCAGGGTCAACTTCTTTAAACGGAAATGCTGAAACATTCCTTCCAGGATCTGATCTTCCGTTTGCCTGACCATTTTCTTGCCGCTCAGGTAGGAGTAAGCATCACCGGCGCGCGCAAAAAACAGTCGCATGAAATCATAAATTTCAGTTACGGTACCAACCGTTGATCGGGGGTTCCTGGAGGTAGTTTTCTGCTCAATGGATATGACAGGGCTGAGCCCATTGATTTTGTCAACATCAGGCCGTTCGAGGTTGCCAATAAAACTCCGTGCGTAAGCCGAAAAGCTTTCCATATACCTTCGCTGCCCTTCAGCATAGATGGTGTCAAAAGCAAGCGATGATTTTCCGCTTCCGCTAATTCCAGTGATAACAACTAATTTATTCCTCGGGAGTGAAACACTGATGTCCTTGAGATTGTGCTCACGTGCGCCGATTACATCGATGGTCGTATGGCCCGTGGGATCTATGTAGGCAAGTGCTTCTTTCATGGGGCGAATCCGGATTACTTAGTCAGATACCGGCTGCGGGAATTTTGCGCGGACAAGACTAATCAAAAGGTCACGTATGCTCTCAGGATTTTACGAGAAACCGCTCAAGATCCTTCAGCTTGATCTTTCCCTCATAATATGCCTTTCCAAAAATAACGGCGAAGATGCCCATTTCGTTCAACCGTTCAATATCAGCAGCATCCCTGACTCCCCCGCTGGCGAGAATCTTTAGGTCAGCGAAAGTATCCAGGATTTCTTGGTAAAAATCGAAATCGGGTCCCTCCAATGCACCATCCCTGGAAATATCTGTGCATTTGGCATATTTTAACCCGCGTTCATAAAAAAATCTCAGGTGATCGATTAGTAACAAGTCAGATTTCTTTTGCCAGCCCCGAAACGCCACTTGCTTGGTACTGACATCGGTAACGTCCGCACTCAGGGTGATCTTTTCCCTGCCATAGGACACTATCCAAGAAGCAAACAACTCAGGGTTGGTTACGGCGATACTGGACGCTGTGATATAATCCGCGCCAAATTCATAGGCACTGCTGATGTCACCATCCGTACTGATTCCTCCTGTAAAGTCAATTTTGAGGTCCGTATGGTTGGAAATCGCTTCCAGCACGTGAAAATTCTTGGGGCTGCCCTTTTCAGCCCCATCAAGGTCAACGAGGTGAATTATTTCGATGCCATGGTCTTCAAATCGCTTTGACAAGTCAAGCGGATTTTCGTCATAGGCCTTTTCGCTGGCAGGATCCCCTTTGCGCATTTTTACAACTTTGCCCTTGCGGATTGCGATGGATGGTATTACCTGAATCATTGACCCAATCTAGATCATTTTTTTCAACGCGCTATAGTTTATTCAGTCAAATTTCATCAGAGACCTGTTCCTGCAGATGGACTCTTTTGCCTAAATTTAAAAGATGATTTTCAGGAACCTCATTTGCCTGCTGTTCGTGTGCCCCCCATTCTTACTATGTGGTCAGGCTAAGATGCGGAAGATGCCGCCAAATCTGAATCATCCCGCGATCAATAATTTTGCTCCGTTTATTAGTCTGGATGGAAATTCTTTGGTTTATCTGGCTGATGTTGCCGAAGACAATGCCATTACAATGAACTACACAACCCGTGTGGGAGTCAATTGGAAGGACCCAGTAATCCTTCCAAAAAGCGTTAATAGCCGCCTAAATTTCATGAAGGGATACGCTTTGAGTGCTGACGGATTGATACTCTATCTGAGCAATATGAAGACGAATGGAATGGGCGGATTTGATCTTTACACAAGTCAGTTAATTGGAAATCGGTGGGAAGAGCCTGAAAATATGCTGCTTCCTGCCAACTCCAAAGGTCATGATGCCTGCCCTTCGGTATCCCTTGACGGCTCGACGATGTTCTATATGCGTTGTGAAAAGATGGACTTCAATAAGGCAGAGGCGTGCCGGATTCTCATGATGAAGAAAAAGGCGAATGGACAGTGGGGCACTCCAGAAGAATTGCCGGATTTTGTGAATACTGGAAATTCACAAACGCCGCGGATCATGGGAGATAGCGAGATGCTCATTTTCTCTTCCGATCGTATTCAACCGAACAAAGGCGGAATGGATTTATACTATACACGCTATGGGAAAACAGGGTGGAGCAAACCGCAACCTCTTGATTTTGCCAATACGCCTCAAGACGACCAGTATTTCAGTGCGACTGCTGCGGGGATGTATCTTCTGAAAGATGCCCCCAGCCAACGAAGCAGCGAATTGGTAGAACTGCTCTTTCCGACTGATGTTCGCCCGAAAGGAACGCTTCGGCTGGAAGGTCTGGTGGAGGGTCCGCCGGATCTGTCTTCCCCATTTGTCAGTGTCTTTGATTCTAATCAGAACCTTGTATTCTCTACACAGCCCGGAAAGAGTGGAGCGTTTGTGGCTTACATGAATTACACCGGCAAGTATGAACTTTCTGTAGAGCCGGCACAGGACAATTACTCATTTTATTCAAAGCAATTCGATTTGCGTGGCGAAAATCCTCCCATGCTGGAGCGTGTTCAAATCAGACTCTTTCCTGTTGCCGTTGGCGATGCGCTTGACCTTGCGGGAGTCGGGTTCAGCCCTCAATCGGCTACGGTCTCACCCTCTTCCAGTCAGGAACTGCGTCGGCTTGCTCGACTCATCCAGGGAAGTCCTGATAAATCATTCTCAATAGAAGTCACCCTTCAGGGTTATCTGCAAGACACGATTCGTTCATCAACAGATCTTACAGAAGTGATCTACGATACAATAAGGATTCCTGTTACTTATATTTTAGATTCCTTAACCACCGCCACGCGGGATTCCCTTGCGCTAAAAGCCAGGTATCATAATGATCGGACGCTTAGGCAGGCCAAAGCGATTGAAGATGCGTTGTTACGGCAAGGAATATCGCAGTCGCGACTTGCTTCATCGGGCAAGGCCGTTGAAGAGGCCATACTAGAGAAAAGGAAAACGTTCGTTCGGGTTATTGCCCATTAACCGAAAAGGGAACGGCGACAAGGGTTCGATCCCACAGCAAGACCAATTCCATGGAGTCCCCCGCCTTTTCAATGGTGATTGTAAATTGTTCAATCTCCTTAGGTGATATGACGACTGGAATTTCCAGGATCACCTCTTTGCTGTCGGGGTCGCGAGCCGCTTCACCATTTTTCATCACATCAATACCCCAGGGAGGAATTTTGGAGTTGAAGATCACAAGCCAACTGTCTTCGTTCGGAACTGTCCAGAATGAATATTTACCCTGAGCTAGTATTTTGCCATTGATCAGAAGGTCTTTGTTCGACTCAAACACTGTTGCTTCGTTTGCCCCAGTGCGCCATGTCTTGCCGTAGGGAACCAACCCCCCAAAAATGACTCTACCCTTTTTGTAGGGGCGGTTGTAGATGATAGAAATGTGGACGGTTGCATCCTGAAAGACCACACTATTCTCAGGGCTGAGTGACTTTGTGCTGTACCACCAGAAGATCGCCCATCCCAGAAGGGAGACGACAACCACGCCGACAATAAGAAGAACCCATTTCATTCAACCCTGTTTTAGTGCCCATTTGGCCTCGATTTCGGGGCCGACCTTCCTGTTTGCATGAATTGCCAAAAGAGGCTTAATTTGAAGCAAATAAAAAATCAATTATGGCAGTCTTCGGTGTAGTTATTGCCCTTTTCGTTTTGGCCATCCTTTCCGTTTGGATTTTCCCCAACAAGTCGGTCAGCAAGAACGAGCACGATCTCAAGCATTAACTTAGTTTGGATTGTGAATGTATGCGTTTTCTGCGGATCAAGTACAGGTTTGGATACCGTTTACGCAGACAAAACGCGTGAAACTGCATTACTTATAGCAGAGGCCGGTCATACGTTAGTTTATGGTGGAGGAAACATCGGACTGATGGGGATCCTCGCCGACACTGCGCTTGAAGCTGGAGGGCGGGTAGTCGGCGTTATCCCCGACTTTCTTCTTAGCCGTGAGGTAAGCCATCGCGGCCTTACGGAACTTGTTGTCGTGACATCCATGCATGAGCGAAAGAAGCGCATGGCAGATATGGCCGATGCTTTTATCGCCTTGCCGGGGGGATGGGGAACGCTGGATGAACTGGCTGAGATACTCACCTGGCGGCAGCTTGGCCTTATTGATCAGCCCATCGGGTTGTTGAATGTCGAATCTTTCTTTTCTCCACTTGTTGCGCAAATGGGAACGATGACAGCCAAGGGGTTTTTGAGTCCCTCCAACCTCCGTTTCCTCATCGTTGAAAATTCCCCTGCAAAATTGCTCACCGCCCTGGGGGTAGTTACCGTTTAAGGAGTTATAGGTACTATTTTTTCAATAGTTTTATCCAGTTGACGCGGATTGATGGCTATTCGATATTTACTTCTTCTCCTTATTCTTGGCTTCCCTGCGGTTAGTCAGGCACAGCTTGGATTCCATTTGAAGCCTGGGCAGCGACGGGCCAAATTTCCCATTGAGATTATCAACAACCTGATTGTCGTTCCCGTCGTGCTGAATGGCCAGCTTCCTCTAAAGTTTATCCTTGATACCGGTGTTCGAACGACCATCCTTACAGAAAAGTCATTTAGTGATATCCTAAATCTTACATACAGCCGGCACTATCATGTCCCGGGGCTAGGCGGTGAAAAAGCTGTTGATGCTTACGTGACAAACAACGTTACGCTGGACATGCCGGGAGTTCACGGCGAAGGTCATGCCATGTTGGTGTTAGAACAGGATTACCTGGAGTTGCGCAATTACCTTGGCGTAGATGTTCAGGGAATACTGGGATACGAAGTCTTTAGCCGATTTGTGGTTGAGGTGGATTACGAAGGCCGTTTGTTGACCATCTCCTTACCCGACCTATTCAAACCAAAAAAGAGATACCAGGAACTATCAATTCAGGTACAAGACACCAAACCCTATATTCAAGCCCCTGTAACATTGAGAACAGGCACGGTAATTAACGCCAAACTTCTGGTAGATACCGGCGCTAGTCATGGTTTGGTCCTCGATCCTGCTTCTGATGCCCGCATCGTTGTCCCTGAAAAGCATGTAGTCAGCCTCATCGGGCGCGGACTTAGCGGGGCCATCAACGGCAAGATCGGTCGAATCACTTCGATTGAACTTGGGAAATATAAACTCAATGAAGTCGTGGCCAATTTCCCCAATCCGTCCGATTACGGGTATGCAGATTCAATTAAGTATGCTGACATATTTCGGAACGGTGCTGTTGGAGGGGAGCTACTTAGCCGATTTACAACCGTTTTCAACTTTCCGAAAGGGAAGATGTACTTGCTGAAGAACAATTCTTTCAACAGGAAATTCAATTTCAATCTGAGTGGCCTGACTTTTAAGGCCAAGGGGGTACGCCTTCGTCGTTTTGAAGTCACTGATGTTCGCAAAGGTTCCACCGCCGATGCTGCTGGAATACTTGTCGGCGATGAATTGGTTTCAATCAATGGCGTTTCCACTTCGGGTTTTGATCTCAATGGGATCAACACGGTTTTTGATCTCCGACCAGGTAAACAACTACGCCTTGAAGTTATGCGTGAAGGAAAGATTCTTGTGAAGAAACTTCTGCTGATCAGCCAAATCTAAAGGAGCGGTTTGCTAAGACAATTCATAGCTTTACACCATGGCTGCAAAGCGGGTTACTATTGTCGGTGGTGGATTGGCCGGACTGGTTGCCTCCATTCACCTGGCACAGAAGGGTATTGTCAGTAGGGTGATTGAAAAACAACTCTATCCCTTTCATAGAGTATGTGGGGAATATATCTCCAATGAGGTTGTTCCATACTTACAGTCATTGGACGCGTATCCCCACTTATTGAATCCATCACGTATTTCCAGGTTTCAGCTAACCTCAACCAATGGCGCCTCGGCAGAACTTCCCTTGGACCTGGGAGGCTTTGGAATAAGTCGTTATGCTTTGGATTATTTCTTGTATAAGAAAGCGCAGACGTTAGGCGTCGACTTTCACCTTCAAACTGAAGTAACTGCCATTGATTTCGAGCGAGATCAGTTTTCACTTCAAACCTCCGGCGGCCCCATGAATTCGGATGTGATGATTGGAACTTTCGGGAAGCGGTCGCGGCTGGACAAGCATTTAAACCGTGATTTCATCCAGCGGCATTCACCTTATGTCGGCGTAAAATACCACGTTCGCCTTCCTGACTTCCCCATTGATTTGATAGCATTGCATAACTTTCCGGATGGGTATTGCGGTATCAGCAGGGTAGAGAACGATACCGTTAATCTCTGTTACCTGACGCATCGGAACAATGTAAAGGCTCATGGGAACATTCGGGCGATGGAAGAATCCGTCCTTTTCAAGAACTCATACCTAAAGAATATCTTTGAACGCTCAGAGTTTCTGTTCGACCGCCCTGAAACTATCAATGAAATATCTTTTGCGACAAAATCGCCTGTCGAGAACCACATTTTGATGGGTGGTGATGCGGCAGGAATGATAACGCCCCTGTGTGGAAACGGAATGGCGATGGCCATTCACTCGGCAAAGCTAATCAGTGAGCATATCGTGCGTTATTGCGGTGATGCATCCTATTCCAGACTTCATCTGGAAGCGGATTATGCAAGAGCCTGGAAAAAGCAATTCTCGACGCGCTTGTGGATGGGGCGCCATATTCAACGACTGTTTGGCGACGCCTGGACATCGAACCTGGCAGTGAATATGGCCCGACATGTCAGGCCATTGGCGAACATTTTGATGAAAGAGACCCATGGGCATCCATTCTAAATCGATCCCGTACTCAGAAAGTTGCCAAGACTTGAAAGTTCTTTTAATACGCTAGCCAAACAATTAGCTGCCGATATTTCGGGTATCAAACAGCAACCAAATAAAGAAGACTACCAGACAAGTTGCTGAAATAAAATTTAGCCGCATGGTGTGCTTGAAGTCTGCCTGGGTATAATCCTTAAGTACTTTCCAAAACCAAAATCCAAAATAGAGGGCAACAGGGCTCAGCGCGATCAAGAACACCAAGGCTTGACGGAATTGATAGTACTGGCTGAAATAGAAAACAAATCCTATGGCGGTCACGCCAAAAAAGAAAGCGGCAAAATAGAATGTTCCCCGTATTCCCAATTGGAGACTCAGGGTGCGGTCACCGTGCTGCGCATCTTCTTCGTGCTGATAAACCTGTGTCATCGGATAACTGGCCCATAGCATGAGGCTGGAAAGTGTTGCAGGTAAAAGTGCCTGCACCTGAAGGCCATCAATTAGGTTATAATTATTGAGACCAATGTAACACATCATAAACGTGAAAAAGCCCTGGAAGAATCCCGTTACAAGCCAACCGGTCGCCGGATACTTTTTTAGTCTAATAGAGGGATGGCTATATGCCTTGGAGACCAGGCCATAGATTAGTGCCATCGTGCCGAACAATATAGATATCTGAATGGAGCCGATAACAACTGCAACGGCATCAAAAAGCAATGAAGTCCAATAAAGCCCTCGGGAGACCGGTGGGGGGTTCTTCAATCCGCCGATGCTCTTCTCGTCTTTATCAAAATAGCTGTTATATCCATTGCTGGCTGGGTACAGAAAAACATGAAGTAGGATGAAAATCCATATGAGCCGGTGGAGTATTAGGTTGGGAGACACGGCCAGGGCAAACAAGAAGACGGGAAGCAGAAAATAGGAGAAGGGAATTCTCAGGTGAAGAAGTGTGGATTTCGAAAACATACGATGGGTCGAATGATCAAGATAACCCTTTTTCAAGTATTATTGGGCAATGAGTTTCATCACCTCCATCGGAGCAGCAAACCCGCCACATCTTTTACATCAGTCGACCATTTCTGATTTCATGGCCAAGGCCATGCAACTTGGTGAAGACGACGCGCGCAAGCTACGGGTACTTTTCCGTGCAAGCGGAATCGAAACACGCTACTCGGTGCTGGAAGATTATGGCAAGACACAGGATTTTCATTTCTTTGAAAACACGGTGGGGCTTGAACCATTTCCATCCACACGTCGACGGCTTGAGCTTTATCGCCGGCACGCCCTGGCCCTTAGCCTTGAGGCCGCCACAAGGTGTATAGGGGATCTCCACGAACTGCGGAAAGACTCAATCACGCATCTGATTGTGGTCAGTTGCACTGGCATGTATGCCCCCGGGCTTGATATTGACTTGGTGAAAGCGCTTGGGCTAAATTCCTCGGTGGAACGGACAAGCATCAATTTCATGGGGTGCTACGCGGCATTCAATGCGCTTAAACTCGCTGAGGCCGCCTGCGCGGCGCGGCCAGCGGCCAAGGTGCTGATCCTCTGTACAGAACTGTGCAGCATTCATTTTCAGAAAGAAAATACAGAGGATAACATGCTGGCCAATGCTCTTTTCGGGGATGGCGCATCGGCTGTCCTTGTGGAGGGGACCCCTCGTCAAGGAATATGTCTTCAGTTGGAAAAATTCCACTGCGAGCTGGCTACCGAAGGCGAGCACGATATGACCTGGACCGTTGGCGACCTTGGCTTTGAAATGCGGTTGTCTTCTTACGTTCCGGAAGTTATCCGCAGCGGAATCAAAAACTTAACACGGTCGCTGCTGGCCAAAATCAATAAGAGCATCTCCGAGGTTGCCTATTACGCGATACATCCCGGTGGAAAAAGAATCCTGGAAACAATTGAAGCCGAGTTGGGGCTAACGAAACTTCAAAACAAATACGCTTACGAGGTGTTGCGGAAGTATGGTAACATGTCATCCCCCACAGTTCTATTTGTTCTGCGCGAACTTCAGAATAAGTTAACCGAAGAAGATGAGGGGAAGCGCATTTTGAGTTTTGCATTTGGTCCTGGGTTAACATTGGAAAGCGCATTACTGAAAATTGTTGTTACGAAATGAGTCATCCTGGAATAGATTTGTCATCTCGGGCAAACGATCTGGAGATCATGGATGACCTCACCTGTGCCGGGGAGGTGGTTGATCAAACCTTGCGGGAACTTGATATCATCAATCAGTGGTTGGGTGGAAACCGGGTGACACTGGAAGCAATTTGGGCATTAATTGGCAAGCGGGATGCAGCGCAAATCGCACCCATCACCCTGGCCGATCTGGGTTGCGGGAGCGGAGAAATTCTAAAAAGGATCGCTGAATTTGGGAGGGAAAACAAGATTCATATGAAACTTGTTGGTATAGACGCAAATCCAAATATTGTGAAGTTTGCCAGGCGGAACTGTTCCAGTTATCCTGAAATCACGTTTGAAGTATTGGACGTGTTGTCACCGGTTTTCGCTATGCGTTCGTATGACATCATAACCGGCACTTTATTCTTCCACCATTTTGATCACCTTGCTTTGGTAACTCTTCTTGGCCGCTTGAAGCAGCAAGTGAGGATGGGTATGATCATCAACGACATTCACCGCCATTGGCTGGCATACCATTCCATCCGACTGTTAACGCGCTTATTCTCCTCTTCAAGCATGGTGAAATTTGATGCTCCGCTTTCTGTGCGGCGGGCATTCGTTCGCGCCGATTGGGTGCGGGTGCTTACTGAGAGTGGAATTGCCACCTATACCATACAGTGGAAATGGGCATTCCGTTGGAAAATCTCCATTCCGGCACAATAGCTGTCTTTGGCACAGTTTTGGTAATTTTGACCTGGAACAAAACAGACGACCGATGAAAAATTCAATTGTCAATATTCTTTTCATTGCGATATTGGCTGGATGCGCTTCGAGCCCCTACGGCAAGAAAGTAAATGAGCCATTCAGTGGCAACGCGTACGAATCAAACAATCGCTTTTTCAGAGCAAGCGGCAAAGGAGAGAGTTCCTCTGAAAATATCGCCCGCGGCAAGGCGGATATTGATGCCAAAACCATTCTGGCTGGCCAAGTCAATACAACCATGAAGCAAGTAGCCGACAATTACATGGGGCAAACAGAAAATGAGCGAGGAGCAGATGTGGCAGAGAAGTTTCAAAGCCTGGCAAGACAGGTCATGAATACTGAAATGGCTGACCTCCGGAAAATCGGTGAGAAGAAATACTACAACCAAAAAGAAAACAGGTATACAGTATTCATCGCCTATGAAATCAAGAAAAACGCCATGTTTCGGTTCATGAAGAAGCAGGCGAAATTGGATAATACCATAAACGAAAAACAGCAAGAGCTGATTCAGAAGATTCTGGATGAGGAAGAGAAGAAATCGGAGGAAGAGGAGAAAAAAAACTAATTCGGTGATTCGGTAATTCGGTGATGGTGAGTCTCCACTTTTTATTTTGTTTCTTCTGCAAAGAATTTCTCCGCCTCTAAAGCTAAATCGATGTCCGTCATTACTCCCATAAATTCTTTCGTACGGTTGTCGTTTATGAAACGGTAACCACAGAAAACAGAATCAAGGTTTTCAACCACACCAATGTTGCTTTCTTCAAATTTAGACTTGTTGAGATCTATGGATCTTCCCAATTCCATTTCAGCCTCAATGTCCTTACAATTAGAATAGTAGATAATCTCCCTTATCTTTTGCTTAGTGCACGATGAGCATAGAAGGCAAAGGAAAATTAAAATATTTTTCATCTTTAATGAAGTTGGGAAATTAGATCCTCTACCTTGTTCCGCTCACCTTCAGAAACTCCCAGTTGGCAAGTTAATAGCCTGCGTCCCATAACCAAATCAGCAAATCAGCAAATCACCGAATCAGTTCCCCACCATCCGCTCCGCGCTTTCAGCGATTTTTAGCTGTTCGATAAAATCATCGATTTCACCATTCATAATGGCGGGAAGATTGTGTTGTGTAAACCCGATGCGGTGATCGGTTACACGACTCTGAGGATAGTTGTAAGTTCTTATTTTTTCTGACCGGTCACCGCTTCGCACTTGCGAACGACGAGAGGCGCCGATTTCCGCGTTCTGTTTTTCAACCTCACGTTCATATAATTTTGTCCGCAGCATGTGGAGGGCTCTTTCGCGGTTAGCATGCTGTGACCGCTCTACCTGGCAAGTGATGACAATCCCAGTTGGTTTGTGGGTCAGCTGCACTTTGGTTTCCACCTTGTTCACATTCTGGCCGCCTGCACCGCTGCTTCGGGCAGTCTGGTACTCCAGATCCGCCGGGTTGATCACCACATCAACGTCCTCAGCTTCAGGAAGTACGACAACAGATGCTGCCGATGTATGTACCCTTCCCTGTTGTTCAGTTTCCGGAACCCGTTGCACGCGATGGACACCGGATTCGTACTTAAATATCCCAAAGGCTGCTTCACCTTCCACCAGGGTAATTACCTCTTTGTATCCACCCGCTGATCCTTCCGTTACGTCCATCACTGTCATTTTCATTCCCCTGCGTTCGCAAAACCTTTGATACATGCGCCATAAATCCCCCGCAAATATTGCGGCTTCGTCTCCTCCCGTACCGGCACGGATTTCCAAAATACAATTGCGGTCATCGTTGGGATCTCTCGGCATTAACTGCTCCTTAATCTCCCCCTCAATTTCCTCTCGCTTAGGAGCTAGCTCATCCAGTTCCATCTTTGCCAATTCCCTGAGTTCGGCGTCCTTTTCATTTTCCAACACTTCCTTGGCATGCTCCTGCCCATCCAGAATCTTACGGTATATCCGGTAATTGATAACCACCTTCTCCAGATCGCGGTACTCTTTGCTGAGCTGGGTAAATTTCTTCATGTCTTTGACAACCTCGGGTTGCCCCAACAATTGTCCAACTTCCTCGAAACGGTGGTTGATTTCTGTTAATTTTTCAATCATATGACGTAAAACGCGGGCAAAGTTAGAAAATTAGCGAGGAGTATATAGTCTAGTCTTTTGCAAGTAAATTTGAGGATCAACGAATCCGGGGACCAGGTGCCGTTGGGGAATTAAATCGACGATTATGAAAAAACTATTCGGAGCGCTCCTTCTCATCAGCCTGGGCTGCGGTGGCAAGCTTTCGCAAGATGAGCGTCAACGACTGCACGAAGGAATGGCAACACAGGATATCAAGCGGGTTACTGATGCAGCGCTTCAGGAAGCCGCCATGGCCTTTTCCAACGCCGTAATACGGGATGTCGAAAAGGTTGATAGATTTCTTCTTCAGGAATCCCGGATTGACTCCATGGAGGCAGCTCGCGGCGTAAGAATATATTCACTAACTCCTGATGATACTGCCCTCAAAGAAATAGAGCAGAAACTTATTGAAGCCTACATCGCGGGAACGAATGCGGGCACCGCTGGCGATAATCTACAAAGCATTGGCGAAGACTCCTTGCTGTTCACCCGGCCGATGTTCAGTCTTCATCCGGATGGATCACAGCAGTTTAGCCATGCGATCGGAATCCGAATAGCCAAGCGGACTATCATTCTCTCCATGCCACAACCTTGACGCGTCTGACTACGCAACAGCTACCTGCCTCCTCGGCGGCCATCCCCTGGCGGCTGTGGATTGACACCGGAGGCACATTTACTGACTGCATCGGGACGGACCCCGGTGGAAATATCCGTCGACTAAAGATCCTTAGCAATAGTGTGCTTCGTGGCAAGGTCATTAGCCAACCGAATGCACACACGCTGGAAGTAGAAGTACAGTGGCCCGTTCAGGCGGATATCTTTCATGGTTTTGTCCTTCGCGTGGTTGGTACATCACAAACCGTTCCCGTTCTGCGTATCGATCTCATCAAGAATCAGATCACGCTTGCAAAACCCTTGAAGTCAATCCCGCCGGGTAACTTCATTGAGCTAACAACAAATGAAGAGGTCCCGGTTCTTGCTGCACGCTTTCTCACCCATACGCCGCTTGGACAACCGTTTCCCGCCCTTGAGCTAAAACTCGGATCTACTCGTGGCACAAATGCGATCCTCGAAAGAAAAGGGGCCGCCACGGCATTTTTGGTAACCACGGGGTTCAAGGATTTGCTGCTCATTGGTAATCAGCAGCGACCTGATCTTTTTACCCTGCGCATTGAAAAACCACAACCGCTGTACAAACTCGCCCTGGAAGTCAACGAACGGATTACTTCTGATGGTTCGGTCATCCTCCCTTTGGACTCAGAAGAGGTGCAATCGCTGATCGCGAACCTCAAAAAGAAAAAGATTCAGTCGGTTGCAGTGGCACTTGTCAACGCCTACAAAAATCCAGCACATGAAAAAATGCTCACTGATGCGCTGCGCGCAGCCGGCTTTGAGTACGTATCAACTTCACACGAGCTGTCGACCCAGATCAAAATTCTGAATCGCGCCGAAACGACGGTCGCTAACGCTTATCTCGATCCCATTATTCACTCTTACGTTTCCGGTATTCAGCATGGGCTGTCCGGCGCACGACTTTCCATCATGACGAGCAGCGGTGGCCTCGTGCGGGCTGACTCATTTTTTCCGAAGGACAGTCTGTTAAGTGGGCCAGCAGGCGGTGTCGTAGGAGCCGCTCATCAGGCTTTGCGTTCCGGGGTAGAAAAAATTCTCGCCTTTGACATGGGCGGCACCAGTACAGATGTTTCAATGTACAATGGTCGGTTTGACTATCGTTTCGAATCACGTATCGGCTCCTTCAGCATCCTTTCACCTTCCCTCGCCATTGAGACCATTGCGGCTGGCGGCGGTTCTATATGCGATTTTGATGGTCATCGCTTGACTGTCGGCCCACACAGTGCCGGTGCAAATCCGGGTCCGGCATGCTACGGGGCCAATGGTCCGCTTACGATTACGGATGTTAACCTGTTGTTGGGGCGAATGGACCCGGATCAGTTTACTATCCCCATCCAGCGGGCAGCGTCGGAAAAGGCACTTAAAGCGCTCCTCACGAAGTTGAAGCGCCAGACAAGGCGGGATCACAATCCTGTAGAGGTGATGGAATCCTTGCTTCAGATAGCAAACGAAAAAATGGCTGAAGCCATCCGCAAAATTTCCGTTCAGCAGGGGCATGATCCGCGGGACTTTTCGCTGCTCAGTTTCGGAGGAGCGGGTGGACAGCATGCCTGTGCGCTGGCCACTATACTGGGAATGAAGCGTATCCTCATTCCATACGATGCTGGATTGCTTAGCGCTTACGGTATTGGTCACGCTGCGATAGAGCGTCTGGAAGAAAAGTTAGTGCTTGAACCCTGGAAGGATTTTGAGCCTCATCTGGAATCTAGCCTGAATGATCTCTTCGAAAAAGCCAAAAACAAATTTCATATCGAAGGGCACTCCCTTGACCTAATAGAATGGAAAAGCAGTCTGCTTTTCGCTCGATTTACCGGCCAGGATAGTTCCATTGAAATAGAATTTCATGTCGGAGACTCGCTTCCCAATCTTTTCAAGAAGCGTTACAAGGAAATCTACGGTCATTGGACGGATCGGGAAATTGAAGTGGAGTCCGTTAGGGTAATTGCCGCCATCAAAGAGACAAAGGCCGCAAGGAAATTAGGGCCAACTCGTCATTACAAACCGGAGGCAAAGAAAATCGGAGGAGCAATTGCTTTCGGAAAAAGAATTAAGTGTCCAATTTATCGGTGGGAGGATTTGAACGCTGGAGCGGCCATCGCTGGCCCAGCACTGGTGATCAGCGGTAATTCGACTACATATGTTGAACCTTCCTGGCGATGGATACTCGATGCTTCCGGCAACGGACACATGGCGCAGGACAAAGAAGTTCGCCGTGGCCACCGGCACTCCCGCGAAGGTGAGCTCGAGCTGTTTACCAATCGGTTTACCGCCGTTGCACAAGAGATGGGGGCCTTGCTTCAGCGAACTTCCTTTTCGGTAAATATTAAAGAGCGGCTTGACTTCTCCTGCGCCCTGCTCGACGCAGACGGATACCTGGTGGTCAACGCACCGCACATTCCGGTTCACCTGGGAAGCATGGGCGTCTGTGTTCGTGAGGTGTGCGAAGTGATTGCCATGAATGAAGGAGATGTCATTGTGACCAATCATCCTGCTTTTGGCGGATCCCATTTGCCTGACGTCACTTTAATTAAGCCCGTCTTCTTCAAAAAGAAACTAGTGGGCTACGTAGCGAACAGGGCCCATCACGCCGAAATTGGCGGATCGAAACCGGGCTCCATGCCGGCCAATGCGACACGACTTGGAGAAGAGGGCGTCATTATTTCACCTGCCTACCTTGTAAAGAATGGGAAGCCACAATGGGGTCGCCTAACGGAGATTCTCAGCAAAGGAAAATTTCCAACCCGTTCTTTGGATGAAAATCTTGCTGATCTTAATGGAGCGCTGGCTTCCGTGAACCTGGGAGAGAAGGGACTTCAATCCCTCTGCGAACGCTATGGGAGGTTCCAGGTTGTTTTGCAAATGAAAGCTCTCCGTCAGTATGCATCGGCATTGCTTGCGAAGAAGATCTCTCTGCTGCCCCGAAAGCCGATGAGCGCCACAGAGTATCTCGACGACGGCTCTGCCCTTCGCGTCCGGATTGCGCGTAAGGGAACTCGCCTCCAGATTGACTTCACCGGTTCTGCCGCTGTTCACAAAGGAAACCTGAATGCAACCAAGGCCATTGTGCAAAGCGTTGTCTTGTATTGTTTGCGACTTCTGGTCAATCAACCGCTGCCGATGAATGAAGGGTTAATGGAGCACGTCGCGCTTATTCTTCCGACTGGTTTGCTGAATCCGAACTTCACAAAAGAGCCGTTGCCAGCGGTTGTAGGCGGAAATACAGAAGTCAGCCAGCGCCTGACCGATACTGTCTTAAAGGCGTTAGGACTTGCCGCCTGCAGCCAGGGGACCATGAACAACTTTCTTTTTGGCAATAGTCGATTTGGCTATTACGAAACCATTTGTGGAGGAGTTGGGGCGGTGGAGGGCTTTGATGGGGCAGACGCGGTTCATCAGCACATGACAAACACGCGGATCACTGATCCGGAAGTGCTTGAATTTCGGTATCCAGTTAGGCTTGAACGTTTTGAGATTCGCAGGGGCTCCGGCGGAAAAGGGAAGTGGAATGGCGGGGATGGGGTACTACGCCAGATTTTATTTTGTGAGGAACTCGAAATCAATTTACTGACACAACATAGAAAACAGAAACCCTACGGAATGAAGGGTGGTGGTTCAGGAAAAATCGGTGAGCAAATAGTACAACGACGAAACGGGGTGCGTGAAAGGCTTTCGGGTGTTGATCGGGCAAAAGTTGTACCAGGCGATTGGTTGCTTATTGCCACCCCCGGTGGTGGAGGATGGGGTCGACGGACGGAATAGGCACAAAAAAAGCAACTGCAAAGCAGTTGCTTTTTTTAACAAATAATAAGACTACTTATTTTGCGCCAAATACGTAGGCAATTCTCGCGCCAACATAATTTGCACCAGAAACAATATTGAAACGGGCAGCGACATCAAAAGCGCCTGCACGATATCCAAGGCCAGGAGCAAAGCCAAACTCAGATCCTGTTCCAGTCACACTTCCAAATCCAGGGATAGAAACACTTACGGATGTCATCCATATACCCAAATCAACACCTCCGTAAAAGCCACCGTCTGCACCCGCAAAGTTATACTTGATACCACCGGTGATAGGAATCAACGACGAAGAGCCAGTTGAGATCCCTGGGAAAAGTTCTTTTCCACCGAATGAAAGATAACCGGCTGATACACCCCAGCTCATGTTGTCATTGATCGCCTTGTCGTAACGAAGGCTACCACCAATTCCTATACCGGCTCCATCGCCAAATGTGCCCATTGGCAATCCAACCTCAGCGCCTACGGAAAACTGTGCAAACGCGGCGGTTGCAGAGAGGACCGTGAGTGCCAGCACAAGCAAAAGATTTTTTGATTTCATAAATGTGTTTTTAGGGTTAAAAGATCAATAAAAGTACTGAAAAGTGAACAAAAAAGCAAGGCTTTGGAACTTCAAAAACTTCAAGCCTGGGTTAAGTCGGACTAATTTGCACAGGTACAAGTACCTGTTATCGCACCTGTATCACCCGTACTATTGGCGAGCGTACCGCTAAACGTCCAGGTCATTCCCGAAACAGTAATTGTCGGTGCTGTCCCAACAAAAGTACTTGAATAGTACGAGTCGGGGTCGCCGGAAGTAACAAAGCTGATGGACTTCAAAGCATCACTATTGATCAGACCCAGTTCCTGCTCTTGGGGAAGATTGGTAGCATTCACTGAAGGGTTTCCCAAAGAAGTGCCGCAAATCAAGTCGAGCAGTGTAACCTTGATTCCTTTAAACGTTACATTGCATCCGACCGTGGGTGCCGGGTCCGCACTCTTGCTGCAAGAAAGGCTTACCCCGAGCAGACATAATCCCACAATTACATTCTTAGTTAATTTCTTCATCGTATCCATTCTTAGTTCGGCAAAGGTATCAGTTTATTTGCATTCAAGAGATTTCACTTAGAATCCATCATCGGCTTTCTCATCCTTTTTCTTGTCCTTTTTCCGGGAGGCGGGGGATGACAAGTCATAAGGCGCTTCAATTCCATAATACATTTTTCTGAATCGGTTAATGAACGAAAGGGTTTCTTCATCACTGCCGGGAATAAATACGAGCTCACCCAATTTGGCCTTCGCGGCATTCGTCTTCTTAGAAATCAACGCATTCACTTCCTCATTGGAAGACTGAACCATCAACCGGTTATCTTCAAATCCCAGGTAGTACCAGGACTCCGGGGAAGCCTTTATGAATACATGAAATACAGGAGTGCCATCCTCATTTTTCTTTATTTCCATAAATCCCTCAAAACCACCGTTGATATCCATCTTAAGGATATGACTCAATCCCAAAAGACCATCACTATAGAAGGCGGTCTGCTTGGGTGACCATTTTAGATTTACGTTGGCAAACACCATCGGTAAACTCAATGCCGAAATTGAGCTTAAGGATACCGCACCCTGAAGTGATCGTTGCTCAAAATCTTTTACCGCACGCTCTCCGACCAGGTCGGAAATCTTGTACAAAAGCTCCGTTTGATCTCCCAATCCCTCCGGTACATTCTCATTCTTCACAACAGCCTGCAGATCGAGTGCCATCGCCTGATACACTTGTACCGGGAGATTCATATTGGCCATGAGGAAGGTGTTGGCCCGGAATTCGTTTGTCGTCAAGTTGCCCGAGCCGATGACAGAAGCAATGAGGTTAAATTCCTGCGCATCCCGGAAGAAGCTTACAGGGCCCTCAAAACGAATCTCTTGTTTATCTTCATTGTAACTGAATGTCTTTCCTGTCAATTTTTCTCCTACAGCTTTTTGACGGTCTTCAATCCTGAATTCACCGCTTTCTTTGTCAAAGAAGAGTGACCCGCCTGGCACAAAAAAATCATCATCCTCTGACGTCTTCTTGTCATTTACAAAAGTGAAGTAGAGGCTATTATCAGAGGCAAAGTGAAGGCCGGCATCTGGCTTTCTGCCCTCTTCCGTTTCTGCATGATCAAAATCGATGAAGACTTCCTTTTCATCCCCGCTCTGCGTATAGTGAAGCCAGGTGTTGTAATTCTTGATTTTTCGTAAATCGAGCTTCGCGTAACCTTCCAGCTGAAGAGCGGGTTTTGTAGCATACATCACCATATTTCCTTTGTAATAAATCCGTGGCGCCAGCATCAACTTCATTTTGTCATCCACCAAACCACTGGCTACCGTATGCATCTGTATGAGTGTTTTATCCTTCTTTGCCTTAGCTTCTTCGGAGACTGGCTCGAGACGAAAATTCTCCATTTTGATGGCAAACGTGTCATTCACCGAATTGATATACTGGTAAGTAGCATATCCGCTAAATTTTCTCCTCGAAATAATATCAACTACTCCATTGATCATCCGGTGATATCCGTTCAGGGTGTCAAGAATAATTGTGGTGTTTTTTAGTTGATTGATCTTGGCATTTTCAAGGATGAGCACCTCGTTGTTTTCCGGGGTAATTTTTGCATCTGCTACAACGATAAAAGGGATGCCGCTCACTTTCAGCTGCTGTAATTTGATGTCGTATTCCGCCTTCTCCGCATTGAACGACAAGGAGTCGAGTTCTTTTCGTGTCGTATAGAAATATGAATTCTCGAGAGGAACCTGGGCATCCTTTGTCATCGTAATTCTCTGGGTGTTCAGATCCCATCGTGCTTTTGGAATGGAAGTTCTGAATTGAGCATATGGAAACTCAATGGCGGCAATCCCTTCGATCTCTGGGCTAATCTCGGCAAAATTCTCCGCCAGGTTAAATTTTAGCCTAATATCCTCGCCTTGCAAAGCAGGTTTTTCCGGATTTGTAGTCTTTACCTGAAAACGTGCATGTCTTGCGGAAAAGTCTTTGGCTGAGAATCCCAGTTCATCAGAAATTGCTTCTGATCCGCGCGTAATTAGCTTTCCAGTGCCAGTTACCCCTGCTTTTGAAACGATCAAAGAACCGTCCAACTGGGCAGTGGTCGTATACAAGTTGAAGGGTCCTTTCTGATTTCTCAATTGAAAGCGATCCTGCTTGGGCTTCCACTTCAATACAAATTCCGGGAGTGTAACCTGAGGAAACCAAACACTCCCAATTTTCATTTCTTTTATCTCACCCACTTTGCCTTTGGCAATCACAGAGTCAGGATAAAATACAAAATCAGGAGACTGTACTGAAGCAGCCAGGTATTCAATTTTCCCATTTACTCTAATACCGGCATTATCCAGGTTTATTCCGCCAAATACCTTGCCCTCAGCCTTGAAGAGCGGATAACCCTTGGGCGGAATAGCTTGAGTGAATCCCAGAGATTTGTCCGCCATGGTATGCAATTGTCCTTTGAACGAGGGGAACATTCCGCTGGAGACAAACGTCCCGTCAAAGTGAATGGAGCCGGGATCGGCATCATTCAAACTGTCCAGTTTGAAGGGGGGAACAACAAAGAAAACCGACCGATCATAAGCACCTCCAAGTATCTCACTACGGTCAAAATAAATAACACCTCCGGCGGTTGCATCAAGGCGCGGATAATGCGGCACTTTCAACTTTCCCGACTTGTTTCCCGGCAGGTTAATAAAGAGGGTCCCCGAAGTCTTTCCCACCATGGGCATCCCAGCCTCTGCAGCGGCGGTGGAGTCAGCTCCCACCATGGCATTATTGACACGGCGTCGGCTTGTTTGGCCCCTGGCATTGGTTTCGGTAACGTAAAAGCGGATCGAGTCAATCTTATTGAGATTAATGAAGAAACTGTCGTACTTGAAAGTGAAGTCCTTCCCGTTGATCTCAAAGTTTCCTGCAGTGATCTTGCCATTGAATTTAATATCGCGATTCTGCAGGATGGTAATTGTACTGCTGTCCGGCTTGAGAAGAACATTCAATGAATCACTGACATTCACTTCGTCGACTCCGCGTACCACCATCCTGCCGCGAGGAAGATTTATTGTGGCATTGGCGGTTTTGTCGGAGATGGAATGGATCTTCAGGTTGTCATAGTCTGCATCGCCCTTCTTTGAATCAAAGAAATGAAACGCCTTCTCCTTCACCTGGACATATCCCGTGACCGAATTGTAATTGATCATACCTTTCTGTGAAAGAAAGGTCATAGCCACCCTGGCCTCCTCGTACCGGAGCTTGATTGCCTGAACCAAATCATCCAGGTAAAATTCACGGAGGCCATTCTTCTCTGCATAGTTCACCACCACCGCCAGCGGATGAAAGGTAAATCCGCTTCCGCTGAGCAATCGAAAATCTTCCGGGTGATAGTAATCAGTAGATTCAATAATCATGGCAGCCTGGTTATTGCCCCCGACGGTACTCAGGTTCATGCTATCTGATTGGAGATCCCAATGAATAATGTCCGAGCTAAAGTCAACATTAAAGAACGACGAAGTGTATGGAGCATCGCGAAGCTGACCCCGCTCCCGTTCAAGAAACAACCTTTGCTTTCCATAATCATACCTAAGCTGGACCGCAGGATGGAAAATGGAATCGTTATCCTGATAAAGCTGAATCATTGCGCGCTTGGCCGTGATGACGGAATCCTTAAACTCAAATTGGCGAGACCGTGCTGTAAATTTTCGGCCTTCATCGTCCATGACTTCCAGGCGGGCATAATCGCCGTTGACCGATGAACTGTACATGCGACGTCCGTTCAGCGCAAACCCTCCGGTATATCTCATCTTGTCGTTGCTGAGTCCGTTCATCACCACGTTGCTTTGGAAGGACATGAATCGGGGGTAGTTGGCGCTGGGTTTGTCTTTATGGCGAATGCTTTTGAATTCAAAAAGTCCATCAATTTTTGTATCCACTTTTCCCACATACCGAAGCCTCCCTTGCTCTGCTTTGACCTGGGGACGATCAATGTTGAAGTTGTATTCTTTGAATTCGAAGTATACAGTGTCGCCACTCAGTCCTGTCGGATCCCAGCCAAAGGTTCCTTTCTCTCCAACAAAGGTCCCGCTACGAAGCGAAAGTGAACCCCGGGTGTTGCGGAGAGAAGCGGAATCATAAGGGGTGGAAAAATTGAATGTTACACCTTCTAGCTTCATAATGGGGCCGCTCAACACGGGCTGTGGAGATAGTTGCATCCAGGAAGGCAAAGTCTCCACTGACTTCACGGTATCATCTTCCCAAACGGTATTGTTGTCCTGTGGAGGATTGGTGGCGTCCCACTGGCCAAAGGCATCTTGGCTTTTTGTGGTATCCGGGGGTGCCGGGGGTGCCTCTTCAATATAATCAAATGAGTAGTGGTCTGCTTCCGCATGAAGACGAAACGAGCGCTCGTAGTGAAAAGCGTGGTATTCGAAAAAATCCCTGCAATAATGAAAGAACGAATTGATTCCCGCTGCTTTCTCATGAGCAATTACCTTACCCGCCGTTTTCAAGTAGGAATCTAGCTTCTCAGAGTCAGCACCTTCCCGCTCGACGGCGAAACCAATGGCCCCATAATAGTCAGCGAGCAAGGGGAAGGGCTTATATCTTCTCCTTCGAAGGATTTCCGTTTGCCGAATGATAAGGTCTTGCTGATCGAGGCTGAGTTTGTGCCACGCGGTAGCGAAAGTTCCTCCAACCATAGAAGTCTCCGTGTTCTGGTTGGTCTCCATCATCACGCGTACGCTGTCTTGAAAGGCAAGCTTGTAGCCCGCAGGGTTCTGGGCTATGGCCACCATGGAGGTGGCAGCCACAAATGTCAGATGGAAAAGGGCCTTTTTCACGTGTCTAAAGCCTGAAATTCGGAAAAATTAATTGGATTGCCCGCCTTTCTCCTTCATAACGCAAAACAGGGCCTTAGCAGGACAGCAACCTGCATGAATTTTAGCCGTCTTTTCTGAGCCGGAGCGTAGCCCATTGCTCCCTTTCATCCTGAGCAATAGCTGTCAGCCTGTACTTCTTCGCTTCCTCAACAAGGTGAGAAATATCAGATACATAGAATCCACTCAATTGGAGTAAACCACCGGGTATGAGGTGATGTGCATAGGATTCCATTTCATTCAGAAGAATATTCCGATTGATATTGGCCATGATAATATCAAAGGATTCGGCCCATTGAAAATCCGCAATGGTCCCTTGTCGTATCCGGATATTCGTGCATTGGTTAACTGTCGCATTCTCTTGCCCATTGATGATACTCCATTCGTCAATATCAAACGCCTCAATGATTCGCGCGCCACGTTTTGAGGCCATGATGGAAAGAACGGCTGTGCCACAACCCGCATCCATAACCCGTTTGTTGGTGTGATCGATTGTCAACTGGCTCTTAACCATAAGGTAGGTCGTCTGATGATGCCCCGTGCCAAATGACATCTTCGGTGTGATTATGATCTCGTATGGAAATGGGGTGGAAACCTTATGAAACTCCGCCCTAATGATAACCTGGTCTCCGATCATAACCGGCGTTACATTTTTTTCCCACTCCTCATTCCAGTTCTGCTTCTCCACCGATGACAATATGAATGTCAGCGGCTTAACATGGCCGTATTTTTCGCGAATGGCTGTAAGCTGCCCCTGGTCAACGTCGGACTCGTCGGCGTCTGCTTCAAAGCCCTCCTCGTTTTCCATGAACATACCAAAGCCAGCCTCTGCTAACTCGGCGATCAGAATTTCAGTATAGCCAGTCGCACATTGAACCTGAAGACGTGTGTAGGCCACCGGCAACGAATCAATTCTCAACCTCGACAATCATTTCAATTTCAACGGGCATGTTATTGGGCAGTGCATACATCCCCACGGCTGATCGGGCATGTCTTCCACGATCGCCAAAAACGGCTACCATCAGGTCCGAGAATCCGTTGATGACTTTGGGCTGATCGCCAAAGCCCTCGATGCAGTTGACCATGCCCAATACTTTCACGATGCGCTTCACTTTGTTCAAATCACCAATCTCTGCTTTCAGGGATGCGAGCAAACTGAGTCCTGTTGCCTTTGCTTCCTCATACCCTTGTTGAATCGTCAGCTCTTTACCCACTTTACCGACTCCGCTGCTGCCGTGCCCGGAAAGGAAGACCAGATTCCCTACACGAACAGACTTAACATAATTGGCGATGGGTTTCGAAACGGGTGGAAGCTGGAGCCCCATTTCTGTCAATTTCTTTTCCGGATCCGTAGTTTGCCCAAACGACGTAACCGCGATCAGGAGGATGGAAAGTAAAGGTAGAGTTTTCATGGTTTTCAATTTTTATGTTAAGATAGCCGGTTGCGACGAAATTCTTAAATTCACTTTTTACCTGTTATGGAAGAGAAACTCCGATGCCCGTGGTGTATGTCCTCTGAAGTGTATCGCCGCTACCACGATGAAGAGTGGGGAAATCCTGTACACGACGACCGCATTCACTTCGAGTTTCTGATCCTGGAAGGGGCGCAAGCCGGGCTGAGTTGGTCAACGGTGCTGAATAAGCGGGCGGGCTATCGAAAAAACTTCGCTGATTTTGACCCGGAAAAGGTAGCGCGCTTCACGCAAAAACGCATCGAAAAAATTTTGCTCGACCCTGGAATCATTCGCAATCGGTTGAAAGTAAGTGCCGCGGTGAACAATGCAAAGCGGTTCCTGGAGGTGCAGAAAGAGTTTAAAACTTTTGACAACTACATCTGGCGGTTTGTGGAGGGAGAGCCCATTGTCAACAAGCGCAAGTCCATGAAACAAGTTCCGGCGACGACTCCTGAATCTGACGCGTTAAGCAAAGACTTGATTAAACGTGGTTTCAAGTTTGTTGGCAGTACGGTGATTTACGCGCACATGCAGGCGTGCGGTCTTGTGAATGATCACCTGACCAGTTGCTGGAAGTACCAGCGCTAGTTAGAAGAAGTATTTCCACCAGGCATAAAAACCAAGACCCAAAAGGATCAGTCCTGGAATAATCTTGATCCATCGGCTTCCCTGAATATATGGCGCCAGGCGTTGGGCAAATACTACGAGCAAGGCAAGAAGAGCCAGGGCGCCAACCGCCGTCCCCAAGACATAGCTATGCAGCAGTCCTGCAGTACTCAGGTCGATCCAACCCTGAACTTTCAGGTAAGCCGTAAATCCCATCCAGTAGGGTATCGCCATCGGGTTAAGTAGGCTAAGGATAATGCCACGGCGAAAACCGCTTTCGCTGAATTTCTTGGCAAAGCCCGTTGCGGTACGCGTCGGCCATAAGTTTGATATGCCAAGGATAGTCATCGCGAGTGCCGCGATAAGCTGGAAGTTTTCCAACACGACCGGAGAGCTTGAAATATAATACTCAAATTGAACGCCTATCCATGCGTAAGGATACTCAATGATGGCTACAGCAAGCGCAAATCGGAATGCTACCTTGATATTTCTGTCCAATCCAAGCTGAAGGACAGTTATGTTTAGAGTTCCTGGAGGAATCGATCCGATGAAGCTGAAAAAGAATCCCAAGAAAAAAACCCAGAGATAATTCATGAGTCGGTAAGGGCCTTAAATCTTTTGTAAATGATTCTTGCCTCCCGGAAGGGTAGATACGCTGCGCCCCGTTGATGGTTCTCCACGCTCACCCGGTAAATATCACTCCAATGTTTGAATAATACACGGGTCGCCTCCAGGATTGATGATCCAGGTTGATAGATGTGGGCCGGTTCCGCTCCGCATCCATTGAGTTCCATAATCATTACCCGGCCCTCCTGAAGGTCCTCCAGTGACGCAACGCGCAAATCAAAACGGCCAAAATAAAACCCTTCTATTTGCTTGCTGATTGCATCGAAGGAAGAGGATAGTTTCTCCGTAATCAGGTGATTTGCATTCAAGAACTTCGTTCCCAGACAGTGATTGCCTATCGAAACCAATTCAATTTTTTCCCCTCGGGGGATTACATCTTCCAGTTTATTTTGATATGTAATTCGCAGGGTTTCCCACTGGAGCCGTGCGCGGTCTTTGGCCAGGATCAGTTCCTGAAGCGTCATGAATCCATCTCCGGTTACGGATAACATTTCCTTTCCAACAATAGAAGTGACCCGGCCCTTTGGTTCACTCGGATATCGGACATAAAAGACACCAAACTCGAGTGGAAGTGACACAAGCTCCTGGACAAGAAATGGAATATTAATCTTGGTGAGATAACTATCGATGTCAGCCGCCGATTGAATCTTCTTGACAAGCCAACCTCGTTCTCCTAAATCTGGCTTAAAAATGACGGGTAACTCCATGCCATGTTGAGCCATCTGATCAACCACACTTTGTCGCGTGGCCGGTAATCGGATTAGGATTGTTTTGGGCTTGACCCCGACAGGCACTTTTAAGAGAACATCAAACTTCGATTCTCCAAACATCCCCCCCATCAGAATCCGTGGGTTAGACGCAGAAAAAAAAACGAGTGACTGGGCTTTGAGTGACAACCAAAGCCAATACGGAAACAAGGGCGCGTGAATAATACCAAACGGCCAGTACTCCCAGCTGCTGATCTTGATGAATAAATTACTATGACGTAACCGTGACGGTAAAATCATTTTGGCTTCTCACCGAGCAGGAAGCAGGGATTCCTTGTGTCGAATGGTGCTGATGGCAATTCCAAAATCGGAAGGAATGACTACATAGGGAGCCACCTCGCGCAACCCAATCTTCATAATGGCCATATGGTGAACGGCATGCTCAATGTTGTAAGTGAGTTCACGATAAAAATTAGTTTCTATGGACTGGCTGTTTTCATTGTCTCGCTCATACCCTACCTCAAGCATAAGCGGACGGTTAGCGTTCCGATCGCTCACAAACTCGTTAACACGGCAGATCACACTCAGCGCCAGGAATTGGTCCGTCTCAATTAATGGATCATGCTCCCGTTGGTCATAATTGACAACCCCGATATCAAATCCCTTCTCCAGGCAAATGAAGAACTCCAGTGTGTGGCGGAGATGCTGCCCCACCGTTGAATTACTCAACGCCTTTGATGGGCGAGAAAAATCTACTGAATCAATCTGTCTAACAATGTTTGACAGTTGGCCCAGAATTGTACAACAAGCGTTGGAAAGCTCCATGACTAAAAATCTAGCGCAAATTTAACCTAATAATTATTTGAATCCAGTTGATCGGAAAATGCCCCTACGGAACAAATTTCTTCCAATTCGTGTCTCCTTTTGCCTTCAAGGCAACCTCATTCTTGTTCCAGTCCGTGAGCGTATTGCTACCCCAAAAATTGTAAAACAAATACAGCTTCCCATCCAGCACCTTAAACGTTTCCGGGTCAATTTTCACCTTTTCACCGGTTTCACCCATGGCATAAGCGCACCAACCCCCAAAGGCAGGTTCATACCTATCCGGTGTGGTTTTGAATTTTGCCAGGTTAGCAGGCGTTGCAAATTGATACGTCACCCCTTTGTAGGTATACCGCAGTTCTGTTTTCCCTTCTTGGGGAACTGCACTAAAATAGCTTACGGGATCATAGCCCTCCAGTGAGACCCCCTTCTTCAGATTATAGTGCTTTTGCCTAAACTCTTCCGATTGCGAATAACCCGAAAGGGAAGCTATTATTAGAAAGAATAGCGCGGACTGAATTTTCATCTTCATGGTGAATAGATCGACGCAAAGGTAGTCGTTAGCCCCGCCCAAATTTGTCGTGTGGGTTGCATTTTCCGAATCTATTCGTCGTCGCCTCCTTTTATCAATCCCCAGACCAATTCAGCTTCATACCCCTTCCCAATTGCAAACTGTGCGGCTTTATATTTCTTTTTAAGGAGATTGGGTTCCTGGAGCGAGGCCATTTTCTTTGTCAGCAAAGCCTTGAGTGCTTTCTTGTAATGCGGATCATCAATTTCCTTGAGGCCTTTCTGGATACAGCGTGAAGTCACGCCATGCGCCTGAAGGGCATTGGCTATCTTTTTCTTGCCCCATTTCTTCATCCTGAATTTTCCACCGGCAAAGGCTTTTGCAAACCGTTCCTCGTTGAGAAATCCATCGGTAATCAATCGGGTCAGGGCCTGCTCTACTTCTGAAGGATAGAGTCCATAGGTAAACAGCTTGTTGCGAACTTCTTTGTGGGAGCGCTCTTGGTATGCGCAGTAACTGCAGATTTTCAGGTACGCCTGCTCAGGAGTATACCGTTTCTTAGGTATTGAGTCCGATGAAGAGCGGTGGAGGGACATTCGCAATGGTTCGGCTAATTAAGTTAGAGGTTGCAAGTTACAGGCTGCAAGCTGCAAGCAATAGGTGCCAGGGGTACCCACACCATTGCTTTGATAGGTCAGCCTCAGGGACATATATACTTTCTCCAATGCGGTGTCAAATTTCGGATCCAGTCATTCTCAAGCTTGTAGCTTGTAGCCTACAGCCTGCGGCCTACTTAATGAGTCCTTTGTTTTTCAAAATGCTTGCTAAAAACTTCCGCTCATTATCCGTGTTGAAAATCTTGAATGGGAGATGAATCAATTGAGCCTTGTTAACATACAAAAGGTAAAAGTCCTTGCCTGTCTTTGCTCGCTTAATCTGATCCCACTTCAACGGCATGCCTTCACGGGCATTTATTTTCATAACAATCTGCTGACTGGTAATTTCATAGGAGAATCGCTCAAAAAGCATTTTGCCCTGATCCAATTGCGTCACGCCGTAAAACTGAATCAGCCAAAAAAAGACATAGAGTCCATAGGCAAGAACTCCACCGATAATCCACCAAACACTGGGAATCCAAAGGTAAAAGAGGCAAATGCTTACCGCAATCGGGATCGTCCACCATTGCTCCTTGAGGACACTCTTCAGCGCCAGTTTTATATAGAGCGGCTTTTCCAACCGATAGTTTCGTGTCTTTACAATCATACCATAATTCTTATAAGGGGGCGTAAAGTTAATGGCCTCCTGTCAAACTGCCTATTTTCTGCTGATAACCTTCAGACTGAGGTCCAGGCTTCGTACGGTATGCGTCAGCGCACCCATGGAGATGAAATCAACACCGCAGTCGGCAATGGCACGCAAGTTCTTTTCCGTGATCCCCCCGCTTGCTTCGGTTTTGCAGACGCCATTGATTTGCTTCACCGCTTGCGCCATCTCTGTAATCCCCATATTGTCGAGCATAATAATATCGATGCCTCCAACCGAAAGGGCTTCCGTTACTTCCTGTAAGGAGCGTGTTTCTACTTCAATGGCGAGCTTCTTCTCTTTCGTTTTAAGATATAGATGAACCCGGTCAATAGCAGGACGGATTCCACCGGCAAGATCAACATGATTGTCCTTTATCATGATTTTGTCATAGAGCCCAAACCGGTGATTTACTCCTCCTCCGATCGAAACAGCCCATTTCTCCAACAGACGAAAGTTGGGTGTTGTCTTTCGCGTATCCATGAGCTTTGCCTCCGTACCTTTCAGCAACTGACACAAGCGATGCGTGTACGTAGCCACACCGCTCATGCGCTGCATACAATTTAGAATGAGCCGCTCTGTGGAAAGTAAAGCGCGCGCCGACCCTTCGGATACAAAGACGACATCACCGGGCTTGATTTCGTCACCATCGTGCATGAGCACATCCATTCGTATTGCCGGATCAACATGAGCGTAGATCTGCCGTGCCAATGAGACGCCAGCGAGAATTCCCCTATCCTTAACTAAAAGTTGTGCCTGGGTCTTACAAACTTCCGGAACGGTAGCCGCTGTGGTGTGATCCCCCTCTCCGATATCCTCGGCCAAGGCGCTCTTTATGAATGCTGAAACCGCTTCGGGAGTGAGATACGATGGAGCGTTGTGGCGAGTCACGGAGAATGCCGAGTCGCTACTCTTTGACAAAACTGATTTCATGCACCAGGTATGGTTCTCCTACCTGACGAACGCGGATGAGTACATTATAGCTTTCATTGGCACTCAAGTAGCGGCCAATGGCAAACAGCAATCCTCCTTTTGAAGAGCCGGTGTGTACAATGGTAAAGTCGGTAACCGGGTGCTTCTTGAAGAAATCTTTCAGGATAAACTCCGACTGCGCTTTACTGTAGGTATTGATGTTTCCCTCCAGGTTAATATCTACGGAGCCAGCAAACGTCTTCACAAGGGCAGCGGCATCCCCTTTCTTGATTGCCTCCTTCACCGGGTTAAAAACTTCTGGCTGAGCAAGCCCCAGGGCCGTCAGGCCTAGCCACAAAGACAAAACAAGTGCAAAACGCTTCATACGAGACAATTCCATTCCAAAAGTATGCCATTAAATACTCCCTGACAACAAAAGTGACTTAGCGGCATATCCGAGGGTCTGGCCCTATATTTGACCAAACTTATCCGTATGAATAGAAAGGTGATGTTGATGATTCTGGATGGCTGGGGAATTGCCCGGAACAAAAGCGTTTCAGCGGTTGATCAGGCCAAAACGCCCTATTTTCATTCACTTTACGAACGCTATCCGCATAGCCGACTAGATGCCTCAGGGCTGGCCGTTGGCCTGCCGGAAGGTCAAATGGGGAATTCTGAAGTCGGACACATGAACATCGGTGCGGGACGGATTGTCTACCAGGACCTGGTAAAGATCAACAAGGCAGTCGACGAAAAAGAGCTTGACCGGAATCCGGTTCTGCTGGAGGCATTCTCGTACGCCAAGAAAAATCAAAAAGCGGTTCACCTGATCGGCCTGCTATCGGACGGTGGGGTTCACTCACACATCAAACATTTACAGGGCCTGTGTTCCATCGCCCATCATCACGCACTTGAAAAGGTATTTATTCACGCGTTTTCCGATGGACGCGATACCGACCCCAAGGGCGGGGTAAACTATATCAAGTCACTCGAGCAACATCTTAAAAAAACAACCGGCAAAATCGCGAGCATCATCGGGCGCTATTATGCGATGGATCGCGACAAACGGTGGGAACGAATTAAGCTAACATACGATCTTCTGGTTCAGGGAAAGGGCACTCCAACTCAGAACGTTGTCCAGGCTGTGGAAGCATCCTATGCCGCCGGAGTTACCGATGAATTCATAAAACCCGTTGTGGTTGCCGGAGGAGATGGAAAGCCAATAGCCACTCTTAAGGAAGGCGACGTGGTTATTTGCTTCAATTTCAGAACCGACCGGGGAAGACAAATTACCCAGGCGCTGACACAACAAGATTTTCCCGATCAGGGAATGAAGAAGTTAAGCCTGTACTATGTTACCATGGCGAACTATGACGATTCTTTTCAAGGAGTACACATCATATTTGACAAGGATAACCTCAACAATACGCTCGGCGAAGTTCTTGCCGCAGCCGGAAAGAAACAGATCCGAATTGCGGAAACTGAAAAGTATCCTCACGTTACCTTTTTCTTCTCCGGCGGTCGTGAAGAACCCTTTCCGGGAGAGTCAAGGATTCTCTGCCCTTCACCCAAGGTGGCCACCTACGATCTGAAACCTGAAATGAGCGCTGCGGACATACGCGACAAAATTATTCCTGAATTGGAAAAAAAGGAAGTGGATTTCATTTGCCTGAATTTTGCAAATCCGGATATGGTCGGACATACCGGTGATTTTCAGGCTGCCGTGAAAGCGTGTGAAACGGTGGACCGATGCAATCAGGCCGTAACCGAAGTAGCACGCAAAAACGGGTACGCGGTGATCATCATCGCTGACCACGGAAATGCAGAGATGATGCGCAACGAAGATGGAACGCCTAACACAGCGCACACAACAAACCCCGTTCCCTGTATTCTTGTTGACGATGTAGAAAAACATACCATTGGGAATGGCAAGCTTGGTGATCTGGCTCCTTCCATTTTGAAATTGATGGGAATCCCCGTTCCTATAGAGATGACGGGGAACAATTTGATCCTCAAATAAGTTAATTCATTATCATGTATAAGCCATTTGAGGAAATGCCCGGGTTTGCCCGGGTTTGGATTTACCAGGCCAACCGCAAATTCACGCCTGCTGATCGCACCAACGTAGAGAGCGCCCTGATGCAGTTGTGCGCATCGTGGTCTGCCCATGGCGCGCCCCTGCACACATCGTTCCGAATAGAATTCGATCAGTTCGTCATTCTGACCGTAGACGAACGGGCAGCCGGCGCCAGCGGTTGTTCGATCGACGGCAGCGTCCGCATCCTCAAGGATTTCCAGCAGGCCGCCGGCCTGGATTTCTTTGATCGTCAGCAAGTGGCATTCTTGAAAGGTGATGCCATTTCACTTTTTCCCACGTCGGAATTGAAAACACTTTTTGAAAACAATGTACTGAGCAAGGAGCAGATCACGTTTAATAATGCGATCACGACCAAAGCGGAGTGGGAACATTCCTGGAAGGTACCAGTCAAGGACAGCTGGCTCTCCCGGTATCTACCTAAAACCGCGGGAGTGTAGCCGCCTCAATAGCCTCATCTTTTTCGTACCTTTCGTTGCTATGACACGAACCAGTCAGTTATTTTTCACCGGCATTTTCCTGTTGCTCTTGTCGGCAATCGCCGGTTGCAGCCCCGAAAAGAAAGCCCTGCAGAATTTCAAGTACGGCAATTTTGAAACAGTGATCGCCTACTATCAAAACATTCTGAAATCACAGCCCGGAAATGGAAAGGCCAATTATTACATCGCCGAATCCTACCGGCAGTCAAACCGGATAAAACAAGCCGAAGGGTATTATAAAAAAGCCGGAGGGCCTGGAGTCAATAAAGACACCGTCCTTTTTTACCTCGCCAAATCACAACAGGCCAATGCCAAATATGCTGACGCGGTGCAAACCCTGGAGACGCTGCGCTCGACAACAACCGTCGAAGCCATGCGTGACCGCGCAAACAAAGAGCTGGCGGGCCTTAGCTATCTCGATGATCTGAACACCAGGAAAAGTTACTACCGCATAAAAAACCTTGAAACGCTAAACTCCAATTTTAGCGAGTACTCCCCCGCCTACCTGAACGGCGAGTTATATTTCACTTCTTCACGTTCCAACGATCGGATCTACGGAACGACAGGCACGCCCTACACAGACTTGTACAAAGCAGAAACAAAGGGAGCCATAGTGGATGCCAACACGGTGAAGCCGCTGCCCGAATCCATCAACACACCCAATGTAAACGTTGGCACGATCACGTTTTCCCCCGATGGCAAGACCATGGTGTTCGCAAAAGGAAATACCGGCAAGCGCAAAGGCGCCAATGACGTAGACCTTTTCCTTTCACGCTTTCGCAGTGGGGCGTGGACGGAGCCGGTCCAAATCAACATCAACCAACCCGATTCATGGGAGTCTTCACCTGCCTTCAGCCCCGATGGCCGTCACCTATATTTTGCTTCGAATCGAAAAGGTGGCTACGGCGGCCTGGACTTGTACTCTGCCCAGATGGACTCCCGCGGACGATTTACCCGTGTGCGCAACCTGGGACCGGAAATCAACACTTCCGGCAATGAGACCTTTCCGCACATTTCAGAGAGCGGGAAAATCTATTTCTCATCCGACGGGCATCCTGGCTACGGAATGCTGGACATCTATGTGGTGAACCGCCTCAATGGAAAGACCGTGATTGAAAATCTGGCCCAACCCGTGAATTCTACCGGAGATGATTTCGGAATCTTCCTGTTTAAACCCGACCGGGGATTTCTTACCAGCAATCGCGAAGGGGGGATGGGCGACGATGACATTTACACGTTTGTAAATGATGATCCGAATCTAAGGGTCGTTAATTATTACTTACAAGGTATTACCTACTCCATGCGCCCCGACAGCACCAGAGATATTCTTCCGGAAACAAAAGTCACGCTGCTCGATTCCAAGGGAGACATCATGCAGGACTATGTAACGGGCACCGATGGAAAGTTTCTGTTACGCGTTTATGAAAACGAGAAGTACACCCTGATTGGCGAGACCGATGGCTTCCTGGTGGAACGCGGTCAATACCAAACGGTGGGTAAGTCCGTTCCGCTGGAATCCTTAAAGGAACTGATCACCAACATCACCCTGGATACCCTGCTCGTACTTGACCGGCTTGAAAAGAACAAGGTCTTTGTATTGAAGAACATATACTTTGGCCTGGATAGCGCCAACATCCGCCCGGCCTCTGGTCGGGAGCTCGACAAGTTGGTCGAAGTTCTGAATGACAACCCGGAAATCAAGATTGAAATGTCTTCACACACAGACAGCATTGGATCGGTGGAGTACAACATCAATCTTTCCCAGCGCCGCGCCGCTGCGTCTGTGAGCTATCTCATTAAGCAGGGAATTCCTGCTGAGCGTCTTGTGGCCAAAGGCTATGGCGAATCCAAGCCCATCGCCCGCAACACAAACCCCGATGGGACAGATAATCCGGATGGAAGGCAACGAAATCGTCGTACCGAGTTCAAGATTCTTGAAATCGGCATTCGCCAGGTTAAAGAGGGTGAGGAAGATGAAGACGACAAGTACTTCAAGAACGAGAAGGACCCGGATAAGTGAGGGTGATCGAAAGGTACATTCTGTCTTCCAGATAGCCCTGCAATAAGGATATATCGGAGACAAAGTTTCCGATATACAGACGTTGTGGCCAATGCGCTCCGACAAAAACGAGTCAACTAAAAAGTAACGGTGGACTTGAATACAAAGAAAAATACAGAACGGCTTCGTAAAAACCTTTCAGTCAGCCGACAGCATTTCGGCTCGACTTACCAGCGGGACTGAAAAGAGAAAAAACAAAATCGGCTTTGCGGAGAATTTACAGCACGGGGACAAGAGTTCGGCTCGTTCAACATGCGGGACTTGAATACAAAAAAAACAGAACGGCTTCGTAAACATTTCAGCCAGCCGACAACATTTTCGGCTCAACTTACCAGTTCGACTGAAAAGAAAAAAATCGAGTGTAAAGGCTTATTATTTCTTTACAATTTCTACTCTTCTGTTTTTTGCTCTACCCTCCTCGGTTCGATTGTCGGCAATGGGTTTGTCTTGTCCCCATCCCAAATTCGATAAACGAGATGCGCTGACTCCTTTGGCAATCAGACCGCTCATGACAGCCGCGGCTCTGCTCATGGAAAGCGTTTTATTGGTTTCAGCCGCACCAACATTATCGGTGTGTCCTTCAATG
>JANPES010000012.1:0-4236 GCA_031423035.1 Cyclobacteriaceae bacterium | reverse complement strand
ATACCCCTGGAAGAGTCGAGCGCATGGCCTCCATGATCGCAAGGCCTGCAATTTGTGTGGCTTTGCGAATGAGTTCAATTTCCTTCGGACTTTTGATTAGCCGCATCGGATCGAGGATAGGAGAGAGATCCCGAATTTCGAATTGCGGAAACCGCTCCTTGATCAAACGCACAAAACTTGCCTCCCGTGAAGGCTGTCCATCCCACGGATCTGAAGCAGCGCGAGCCTGGCCGCCCAGCAACTCGTCCCGGCTATCAGTTCCGTTTTCCGCAGGACTGAGGGGGGTATATAGTGCAAGCGCAGGAGGTCTAAGCAAGTCAGCGCCTATCAAGTCCATAGACAAATATTCCAAACCCCGTACCTGATCTACTCCTGTCAGTTGCTTGACCAAATCAGCATCTTCAGCTGAGAGGACTTTTCCCTCCCCATTCTCTCTGTCTGGATCCCGATGGGGTAGGTATAACGCTGACTTTCTGCTCCGCCCATTCAACACGAGATAGGCATGAGCCGCTTCTACGCCACACAAATAGTAGAAATCATTTGACTGCCTGAACACGCTAAAGCCCGCGATGCCACCGGAGCCTTGAATAACAGCGATCGCACCGTTGCCCATCGCGTCAAATACTTTTGACCGCCGCGCAGCAAATTCTTCAATTGGAAAGTCTTTTTGAAAATGGTGCTTTTCCTGGGCGTAGACAGCCTGTGAAAAGGCCATGAGCGCAAGTACAACGAGGAAGGCTGAACGGCAATACTTCATAACGCAATTGTTTTGACTTAACTACTTAACCCAAATCGGGTTGGTCCGACAAGCTAAATGGATTTTTGGTTTTCTCAAAAGGTCTGGCAAGGGAGGAAGGGTTGCCACGGGCTGTGCAGCGAGTATCATCGCGCCTAATGCATGAAGGAATAATTTTCTCGGGACCTATATTTCTGATTAGATGACTTATCTTGCAGAGGTTTCGTTTCAATACTAGCTAATTTGGCCTATTCAACCTATGCAGGCAAAGAAAATTCAAGCAACGCTATTCCTGGCTGTAACGCTCTGCATACTCACCTTTCCAGTCGTTGGGCAGGACAAGGAGCCGAGGGCGACTGCTAGCTACGCCGACTTCATGCTCGGCATTGGCAGCGGGCAGACTAATGTTTCCATTTCCTACCAACGCAATTGGAAGTTTGGCAAGAAACAGAAACTTGAAATGGGTGTCGGTATGCGGTTCAGTTCCTTCTTCTCCAGAGACAAATACTTCATCACGGCGCCTGCCAAAATCGTGAAAGGCGAGGCCGGTCCACAAGCGCTCTTCAAGGAGCCCATTCCGGAGTACATAGACTCCGTGCTCTTTCCTTCCGCACAGATAAATTCACTCAACTTCATGCTCAATATCGCCTATTCATTTTCTAACCGGTTCAAAGTAGGATTTAACATTGATGTGATCGGCATATCGTTTGGCGGAGTTCAATCGGGGACGTATTTCAATGGAAATGCTCCGGATGGGATCGTGAACAAGCCGGTGAGCGGATCACCCACTGGCTTCAATCTGCTGCTGGTCGGGGAGAATGACATCGGCAGCCTGAACTCTGAATTTTTTGTTGCCTATGCTTTCAATGATACTTGGTCTGCCAAGTTTGGTGCGCAGCATATTTTCATGGAGTACACCACTGATACCAAGGTGCAGCAAGTGCCGGAAGCGAATGATCGGTTTAGAATCACACCAACGGTGTTGTGTGCGGGGGTGGTGTACAAAATTCACTAGCGGGTTTTATCAGTAGCATGCAACAACCTATGAAATGTCGCTTGGGCGGTACGACATTTCATCGATGGGGAGTACCCGCTTTACAAACTCATTTTCAACAAAAGATATATTCCTTAGATTAGCACAGTATTCGTCCGGAAATTCCTTAAATCCTGTAAATTCTTATCCAGACTATGAACTGCCGCGCAACCATCTTTATCGCACTTTCTTTCACCACAGCTTCATACGCTCAGCCTCCAGCCTATAAAAAGCAACTTCCCAAAGTTGACGCCTATGTGCAGCAACTAATGAAAGATTGGGAGGTGGCCGGCTCTGCTGTGGCCATCGTATATAAGGATCAGATCATTTTTTCTAAGGGCTACGGCCTGCGCGATGTAGAAAACAAACTGCCCGTCACAACCAAGACCGTTTTTGGGATTGCAAGCAATACAAAGCTTTTCACGTCCATGATCGCTGCCATGATGCACGTGGAGAAGAAACTTGACCTGGACAAGCCCGTGCGCAACTACATGCCAGAACTGCACTTTGCCACTGGTGAACTAGACGAGAAATTGACTCTTCGTGATATGCTGAGTCATCGGAGCGGCGTGCCCCGGTGGGACGGGGTCTGGGCAGGATCGGGATACTCATTGCAAGAGATTCTTGACCGGCTTAAATACATGTCACCCACGTTGGGATTTCGTGAAGGATATCTCTATAACAATAACATGTATGCCACCGCAGGAGCCGTACTAGGAAAGGTGTCTGGGAGTTCTTGGGAGCAGGTAGTGAAGACCAAGATCTTTGATCCCCTCCAGATGACGCAGAGCAGCTTTACATTCGAGGAGGCAGCGAAGCGGGGAGAGTTTTCCAAGGATTACATCGTCGGCCGGTTGGACTTACAGCTAAAGGAATATACGCCGGATACGCATTGCGATTGTTGGGCACCCGCAGCAGCCATCACCTCCAATGTGGAAGACCTGAGCAACTGGATGATGGTCCAGATCAACGGTGGCAAATTCAAAGGAGTTCAGGTGATTCCGGCTAATGCCATCAAAGAGACGATGAAGCCGAACAATATCTCCACCAAGGAGATGCCCTATGACGAGGTATTCTATGGATTGTATGGGTTGGGACGGATTACTTCAGACTACAAAGGGCATGTATTGGTTTCCCATGGAGGCGTCATCAGTGGCTATCGGTCAACGATTGCTATGTTACCCAAAGACAGTATTGGCGTTATCGTTTTGACCAATACGGCGCAAGGGTCACCAATGGCCACCGCGGCGGTGTGGGGAATTACCGATCGGTTGCTTCAGCTAGATGAATCCCCATGGACGGCCAAGATTCTTGCAGAGAACAAGAAGAATACGGACCGCAGCTGGAAAGGAATTGACTCCCTGCGTGCCCTGAGAGTTAATAATACGAAGCCTTCACATGCCTTGCCTGAATATGCCGGCTCCTATGAGCACGAGGCCTATGGAAAAGTCAATATAACTGTGAAAGGGGACCTGCTGCAGATGAAATTCAGGATCTGGGATGAGCCCCTGGAGCATTTTCATTATGATCAATTCTGGTCAACACAGTACCCTGACTTTACTATGAATTATTCACTTAATGTCTACAAGTTGAATTTCCTTACTAACGAGGCTGGAATTATTGACCACATTCGGATGAAGGTGGGAGGTGATCCCATGGTTGACTTCGTAAAGGAAAAGGGAAAGTAGAGAGCCGGCTGAACAGCACACAGCAACCTATGAAAAGTCTTACCAGACGCCACTCTTCGCCGCCAGCGAAGAATGGCGTGTTCGGTACCCCGAATTAGCAGCACAAGTGCATTTCATATCCTCGCACGCACGCTGATCGCCGCGGGATACCGCCACGCGCTACGCTTGGGCGGCACGACATTTCATCGATGGGGAGTACCCTTTTGCCTCGCCGGAAAAGAGTTTAGCAAATCGGTCCTCCGGAGCGGACCTACATGAGAATACAATTGCGGCAAGAACAAGGAGTTGCGACGGCTTCATGACGATCAGTATAGAATAATGTTAGGGTATTACCTCGAAAAGCAAAAATTGGGTCTTTTGAAATGACTGAAAGTTATTGTCGCTGACAAACAAGAGCGTCTGGTGCCCATTGGGTAAAGTCGGACCCCAGGTCACACCTTCAATATTGTCAATATACATACCCAGAGAATCCATGTTCAGGATAAGTTTTTTCGAGACAGGTTTAACAGTTGTCTCGCCAGCCAATGTGGGAGTGGAAACAACATTGGTTCCCGAATTCAAGTCGGCAAGAAAGACTTTCACCGTGCAGGGAAGACGGCCCGTTGAGAACGAGCGCTCGACGACCAGCAATTGATTGTTGCCAGCTTCGAGGATATCGGTTACACCGTTTACCCGGAAGGCCGTAGTGAGTATGGGTGCGTGAGCCACGGGGTCCAAATCATAGGCGTATTGCGCTGTATTTTTCCTGGTGGCTACGTCATATCTATAAATGCGAATCA
>JANPES010000011.1:0-3027 GCA_031423035.1 Cyclobacteriaceae bacterium | reverse complement strand
GTTTCATTGCCCCGGGCTTTAGCCCGGGGATAGCATCTTCATCGAGTAGGAAAGGGCCACAGGAACGTTTTTTCTGTGCCTCTACTTCCTTGGCCCGCACTGATGACATATCCCCTATAGCGCGCTTCGCTCGTCTGCTCGCGTTCATTCACACATATACCCAGGCACCCGCTCCCGCGCGCGCGCCTACCCCGCCCCATGTTGGTGTTCGCCCGACAATGAGTCTTTAGGAGCGGTTTCCGCGGGCGATGAAACTGGGTGGGCGGCACCAGCATGCCTACGCACGATCGGTCAGCACGGAGTGTAGGTATTTGGCTGCACTTTATAAGGAAAACATGATTTGATTACTAGACTTGCCTGCCTTCCTTGGGGTATGGAATGGGCCAGTCGTGATCCAGATTTTACAACGATCACCTGCTTGGGTTGGCGACCCTTGTTGAATGAGAATTGCTATAAGGATATTGTTATCGAGAGTTTGCGATTTTTATCCCAGCAGGGGCGTGCAATTATTTATGCATTCGTCATCATGGAGACGCATCTGCACCTTGTTTGGCAAATGAGAGGTATGGAGTTAAACCGCGTTCAGGCTGATTTTCTCAAATATACCTCGCAGACGATGCTGAGGCTAATGTTGATGAATGGCTCAGAACTGTATTCGGAGTTGGAGGTAAACAAGAAAGACAGAAAGTACCAGGTATGGATGCGAAAATCATTGAGCGTTCCGTTGTGGACGCCCAAGGTTCTCAGACAAAAGGTTAATTATATACACAACAATCCAGTAAAAGCAGGCTTGTGCAGAAATCCCGAAGAGTATGCATACTCAAGTGCTCGTTTTTATATTCGCAATGAGAAGAATTGGGATTTTCTGGCACACTATGATGGATAGGGTAAGTGAGAAGGGGGGATGCGCGGCTATATCGTGCGCAGTCGTGTTGGTGTCGGAGGCCTAACACCAACACGGGCGGGGTCAATCCACAATCAGGTAGGACCACAGGTCCGCCTCCGTACCAGATCTATCCTTCGAATGGATCGGGACCGCAGGTCCCGACCAACAGAGACGATGTTGGATATTTTGCATTGCCTGAGCCGCTAGTTCGGACCGTGGACATGTACACAAGCCCTTTCAATATGACTATCATCCCCACCCCTTTCTCCCCTAAAGGGGAACTGAGCACTCACAAACTCCCAATATCCAACACTGAATATCCAATAACGGAGTTTGGAGCCCCTCACTTCGATGTTCGGCGTTCATTATTGGATGTTGGATATTTTCTCAGCTGGTCAAAGCTGATACCAGCACCTTTCAATTTGCGATTGCGCAAGATGAATGGTTTCCCCTTCAGAGACACGATGTACTCCAATTCGACAGCCTCCCCGGTTTTGTGCTTTTCATAAATCACCGTGTCTACCTGGAATTCACGGGTACCAATCCTAAGGTAACTCAGCATTTTTTCGGATCGCTTGCCGTCTTCATCGGCAGGGCCGTAGTGTTTCTTTCTAAAACGATCGGTAATGATTCCCCGCAGGGTGGTCTTCTTTCCGGCACGTAAATTTAGACCCAGCTGATAAGCTGCTTTGACTACGATAAAACCAAAACAAAGCAGCACAGCACCGCAAATCAGCAATACCATTTGCTCGTGCTGAAAAAAGTAGAGCACAAGGACAAAAGGCACGGAGAAAATGAAACAAAAGAGAGCAATCTTAAAAAATAGCTGCTTTATCAACGTGACATCTTGTGTCGTCAAAGGAATGTCCTGTTCATAGTGCAAGGGTTGCCCGCGCTCCAGGAGGTCATCCAGTTGCTGTACAACTTCTTTTTTTGGAAAGAAATCCCTTTTTTTCTGATCCGGCATTCTTTAAAAATAGAGAAATGAAAGCAGTATTTACGCCGCCGCCGCTCCTGTCGGCAAATTCTCAAATTCGCCTACCGCATCTCTTCCCCCGGCCTTGTCTTCCATCGCTCATGCATCCAAACCCATTGAGCCGGATTACGGCGGATGGCTTGCTCCAGGATGGTGGTGAATATCTGTGTATTGGTCACCATATCCTTTTCTTCATCACCGGTGTTTACCAGCTCGAGCTCGGGTAGCAGGACCATGTGTTGTAAATTATCTTCCCCCAGGTGAATGAATGCAGGAATTACTGCGGCTCCGGTTTTTGCCGCCATGACCGCAGCGCCCACAGGCGTTGAAGCAGGTATTCCAAAAAAATCAACAAAGCTGCTTTTAACCCGGGTGTCCTGGTCAATCAGCATACCTACGGCCCCTCCGGACTTAAGGGTTTTGATCAGCTTGAATGTTTCCCTTCCCCGCGTGATAGGTTCTGATCCATGTGCGGCGCGGAATTGTACCAGGATGTCGTTCAGCCGTTCGTCTTTCAAGGCGGTACCGATCACCAGAAAAGGATATCCATGCAAACCCATGGTCGTTATCATTAACTCAAACGCACCAATATGTCCGGTAAAGTAGATTACACCCTTGCCTCTTGCAATTGCTTTCTCCGCAATTTCCTTTCCCTCCAGCACGACAAACTTTTCCAACTGACTCCGGTTCTTTATGCTCCAGGAGCGCAGGATGTCGCCGCCATTCTTTCCCATCATGATGTACACTTCCTTGCTGAGCGCCAGTATCTCCTTCGTTGACTTCTCTTTTCCAAAGGCCAATCCCAGGTGATAGATCACCAGGTCCTTGAATCTGGAGCGGAAGCCGTAGGCCATCTTGCCAAGCCATCCGAAAAATGCAAGCCACCAGGTGCGTGGCATCAGCCGGGAAAGGAAAATCATGGACAGCACCCCCCAATAGATTGCTGTGTACTTTAGTCGTTTGCGCAGGGGCCGTCCACTCATGGCCGTAAAGATAGCGTCAAAAATGTAGAAGCCAGTTTCGTGGCACTTTTGCATTCTTCATTGGCTATTTTGCATTTTACATTTTTGTCTTGTCCTGAAATAGGTTGACGGTTGAACAATTGAACTCCTAAGCAGCATGACGTTCCTGAGGGGTTAATAAGTTGATCGCCCAGTGTGGCCGA
>JANPES010000010.1:0-2759 GCA_031423035.1 Cyclobacteriaceae bacterium | reverse complement strand
GTATCGTGTTCGGGACCGCGGGTTCCAGTTGCCAGACTTGCCGCTGCTCATGCAAAGCTGGGCGAGGCAAATTACTCGGTTTAATTGAAGTTTAGGCGTCCTACACCTTAAGGTGTAGGACACCACATAGTAAAATCATCTGGAAAATAGATTGCCCAAATTTTCCTACATTCATGCTGAACACTAGCACTAAACCATCTATTATGACCGCCGCATCCCGTTCTGTCTACTATTTCGGATTCTATTTGTTGGTAACTGCCGTTACGCTGGCCGCGTTTCCCAACGTGTTGCTTTCTCTTATTCAGGTTCCTGAAACCACTGAGGTTTGGATTCGTCTCCTGGGCGTGGTTGTATTTGCGATTGGCTTGTACTATGTTTTCATGGCGCCGGCAAATAGCATTTTATTCAACACCCTTACGGTCTATGCGCGTTGTTCAGTCTTTGTCTTCTTTATGGCCTTTGTTTTCATTGGCCTTGCCCCTGTACAAATGATTCTATTTGGCGCAGTTGATTTGGCTGGTGCGCTGTGGACCTATTCAGCGCTTCGTAAAGGTTAGGAAGTTCGTCTGAAGACTAGCGCTCGTCCGGGAAGTGAACCCAATTTTCGGTTAGTCGAACGGTTTCGGATCGCATATGCCAGTTTCCAATTTCCCTTTCGCGCAGCACTTCTGAGGTTGATGCCGGGTCCAGGGTTTGCAACGGCTGGAAGCAACAAGACTCAGCGACCTTTTGCGGCGAGCCCTCCTTCAAATGACAAATGAAAAGTTAGAGAAGGATGATTTCAACATTCTTTCTCGTTTGGTACAGCAGGAAATATCCAATTTGCGGTAGTTATGGCCATTGGCTTTGACATCGAAACCGGGGGCCATGTCTTCCAGATCAATTTTACCAACTCAACCGGGATGACAGAGCGAAGCTACATTGCAGAAACAACGGGAGACTTCTTCAAGGGAGACATTCACCTGGGGTTTACCATTTCACGTGTGTTTACGATCGTGAAGCCAAAGGTGGAAAAGAAGTAATGGGCACCGCCTGCTATTGCTGAATCAGAAAGATGGCGCCTGCGCCACCGGCGGAGACAATTAATTTTCCTTTCCGTGCTCTTCGGATAACATGAAGCCCCTTTTCATCCGAGAGCATACGCCAGACTTGCCCGTCATCTTCAGACACTTCTGCACCGGATGGACCGACCGCAATCCACACATTATTTGAAATGAATTCTACGCATTCCCGGTATGCACGAACAGGAGTTTTTGGTGTCAGCCATGTTTTCCCCTGGTCTACAGAAAATAGATGATGTGCTTTGGCAAATGTTGGATCCTGAAAATCACCGCCTACGAGTATTATTTTATTCCCTTGAAGTGAGACAGACAAAATACCTGCTGTCGGCTTTCCTTGTATGATTGGCGGGTTCTTCGGTATGAAGTGTTCACCGGCATCGGAAGACATCCAAAATCGGGAGACCAGCCCGCCGGTGCAAATAACCACGTCTTTTTTTCCGATGCAGCGTATTCCGGTACCACTGGCGGCGAATGAGGCTTCTCCCTTCTCAAGTTGTGGAGCTGTATCAATCGCTTTCCAGCTTTTTCCACCATCCGATGTGCGAAGCAGCACCATTTTCCCTTCTATCGGATCACCATAGATCAAGCCTTCCTGATCATTCCAAAAATCCATCCCATCAAAGAAGATATCAGGGTGATTACTTGTATACACGGGTTCCCAATTCTTTCCACCATCCGCTGTTCGGAGAATGGCTCCAGGGGATCCGGCATTTGCGATGACCGCGCGATGCTCATCGAATGCATATAAAGATCGAAAATCTGATGTTTCATAACCCGATACCTGTTGAATCTGCCATGACTCCCCTCCATCAATGCTAAGTCCAACTGTTCCTTTACTTCCGCTAATCCATGCTACCCGATCAGTTACAATGGATAATCCCCGAAATGAGGCATCCGATGAAAGGGTAACGCGAATCAGGTGATATTCCTGTCCTTCTGCCACGGCTGAAAATAAGAGGCAGCAGGCAACTGTTATTTGAGCTAGGGTCATAAATATGGGTGGTCACTGGAATGGTAGTAATCATAGTCAAATTCTACCGCCAGTCCAAAAGCCTGACTTGAATGTCCATCTGTAACGTACAAGGAATCGAACAAAAGACACAACTATGAAATCACTGATTTTCCTCGTTTGCCTTGTCATCGCATTCATTGAAGGCCAAGCCCAAATACTCCCATTGACTACAGCGCCCGATGGGGGTAACAAAAAGGCTTCTGTTGCAGAGCAGATTGGTATAGTGAAGATTGGAATCAACTACGCACGCCCTGGCGTTAAAGGTCGTGAAGGAATGATTTGGAATACGCCAGTTGCCCATTATGGATTTGTCGATCAGGGGCACGGCACCAGCTACGATACCCCTTGGCGAGCCGGAGCAAACGAAAACACCACCCTGTCATTTTCTCATCCTGTGAAAATTGAAGGAAAGGATCTGCCTGCGGGTGTATATGGTTTTTTCATTGCCCTTGGAGAAGAGGAGAGTACATTAATTTTCTCTACTGTATCGACTTCATGGGGTAGTTTCTATTATGATCCGACTTTTGATGCGCTTCGTGTATCAGTGAAAAACAAAAAGCTGGACAGTAGTGTTGAGTGGTTGAAGTATGAGTTTACGGATCAAACCGACAGTTCTGCGGTGATCGCCATGTCATGGGGAAAGCGTTCAATTTCGTTCCGCGTCGACGCAGATGTTGAAAAATTGC
>JANPES010000009.1:0-2114 GCA_031423035.1 Cyclobacteriaceae bacterium | reverse complement strand
CCCTTGGGAAAATCGTTGAACTCCAACACAACAAGAGCTTTACGGTCTCTGGCGTCTTTGAAGATCTGCCGACTGCTTCATCGATACAATTCGAATTTGTACTCTCCTTTGAGGAGTTTAAAACCGACAACAGTTGGGTTCTGGAGTGGGGAAATAATGGCCCCGCCACGTTTGTCATCTTGCACGAGGGCAGCAATGCGCAAGCATTCTCCGAAAAGATCGAAAAATTAATTCAAACCAAGGATGGCGATTCCGAAACCGTCCTTTTCACACAAAAGTATTCCGAGCGGTATCTCCAAGGTCGCTTTGAAAACGGCGTTCCTTCCGGCGGGCGCATCGAATACGTGCAGCTGTTTTCCATCATTGCCATTTTCATCTTGCTGATTGCCTGTATAAACTTCATGAACCTTTCAACGGCCCGCGCCTCACGCAAAGCCAAGGAAGTGGGCATCAAAAAATCGGTTGGCGCGCAACGGCATTCCCTGATCGCCCAATACCTGGCCGAATCCCTTATGTTGACTTTATTTTCGGTTTTGGTTGCGTTACTTGTGGTGTTCCTCTTCCTTCCGCAATTCAATACCATCACGGACAAGAAGATTGTGTTGTCCCTCCTTGATCCGGAATTACTATTGTGGGCAACCGGTATTGCCCTTTTCACCGGGATCATTGCCGGGAGCTATCCGGCCTTCTATCTCTCGGGCTTCAAGCCGGCCGCTGTCTTGAAGGGCGCGGTCAGCGGTTCAATCGGCGAACTCTGGGCACGAAAGGGGCTCGTTGTATTCCAGTTTTTTCTTTCGGTGATTCTGATTGTCTCGGTTCTCGTAATCTATCAGCAAATTGAATTTGTCCAGAACAAGAACCTGGGCTATTCCAAAGAGCACCTCATCCAAGTGTACATCGAAGGAAAGCTGCGTGATACGCGGGAGACATTCCTTACCGAAGTGAGGCGGATACCGGGAGTAGCGAGTGCCGCCAGCATCAGCAACACGTTATTAGGCCGCAATAACAATACCAGTGGCCTGGTCTGGGAAGGAAAAGACCCTAAAACGAACATCCTTTTCGAAAACGTCGCCGTCAACTACGGAACACTTGAAACCCTGGGGGTTGAACTGGCCGAAGGAAGAAGCTATTCTGAAAAGTTTTCCTCCGACACAACCAAGATCATCTTCAATGAAGCAGCCATCCGTGCCATGGGCCTGGAGAATCCGGTGGGTAAGACAATCAAGCTTTGGCAGGAATATGATCTGGAAATAATTGGCGTCGTTAAAGATTTCCACTTTCAGTCGCTTCACGAGGTGGTCAATCCGTTGTTCTTCCGGCTGAGCCCCCGCAATACTTACACAGTGATGATTCGGCTTGAGGCTGGTAAGGAAAAAGAAGCGCTGGATCAGCTGAAAACACTCTACGGAAATTTCAACCCGGGTTTTGCATTTGAATATCAATTCCAGGATCAGGAGTATGCGCAGTTATACGCCGCGGAACAACGGGTTGCATCGCTCTCGTTCTATTTTGCATCGATGGCGGTCCTGATCTCCTGTCTCGGGTTGTTTGGCTTGGCCACTTTCACCGCCGAGCGAAGGCTTAAAGAAATCGGAATTCGCAAAGCGATGGGTTCCTCGTCGGCTAACATCGTTCTTCTGCTTTCCGGTGATTTCACACGCATGGTACTACTGTCTATTGGTCTGGGCCTTCCCATGAGCTACTGGCTGCTGAGGCAATGGTTGGAGCGGTTTGCGTTTCACATAGACCTGGGCATCGAATACTTTGTGCTGGCTGGGTTACTTGCTTTGGTTATCGCGTGGCTGACAGTGGCCTCACAAGCCATTCGTGCGGCGAATGTGAATCCGGTGAATTGTTTGAGGGAGCAGTAGGGAGCAACAGGAGGCAGGTAACTGGAAACAGGTTACAGGATACATGAGGCAGGATACAAGTTACAGGTTCATATCAAGTGGCAATGATCGTTGATCTCCATAGAGAAACTTGGAACAACCAAAAGCCTCCGGCTAGGGACCGGAGGCTCATCAGTAGATTTGATAACCGTTATTGAAGAATCTGAATTAATCCCAGGTCGGTCACATTGCCAATGGTTACACCAACGTCGGCCTTCTGCTGAG
>JANPES010000008.1:0-3730 GCA_031423035.1 Cyclobacteriaceae bacterium | reverse complement strand
TCCATTACAATTTCGTAGTTCGTGTCGCCGGCCGCGGTTGTAATTTTTCCATTTGCTCCAAGCAAATAATTGATGTTGGGACCAACACCTATAAATAGATCTGAATGGATGTCCTTGCCCCACTTAAACGCAAACCTTCGTCTTAGCAGGAGTGATGCATCCAGGAAATCCATATTCATGGTGTTCTCTGCTTGCCCGCCATCAAAAGTAAAACGACTTGATTTGTTTGAGTAACCCAATTCAGTTTGGAAGGCATATCGGCTAGTCAATTTGAATTGTGCCACTGCTCCAATGGTCCAACCCAAAGTAGGCTGTGCATCAAGCTGTTCACGCGCATCGACGTCGGAAAAGTGTGGTGTCGTCATGTTGAGTCCACCACGGAAACCCCAGAGGAACTTTTCGTAGGACTTGACGTCAAAGGGTGATTCCTTAGGAGTTGCTATTTCCTGCCCCAAGACCAAAGTGGGCAAAATGCTGGTTACTAAGCATAAAATTGCCGAATTTAGAGTTTTATAAAGGTGTGTTGTTGGCATGCTTGATTCAGACAAAAATACCTATTTAGTCTAGACTGTAACCCTTCAGGAACCTTGAAATATAGTAAGTACCTCATATTTGTCTTTGTTGGGTGGTTGAGCGAGGCTGCTCAGGGGCAGGACATCACATTTACTCAGTTCTACGTCAACCCTTCATTGCTCAATCCATCATTCGTTGGAGCGGAAGGGCGACCCGCTCTTTTTGTGTCCTACCGCAAGCAATGGATGGGCATTGAAGGAGCTCCGACAACGATGAATGTTAGTTTACAAACGGCGCTTCCCAATAAGGTTAACCTGGGCCTTAATGTAAGCAACCAGCAGATGGGGCTGGTCTCGAGTTCAGCGGCACAAATTACAGCGGGATATACTTTGCCACTTGCGACGGATAATTTTCTTCGCTTCGGGATGTCGCTTGGTGCTGCATTCACTAATGTGGATGCTACAGCCCTCAATTTCGGATCTTCATCAGGCAACACACCTGCCGATCCATTGCTCACAGATATCGCAGGCAATACGACACAGCTGACTGGAAACCTTGGTATTTCCTATCATGTGAAGGGTTTTCATGCAGGCGTAGCATTGCCGATGCTGTTTCAGCCTATCTATCTGACAGCTACCGCATTCAATGCTAATTTAAAGCCTTTCGATAATGTAGTAATTCATGCTAGCAACCGCTTCATGCTGAAGAAAGGCAAGAATGCCTTTGAGCCGTATGCGGTCTATCGCCTGAGCAAAGGTCTGCCAGGACAATTTGAAATTGCTGCGCTGTTCCATTACCAGCATTTGGGATGGGTCGGTGCTTCCTACAAGCAGGACTACGGCATCTCTGGATTGTTGGGTGTTAAGATGAACAAGATTATAGCAATCGGTTATTCCTATAGTCTGCCATCGTCTGGCGACGGAGCGATCGGTCGCCCTTCCCACGAATTACACCTTGCTTATCTGTTCGGTCAACACAAAAAGGAAGTTGTCCAGACCTACTCATTTGTAGACACGGAAATCATCCATAAGAAGGCAGCCAAAGCTCCTCAAATGGTGGTGAAGAAGACCGAACCTAAGCCAACGCCTCCCAAGCCGCAACCAACCAAACAGATCGCACCGGTGGCAACTCCTCCTCCTGTTGCTGTAGTTCCGGTTTTGGATGCACAGCACCATGAGGAACAGGAGAAAATCAGCCGTCTGGACGTGCACGCAGACAATCCGATGGAAACGCACGACGAAACCCATCATCCGCACGCCGAACGGCATGAGTTTGTGAAGCGGGGAGGTCATAGCGCCGAAATGGACCTCGGGGACTATATTATTGCCGGTGTATTCCGATCGGAGGCAAACGCCAAGAAATATGCCGAGGGACTTCAGAAATTGGGTTTTCCCGACATTGACTATGGCTATTTGACTGACCATCAAATGTGGTACGTTCACATTTCAGGGACTAACGATATTAATGAAGCAAGAAAGAAGCGAGATGAGTTCAGAAAGTTCAGGGTATTCAGGGATGCCTGGCTTTTAACGGTCCAACAATGATATGAGAAGGCTGGCTGTATTTTCGGTAATATGGGTTTTGGGCGGGGCTGCGTGGGGGCAAACACCGGTCATAAATTCTTTGACTCCCATCGGTACTTACCCCGGCAATAAAGTGCTGATCACAGGTTCTGGATTCAGCAGTAACCCAGCTCAGTTGAGGGTTTCGTTTGATCATGTTCTGGGAGTTGTAACATCTTCTTCCGCTTTTGCTATTGAAGTAACTCTTCCTCCGCAGGCCAGGTTGTCCAATGTTGAGGTACTCAACACGGTATCCGGGCTCTCGGGTAAATCATCCCTCAAAATGATTCCGACATTTGGCGGAGGTGATTTTGATCCTGGTGCTATTGTTGCTCCAGTTAGTTTAGGGGCGACGAGGGAGATTTTTGATGTTTGTTCATGTGATTTTGATGGCGATGGGAAACCTGACTTGATCGGGTCTTTCGGAGGACCCGTAACCGTAGCTTCCCTATCCTTTGATCTCCCCATCCATCGAAATACAAGTTCCTTGGGAGCGATTTCTTTTGCAGCGACTTCGCTAAGCATGGCGATACAAACTGCCAATGTTGCCTGTGGTGATTTGGATGGTGATGGTAAGCCAGATCTTGTGGCTTCCCGTGGCGGGTCCCCCAGAAATGAAATCTTTGTTTTCCGTAACACCAGCACAGCAGGCAGCATTACGTTCGCGGCAATGAGTCAGCGAGTGCTTGACGCAAGCCACCTTGCATTTCGCATTGCAATCCGTGACCTGAATTTGGATGGCCGTCCTGAGCTCATCGTAACAAACCACTTTACCAGTCCTGGTAATGAGTTAGATGTACTTGTTAACCAGAGTACGCTTGGGAGTATCGCTTTTGCCCCGACTGTTCTAAAATTAACTATTTCGGGAGCAAGCACATCGTATGGACTGGACGTTCAGGATATTGACGGCGATGGGAAGCCCGACATTCTTGTAAATCAATTTGCTGCTGGCAACATCTACGTACTGCGCAATACCAGTGCCGGAACCGTTTCATTTGCTCCGTCACAACAAATAAACCTACCAGAAAATTTGATTGAACTAACAACGGCAGATTTCAATGAAGATGGTCGGCTGGATATTGCGGTAAGTTCATTTAATGATCGTGCTGTTATATTATTGAATCAAAGTACACCAGGCGCGGTTTCCTTTGGTTCAGCAATCAATGTAGCTACAGGGGCTGATCCATGGGGTATAGCCGGATCAGATGTTGATGGTGATGGCGATATTGATGTTGTGGTTGGGAATCAAGGGGCAGGTGCGGTTGACTTGACTATCGTCAAGAGTAATGGAGTGAACAATGCGCTTGCCTTTACACCAATACCCGTTAGTACCGGTAAGCGGTCGAGAAATGTCCGAGTCGGTGACTATGATGGTGACGGAAAGGCTGACTTTGTATATACAACCGGAGCAGGGAATTCAATAGATATTATCCGTAACCGAAACTGTTACGTTCCCGCTATCCTGAATACCACGCCGCTGACAATTTGTACTGCGCAAACCATCAGGTTAAATGCTGCACCAGGACTGGGTGTCACCAACTACGATTGGAAGGAATCAGGCGGTACGGTGGCATCAGGGGCAAATACTTTTTTTGATGCTACCGCTGCGGGAAGTTATACAGTGACGGCTACCAGTGAGGGGGGATCGTGCATTA
>JANPES010000007.1:0-1747 GCA_031423035.1 Cyclobacteriaceae bacterium | reverse complement strand
CTGTCTGAGTGAAGCGCACCATACGGAATTGATTCAGGGGCCTCCCGATTGTATTTTAGTGCTTATGATCTTTATTGCCATCTCCGTAATTGGCGTTTTGTTGGTAATATCGTTTCGGAAGCGATTTGTACTAGAAGTCCTAATCATTTCCTTTCTCACTTTGTCCCTGACAACTATAGGATTCTGGATCACCGGTACAAGGTTCTTTCAAATCTATGTTTACCCTGAATCTTTTGCGCTCGCCGACTGGGAGGCAACGGATTATGCGTTCGCGCATCTACGGCCCAGGCCTCTACGGGAAGAGCGTATTGTTATTGTCAACATTGGCGAGCTTCCCCGGCGCGATCTGGCCCGACAGATTCGCCTTATCAGCCAGGCGCATCCAAGGGTGATTGCTTTCAATGGTATGTTTAACTGCCCGCCTGGTCAGCGAGACGCTGACAACTGCCCACAACTTCTGGATACGCTGGGCAATCGCCTCCTTATGGAAGCCATTCGTGATGCTGGGAACATTGTGCTCGGTGCGAACTTTTCATATCATGCCAACGATACCATCATGGAAAGATCGGATTCCATTTTCACGAGTAATTCGAAAGATGGGTTTGTCACTATGCCACTGTCGGCGCAAAATGTTGACCTCGAAAGGGATGTGGTGTTGTTGAGTCGATCGTTCTTTCCGTGGGCATTTGTTGAAGGTGAGAGGCATTTGTCTTTTGGTGTCCAGACTGCTTTGATGTATGACTCAGCGCTGACCCTGCGGTTCTTGTCTTGGGCACCGGGTGAGATGATCATTAACTTCCGCGGGAATGTAGACGAGAATAGCCTGCTGGATTCGCAAGAGGGAGAGGATACTGCCATGTTCCGCGTTGTTAACCACAGCGCCATCGAGCACGGTCAATTACCAGCCGACTTGCTGGAAGGAAAAATTGTGGTGATGGGTTATCTGGACCGCGACCTCGAGAACCAAAAATTCTTTACTCCCCTAAATAGTAAGGTGGCTGGACGGGCTAATCCAGATATGTTTGGCACAGTGATCTGGGCAAACATTATTGCGATGATCCTGAACAATGATTGCATCCGGGAATTATCCACTGCTGAAGAATTTATCATCGCACTATTGGCCTGCATAGCCCATGTTGCCTTGTTGCTGGTTTTTTATCAGCGATTTCCTATATGGTATGACGTCAGCGCAGTTGTCCTCATCGTCTCTCAGCTTGCCATTTATTCGCTGCTTCGGTTTAATCTGTTTGTATATTTTAACCTGAGGATGAACCTCGTGATTACCGTAACTTCTCTTGCAATCGCCGGAATCGCCGTTACTGTCTACAAAGAACTTTGGCCACACATCAAGAAAAAATTGACTTAAAGTAATCAGGCAGGAATGCTTCGCTTGGGAGTACAGCCCGGCTTCCAGCAACCAGTGACCAGCAACCGAGCAGAATCCTTTGCCGGTATTACGGGACCCAATCAACAGATCAGCAAATCACTACATTTGCGCCTGTCATACCATGAAAACACTCCTCATCACTCCGGAAGGTTTAGAAAAGTTAAAAGCGGAATTGGATCACCTGTGGCGGGTAGAGCGGCCTGATACTACGCAAAAAGTTACCTGGGCTGCAAGCCTGGGCGATCGTTCCGAAAACGCAGATTACCATTACAACAAAAAACGCCTACGCGAAATTGACAAGCGCGTCCTCTATTTGCGCAAATGCATCCATGATTTGAAGGTGGTGAACTATTCACCCTA
>JANPES010000006.1:0-2108 GCA_031423035.1 Cyclobacteriaceae bacterium | reverse complement strand
CCTCCAGATTCCAAAAATAGCGTTGCCTAAATACAAAGCCTGGGGAGACTTGCTGCGTTGGACCTTGCAAGAAAATGTGCCCGGAGAATTTCCGTACACCTCCGGAATTTATCCCTTCAAGCGGGACGGTGAAGACTGACCCGGATGTTCGCGGGTGAAGGCGGCCCGGAACGTACCAACCGCCGTTTTCATTACGTCAGCTTCGCCACGCCAGCGAAACGGTTATCTACAGCGTTTGACTCTGTAACGTTGTATGGCAACGATCCCGACTTCCGGCCAGACATCTATGGGAAGATCGGTAACTCGGGTGTGAGCATTTGCTGCCTCGACGATGCGAAGAAACTATACAGTGGTTTTAACCTCACCGATCCAAAAACTTCGGTTTCGATGACCATTAACGGGCCTGCTCCCATGTTGCTGGGATACTTTATGAATGTTGCCATCGACCAGCAGTGCGAGCTCTACATCCGCAAGCAAGGAATGGAGGCAGAAGTAAAAAAGAAGATTGCCGACCAGTTCGCGCAGAAAAAGGCAACACCTCCAGCCTATCAGGGCCCATTGCCCAAAGGCAACGATGGACTCGGTCTTCTCCTCCTCGGCGTCACGGGTGATCAAGTACTGCCAAAGGACGTTTACGATCGCATCAAAATTGAGACGCTGACCCAGGTACGGGGCACGGTGCAGGCTGATATTCTCAAGGAAGATCAGGCACAAAACACGTGCATCTTCTCCACCGAGTTTGCCCTGCGCCTCATGGGTGACGTACAGCAGTATTTTATTGACAATAAAGTCCGCAACTTTTATTCTGTTTCCATTTCAGGCTATCACATTGCGGAAGCCGGCGCAAATCCAATATCCCAGTTAGCATTTACGCTGAGCAATGGCTTTACGTATGTGGAATACTACCTGAGCCGCGGCATGGACATTAATGGATTTGCCCCCAACCTTTCATTCTTCTTTAGCAATGGCATTGATCCGGAGTACTCGGTAATTGGCCGGGTGGCGAGACGAATCTGGGCCAAGGCGATGAAGAACAAGTACGGCGCAGACCCGCGGAGTCAGATGTTAAAGTATCACATCCAGACTTCAGGGCGGTCGCTGCATGCTCAAGAGATTGACTTTAACGATATCCGCACAACGCTGCAAGCCCTTTACGCCATTTATGATAACTGTAATTCGTTGCACACAAACGCTTACGATGAAGCGATCACAACGCCCACCGAAGAGTCAGTGCGCCGGGCGATGGCTATTCAGCTGATCATCAATAAGGAACTGGGGCTAGCGAAGAATGAGAACCCAATGCAAGGATCCTTTATCATAGAAGAACTCACCGACCTGGTGGAAGAAGCTGTGCTCCTGGAATTCGATCGAATCACCGAACGAGGCGGTGTCCTGGGAGCCATGGAGACAATGTACCAGCGTGGAAAGATTCAGGAGGAGAGTCTTTACTACGAGACCCTCAAGCACACGGGCGAGTATCCAATCATCGGTGTCAACACCTTCCTGAGCTCAAAGGGATCACCTACCCTGGTTCCGCAGGAAGTCATCCGCGCAACTACGGATGAAAAAGAGTACCAGATCAAGATGTTGCGGTCGCTACAAGAATTTCAAAAATCACACAGCGAAGCCCAGCTGCTAAACATCCAGGATGCGTCCATTAAAAACAAGAACATTTTTGAAGCCTTAATGGAGGCCTGTAAAGTTTGCTCCCTTGGGCAGATTACAAACGCCTTATTTCAGGTTGGCGGACAGTACCGGAGGAATATGTAAATAAAATTGCCCGGGAACTACTTGCAATTATAGGTGTAGGTAGTCGTGACCCCGTTGGATGATGTTTTAGTCAATGGGTAGCCCTTATCATTGTAGGTATAGGTGCTTGTAGTGGTTTCTGATACCCCATCCGTGGTTCTAACTTCCTTGGTGATATTGTTATCTGTCCCAGTCGAAGAATAAAGAACTGGTTTGTATGGATTTGGGTGACTATCAAATTCATAAACTGTTGTATAGGTATAAGTGGATCCAACTGCTATTGCCGTCGAGTAATTGTGAGTGGTTGTGTTGGGGTAACTGTACGTGATTGTATCCCCACAAGTTGGGCAGTCCGGATT
>JANPES010000005.1:0-28618 GCA_031423035.1 Cyclobacteriaceae bacterium | reverse complement strand
CAGGTGATGACACTAGCCATAGGAATTAACGCAACACTGAAATGAAAAGGCTGCCCTACATCCTGCTCTTCTTCTGTTTGATTGCCACCCGTTGCTCCGATGTGCTTGAGCCTGAACCCATCGACCTCCTTACCGACGATGTGGTACTTAACGAAGCCAAAGATGTTCCCAATGTTGAGATCGGACTGTACAGTGCCTTCCGTCCCATTATCCCATCCATGGTCATCGCCGGAGATTGCACGGCTGACAACCTCATTCACAATGGAACTTTCAGCCAATACCGTGAACTGGGCAATAAGCAAATCACTTCGGCCAATGCGTCTGTTTCCGGACTCTGGGCAAGCATCTACAACACTATATATATAGCCAATTTCATTCTCGAGCGACTTCCGACTGTTCCTGGTGTACCCAAAGCCGTAAATGACCGGGTAACGGGCACAGCACACTTCCTCCGGGGGTACGCCTACTTCGCCGCGCTGACCTCCTTCGGCGGAGTGCCGTTGGTAACCAGTACCTCCATTGAAGTCAACCGAAATATATCGCGTGCTACTGACACCGCAATTCGTGATTTTATTCTCAGTGAATACACAGAGGCACTTGGCCAACTTCCAACGTCCCCCACAAGTGTTGCTTTTGCCGGAGAGTTTGCTGTCCGGGCCGCCCTAGCAAAATACTATCTATACCTGGGTGATTGGGCAAATGCTGAGCTTTACACAACCCAGGTTATTAATTCAAACGAATACACACTGGAGCCCAATTTTGCCGACCTGGTACTTCAGGATTTTACAGATGAGGCGATCTTTGAAGTGGGCTACACCTTGGCTGATGATCCAGGGACAAGTGCAAACACGGGGCTTAACAATCTATTTCTTGGAAGAAGAGAAATCATCCCTTCCAACCCACTGGTCGTGGCACTTGCATCGGCAGAGTCGGGTGACCGTTTTTCTTCAATCGTATTTGATGTCAACCTGTTGAATGGAAGTGACAATGGGTGGTCAGCTGCCAAATATGGAACGGCCGATCAGGATAACAACAATGTTGTGGTGATGCGACTTGCCGAAATGTATCTCATCCGTGCGGAAGCCCGTGCCAACCAAAACAAAATCAGCGGTGCAAACAGCGCACAATCAGACCTCAATACCCTTCGCACGCGAGCGAGCGCTCCGCTCATTGGATCGGTAAGCCAAAGCCAGATGCTGAGGCTCCTCGAGGAAGAACGGAGATATGAACTGGCATTTGAAGGACATCGGTGGTATGACCTCGTTCGAACGGGCAGAGCAAAGGAAGTCATGTCTGCCTTTTCTCCTAATTGGAAAGATGCCTATGAAATTTGGCCCATTCCACAACGTGAGTTAGCCAACAACCCTGCCCTAGCAGGAAATCAGAACCCGGGATACTGACCTATGAGAGCCTATTTAAAACTCACCTGCACTGGTTTAGTTCTTCTTCTTGGATGCGAGACGAATCCAATTCTATTCAAAGGACCTTACTTTGTCAGATTCACTGAATCGAGCATTACCCTTAAAGAAAGTTACAGCAAGCCGATCGTCATTCAGGTTCACAATGCGGGGCCTGCTGCTGCGGAAGATATCGTCATTTCATACAATGTCAGCGGCAGCGCAAGGGAAGGGATTGACTTCTTAATCACAACGACAACGCCCGGACAGGTAACCATTCCCAAAGGCGAATTCATTGGCACTCTGGAGGTGCAGCTGATCAATAACGCAAACAACATCATTCGATCTCAGGATATGGTCCTTACGCTTCTGTCCACAAATGCCGGATTGCAGATTGGCCAGGGAGAAAGTGCCATTGGCCAGAAATATGTATTCACCATCCTTGACGATTGTATCCTTGGCGGCGACTACATCGCGCAAAGAGGGCCTGTCGCATATGCCGTAACCCTAACCAGTTCGGATTGCGAAGTCTACTTGCTTTCGAACTGGAACATTGGCGTTTTCAACTCTCCGGTCGCCATGGATCTCCGGTTCATTGATAATGGAGACAATACGCTTACGATCCCTGATCAGGAGGAAGAAAACCTCAACGAAGACCAGGCTACCATCCGGGGAACAGGGGTGGTGGATCCTGTGACCCGCAAGATCATCCTTACCGTTACGCTGGTTGATTTTATTAATCAACCTCAGGTTACGATCAACTTAATACCGGATTAAGCAATGAAGAGAATCATCCTACTTATCCTTCTTGCGACATCTGGCTTTTCATGTTCTGAGAAGACTGATCCCCAACCGTATACCTACTCCAAAGTATTTACGGGGGAGACCAAGAAAACATGGAAAGTGACGTTCCTGGAAGAAACACTCAATGGTGAGATTGTTGACACATTTACGGTCGGATGCGGCACAGATGATGAGTATATTTTCTACAATAATAGTGAGCATACATTTGAAGTGATAACCGGCAATAATAAATGCGATACAGCCCCGGAGGAACCCGATACGATCAAGGATACATGGACATTCAGCAATGCATCAGCGACCTTAACCATGATCCTTCCGTTTTTCATCTCCGATCAGAGCCTGCCTATGATTGTGAGAGAAGTCAAAGGAAATAAAATGGAACTTGAGATTTTTCTGGATGAGAAGAACACTTCTAGTTATAGGGTTCATTTTGATGCGATCGATGAAGAATAATGCACGTTATGAAGATTTGCTTTAAACTCATTCTCTTATTCACTTTCTCCATCTCAATCGGCTTGGCGCAATCGCCATCCCCTCCGCGCACCTGCGCCACGATGGAGCAGGACAGCATCAACAGGGCAAGATTTCCGAGGCGCGGTACACTGGATGAATTTGAGCAGAGCCTCCAGCGGAAAATCGAAGAACTGACACGTAGCCGGGGATCGCAATTTTTTACTGGCATCATAAACCTACCTATCATCGTACACATTGTTCACAACGGTGAACCCATAGGCTCGGGCCTTAATATTAGCCAGGCGCAGGTACAGTCACAACTCCAGGTGTTGAATGAAGACTTTCGCAAGCTGGTGGGAACCCCTGGCTTTAACACCCATCCTGCAGGGGCCGATGTGGAAATTGAATTTTGTTTGTCGCCTGTTGATGAAAACGGTATTGCCATGACTGAACCAGGTATACACCGTTACAATGGAGGCAAAACGTCATGGACCAGAAGCGAAATTGAAAGTCAGCTGAAACCAACGACGATTTGGAATCCCAACTTATTCTATAATATATGGACACTTCGATTCGGGGGTGTAGATGCTTCCCTGCTCGGGTACGCGCAGTTTCCTGATCAATCCGGTTTGTCCGGCCTCAATGAAGTGGGTGGGCCAGCCTCCACGGATGGTGTTGTCGTCCAGTACTCATCCTTCGGTTCAGGGTTTCCCGGTCAATCACCCCCCTATAATAAGGGGAGAACGCTTTCTCACGAAACCGGGCACTGGCTTGGGCTGCGGCACATTTGGGGTGACGGACCATGTGCCAGCGATTTTGTTTTTGATACGCCTGTGGTTCTTAATGAAAGCCGCGGTTGCCCCACCAGCAAACTCAGCTGCGATGGCTTCACTCCGGCCATGGTTCAAAACTACATGGACTACTCCGATGACGCCTGCATGAACATTTTCACCAACGGCCAGAAGACACGCATGGTCGCTGTGATGGACCTCAGTCCCAGGCGAAAGACACTCATCGATGCAAACCTCTGCAGTCCGATCGTAGCCGACGTGCCCACGGCCAACTTTGCAGTTGACAAACAGCTTGTGCTCCTGGGCGGTCAGATCAGCTTCACTGATTTGTCCACCAACTTTCCCAATGCCTGGAATTGGACTTTTGAGGGGGGTAACCCAAATTCATCCACATTACGAAATCCAAAAATAAAGTACGAGGCGCCTGGAATTTATACTGTTTCACTAACAGCAACCAATTCATTGGGGCCATCCATTCCACTTGAACGAATTGGATTTATCACCGTCTCCGAAGATGGTCTTTGCAGCGAGGCTACAAATTATCAACCTACGTATACTGCCTCAATTATTCCTTTATCAGATTTTGGAAGTTACACCGGATACCTTACTGGTCACAATAGCGCTGGCACTAAAGCGATATCTGAATTCTTCATCAACGCCCAGGGGTACGAATACATCAGTGGCGTAGATGTAAATTTTGGGTACCTCGATTCACCTAACGAAGAGGCAACGGTTACAGTGGTTGTCTGGAATGCGAGAGGTCCGCAGAACGGGCCAGGGTCCGTGGTTGAGCGAAAAACAGTTCTGCTCAAGCAAGTGCAAGACGACATAGATAATAATCGTCCGACCCATATCGTGTTTGATCGTGAAACACCAGTATTCAGCCGACCCTATCAAGTGGGGATTGAACTAGGATACGCGGGCGGAGAAGTGCTGGCTATTACTTCCTCCGCTAATGGTGAGGCGACAACATCCACTTCGTGGGTACAAGATGCAAATGGCGTTTGGAGTCCCTTCACGATCGCCTATGGTGCAAACATAGCAATGGACATCAGGCCGGTCGTGGGGGTAAATCCTTCCGTCCAGGTATCCGCTTCTGAATTGATTGTGTACCCTGGTCAGGAAGTAGTGCTTAATGGCCGCGGAGCCAGTGTCTTTGTTTGGGATGCGGATGATGGATCAGTATCGGCCTTCGCCGGTCCGCAGTTGATCGTTCACCCCACACAAACAACCACCTATACCGCTACGGGATCCGGGCTGGAGTTGTGTAACGCGGCCGCCTCCACAACGATTTATGTAAGCGAAACCATAACAGGCTTAACTGAGGGAAAGGATGAAGTTCAGCTTTTCCCTAACCCAGGCACCAATCTTCATATCTCCATTCAAGGAACCTATCGCGGAGAAGTTCAAATACAGATATTTTCAGCATGGGGAGAGCGTATATTGACTCCGCATTCTATGTTCAAAAACGAGTTTGCACTTCAGCGAAGCGTCGAAACGACACATTTTGCATCCGGCTTGTATATCCTGCAAATAGGGTTAGGAGAAAGGCGAATCATGAAGAAATGGGTGAAATACTAAAGATTATTTCTCTAATCTGTGATTTGAAGCAGTACCGAAATACCTGAAGTGATTGATTTGTGTTAATTTTAGAATTCGAACAAATTCATATTCTATGCGCAAGAAGTACGTGCCCCTGCTCTTATGGTTAGCCTCATTTTGTCTGATTCTGGCGTCATGCAACAAGGATGAACCGTTTGTAAAGCCGAAACTCTCCTTCTCGACTGCAACGCAAGCCGCCAACGAGGCGGATAAGACAATCGAAGCGACTGTATCTCTTGACAAGGCATTTACTGAAGACATCACGATCGGGTATGCGCTGAAAGGAACGGCTGTAGACAAAGTTGCAGCGACAGCGACAAATTCAGCTTATGATTATGAAATTACCAGCGACTACCTCGAAGTGGTCATTGCGAAAGGGGAAACAACAGGTAAGATTGAGATCAAGCTCTTTTCCGATTTCTCATTGGAGCCCTCCGAGCCCGAAACGATTATCATTACTATCAAGACAGTGGATAACGAAAATATTGAAATTACCAGGGAAGATGAAATAGAAATTAGCTTAACTCAGGAAGACGGTCTTTTGGTCGTGCTTGAATGGGGTATTGGTACTGGAGAAACCTACACTGACGTAGATATGGACTTATTTCTGTGGGCTGAGGATGCCTCATCCACATTGGGGCTCACAAATGTAGTGTCCACACGACCATCATTTGTATCCCCTGAGTTCTTCTTCCTGCCAACAGCCGGATTAACAGATGGCACCTATGGTTTGAGCTGCAATTACTACGAAGGGTCAAAGGATCCGATGAACTTTGTTGTTTCATTTATCGAAGTCGTAAACAACGATGATGCTGCCACAACCGTTATCAATGGTTTCTATGGGCAAGTCAACGTAAACAAGTGGGATGTTCAACCTCCTGGCATTGACCCCATACTCGTCCACACTTTCGAGAAAGCAGGAACCGATTTTAATACCTTTATCTATCTTGGACCTCCGTCCGCTGGCAGCCGATCGATAACTGGTACATTACCCAAGGAAGTAGTAAAGCAAGGTAAGCTCGAAAATTTGCCCAAATTACCGGCATGGGTGCTGAAGTTTAAATAGCAGTGCTCAGGCCGGGCAATTAGAATATAGAGTGTCCTACACCTGACAGGTGTAGGACACCTCTTGCACCCGGTAAGCTTCATCATAGAACCGATTTAAATCCAGGTCTAGCAGTTCTCTGGCTAGCTCTAGGTTACAAAGCATAACATTTCCTTCACCCATATATTCCCGGAATGAACTGAATTCCCAGTCCTCCATCCTGTCCACTAATCCGGCTCGCAGTGGATTTTGATGAACATAGTGGAAGGACGTCAATGAATAGTCGTGCTCAGAATCATTTACATGGACACACTTTGTCTTCTGTTGAAAAAGACTCCCCGTTCGCCCTTCTTGCTTATTGATGGCTTTGGCGTAGGAACTCAATAACTGTTTAATGCCCTGCGAGAACCGCTGGCGTCCAAAACTTCCATCCTGGATCATTGGCGTAGAAAATTTATTTGCGTGCACAAGAAAGTGAAAATGATTTGGCATCAGGCACCAGGCAAGTATGTCGCAATACGCTTTGATACACTTTTCAACACCCTTTAAAAAATATTGGTAATTCTGTTGTCGGGGAAAGATTACTCCCCGGTTATTTCCTCTATTAAATACATGGTAAATTCCTCCCTCAGTCAGTTGCATGGTGCAAGGTATTTGCCGGACAGGATACCCAGAATTAAAGTGGTGACGGTTTTCCAGACAATGGGTGTCCTACACCTTAAGGTGTAGGACACATCGATTTAATCGACCAAATGCTTAACTTTAAGTGAGCCAGTTGTTTAACAAAACCCTTTACTTTGACTCAAACCCGCCAGTTAGCCGCTATCATGTTTACCGACATTGTCGGGTACACGGCGTTAATGGCCAAGAATGAAAAGGGGGCCTTTGAGGCACTGAAGCAAAATCTCCTTATTCATCAATCCGTCATCCAGGAGTTTCATGGCAAGTTGGTTAAGGAATTAGGCGATGGTATCCTGGCAAGTTTCCCTACGGTTTCCGATGCGTTGAATGCTGCAATTAAGATTCAGAAGCAGTGCAATCAAATCGGCGGGTTTAAGCTAAGGATCGGGATTCACCAGGGCGAGGTGGTCGTTGAGAATGAAGACATTTTTGGTGATGCGGTGAATTTGGCGTCCCGGATTCAGACGTTAGGAGTTGCAGGCTCCGTCCTGTTCTCCGACAAGGTGGCGGATGAAATCAAGAACAAGTCAGAATTTCAAATTGTCGCGCTGGGCAGCTTTGAATTGAAAAATGTTTCAACGCCGGCGGAGGTTTTTGCCCTGGCCAACGATGGTTTTAATGTACCAAACAGGAGCGAGATGCAAGGAAAGCAGAGGCGGCCCGGGACGGCCGTATCACTAGCGGCCATATTTCTCTTACTGCTCGCTGGCTATGCCGTGATGAACTATGAAAAATGGTTGCCCGCTGGCGAAGAGAAGTCCATTGTCGTGCGCCGTTCAAATTTGTAGGTTCGGAAGCCGAATCAAAGTATGAATTTCTCGCCGAAGGATTTCAGTCGGAGATTATAAGCCGGCTATATCTCCAAAAGAATCTGCTTGTAATAGCCCCGGAAGCTGCACGGAAGGCACAGCTTGCTGGATGGTCTCCCACGGAGATTCATGGCAAGTTGAACGTCCAGTATGTCCTCAGCGGCTCACTTCAAAAGGACGGAAACCGGCTAAGGATCATGACGCAACTGACCGATGCCGTAACGGGCGCTGTCGTGGACACCAAGACCCTTGAGCGAACAATTGACGATTATTTTCAGCTCCAGCAAGAGGTGGCTGTCAAAGTGGTTCGCGACGTGGGACTTGTTGTCTCCAAGGGACTTGAAACCCATAGGGGAACTGACAATCTCAAGGCCCTTGAATACCACAGAGCGTCGCAAAATTATGCGGGCACAAGTAGGGACAAAAAGGAGACCGACACGCTTGTCTGGCTCCTGCACCGCTCCCTTCAAGAGGATTCGATGTATCTCAGTCCTCTTATCGCCCTAGTCTCCTTCCACTTCTACAGTTACGACGTTGGGGGGGATACCCTTCAACTTGCGGCAGGCCTAAAAGCCCTTGAACGAATGATCCGGATTGACAAGTCCAGCATAGAGACTCAACATGCGCAAGCCCTGCACAGCTATTTTGTGCTTAAAAATTACGCCCTGGCTATAGAACAACTTGATGCCATACTCAAACGATCACCATACTACGTTGGCGCCACAATTCGCAAAGGATTCGCGTACCGACGCTTCGGCAAATACCAGGAATACCTTAACACGAATGCAGCGGTAGCCAAAGTAAATCCGCTACTTGGCAGCCCGGGTATGTATCGCGAATTCGGCCTGGATCTTCTCGCTCATGGACAGACACGGGAAGCGTACACTTATATCAGGGAATTGAGGAACACCAGTTTCGTTGCAGACTATTATGTCTTCTCATTCAACCACGCCGTTCTGGAAAACAGATGGGACAAACTCGACTCCTTGGCGACGGAAGCTGAAGCGTCTGCGGATCCATTGTTCGGAGTCGGCCGTCAAAAAGATCTGATGTTCTGCAAAGAGCAATTAACTGGTTTCTATAAGCGGCAGTATCGATCCAATCTTCAACGCTTCAAAAAAAATGACATAAAACAGGCGGCGATGGATAGCGCCACATTGCTCCTGCTGATGGGCGATTCGGCGGCAAGCCGCATTTCCTTCTTGACTGCGCAGAAAAGGCATGAACTCAACTACAACCGAACGAAAGGTTCGCAAGTTGGTAACATTTTCTGGATTAACCTTACCGTCTGCAAGGCGGCCCTGGAAGAACCCGGATGGAAGGAGGAGTTTGCCCGGATAAAGTCGCAGTTAGCCGGCGGCTTATTCTATAAGAGGTATTACAATGGCTACCTCATGGCTTGTTTGCTGGCTGGTGAAAACAAGGAGGCGTTCAGGTTACTGAGAGAATGGAAGGATGAGAATATTCCCTATCCCCTGACCAATGATTATATGGGACCTTGGGCCCTCGTTCTCAAAGACCACCCGCTCTTCGACCCCATCCGCAACGAGCCGGGGTTTGAGGAGCTCTGGGAGGGGAATCACCTGAAGTTGAAGCCATTGATAATACCGAAGGAACTGCAGGTTCCGTGAACGGTGATCATCAAGTGTCCTACACCTTAAGGTGTAGGACAACTCCCTCATCCGGCAGGGGCTCATCATGGAACCGATTCCAATACAGGTCCAACAGACTGCTAACTCACCACCTGCCCCTCAATTCAAAGAAGAGAGGGGGTGCCACGCCGAATTGCTGAAAGGCAGGCACAGGCGCAACGGGGATGACGGTTGCCTGTATTGGGTGTCCTACTCCTTAAGGTGTAGGACACCCGGTGCGCTTAAGAAAGACCACCCTTTCCTGGACCCTTTCTCGACAATGCGCTATTTGACGAGTTGTACTATGGAAATCATTTGAAATTCAAACTGCAAAGGGTACCCAAAGGCTGATTCATCCTACACCTGACATGTGTAGGACAACTCCCGCACCCGGTAGGCTTCATCGTAAAACCGGTTCATATCCAGATCCAACAGTTGCTTAGCAAGGTCCTGGTTGCAAAGATTGACTGTTCCTTCACCCATATATTCCCGGAAGGAACTGAATTCCCAGTCCTCCATCCGGTCCACCAGTCCGGCTTGTAGCGGATTCTGATGTACATAGTGGAAGGCAGTCAGTGAATATTCGTGATCCGGATCGTTGACATGGACACATTTTGTCTTTTGCTGAAATAAGCTGCCTGTTCGCCCTTCTTGCTTATTGATCGCTTTGGCGTAGGAACTCAATAGTTGTTTGATGCCCTGGGAGAACCGCTGGCGCTCAAAGCTTCCATCTTTGATTATTGGCGTCGAGAATTCGTTTGCATGCACAAGGAAATGAAAATGATTGGGCATTAGGTACCAGGCGAGGATGTCGCAATGCTGTTTGATGTACTTTTGAACGCCTTCTAAAAAATACAGGTAATTCTGTCGTCGGGGAAAGATTACCGTCCGATTATTTCCCCTGTTGAATACATGGTAGATTCCTCCCTCAGTCAACCGCATATCGCAAGGTATCCGCTGAAAGGATATCATGAGGCGAACTGGCTGACGGTTTTCCGAACAAAGGTGTCCTACACCTTAAGGTGTAGGACACCTTTGTTGATCCGACGCACAAACCCCGGCCCAGCATATACAAAACCCGTATAGAGCTGAATAAGATCGGCACCCGCCTCAAGCTTTTCAACAGCATCTTCCGGCGTCATGATTCCGCCCACGCCAATGATCGGAAATTCCTTTCCGAGCTTCTGTCGAAGATAACGAATGACTTCCGTCGATCGCTGTCGCACGGGCCTACCGCTCACGCCGCCTGAACCCATGGCGGCCACCTCATTACCCGGAGTGACTAGTCCCTCACGAGAAATGGTCGTGTTCGTGGCAATGACCCCGTCAGTGCCAGTCTCCTGAAGAATAGTAATGACATCATCCAGTTGTTCTCTCGTCAGGTCAGGGGCTATCTTGAGTAATATGGGTTTCGGCTTGTCTTTTCCCTTGCTAATGGATTTAACACGCAGCAATAATTTCTTCAAGGGTTCTTTCTCCTGCAATTCACGAAGCCCGGGAGTATTGGGTGAACTCACGTTTACGACAAAATAATCCACGAAGGGGTACAATACCTCCATGCACTTCGCATAGTCATCCTCGGCATGGTCAAGTGGTGTTGCTTTGCTCTTACCAATATTTCCACCGACAATTACGTTCGAAGTCCTCTTCCGCAACTGCTCAACAGCTGCCGCAGCTCCGTCGTTGTTGAATCCCATTCGGTTGATAAGCGCCTGGTCAGCAGGCAATCGAAAAAGCCGGGGCTTCTCATTGCCCGGTTGTGGCGAGGGCGTAAGTGTACCAATTTCTATGAACCCAAAACCAAAGCACGCGAGTTCATCGATAAGTCGGGCATCTTTGTCGAAGCCGGCGGCAAGTCCAATGGGGTTTCGGAAAGTGAGTCCCAGGATTTTCCGCTCCAGCCGCGGGTCATTGACTTGATATATGGCACGAAGCATGGACTTCACTCCAGGAATTCCGGAAACAAACCGAAGGAAACCAAAGGTGAAATGATGAGCGCGCTCCGGGTTGAGCAGAAACAGCAACGGCCGAATGAGTAATTTGTACATCTAGCTATTTGGTGAAAGGTGATTAAGCGTTTGATTAAGACTGATCCACATCGCCAAATCACTAAATCACCAACTCATTATAATCTATTTCTTCTTCTTGACTTTTTTCGGCTTCAGCGAAAACTTCTTGAAGCCAGCCGAGACAACCTGGTCGATCAATTGCTCAATGTCCATTGCGGCCGCATTGGTGGTCGCATTGACACGCCAAATGAGATTCCTGTTCTTGTCGTTGAGGTCAATCACCATATTTCCCATTTGATAATCCCGTGACCAGGTTTGGCTGCTGTTGCCCGGAGATGTTCCCAGGGGTCCCAGCTGACTATAGTCGGTCCGCTCCTGCGTTCCAATAACATACGTTGCCAGGAGATCGCCGGCAGAATCTAACTGCTGGAGGCCTTTCCCGATGAGTTCATTGGCAACCGCCTCTTTCACCCACTTATGCAATGACGGCTCCCTCCCGGTGCGACGATCCTTGGGCGTGATAACTTCCCCCTCACCAATGGTGAATGTCGTATATCGTGAAAGATCCCGGTTCTTGTCGTATTCGACATTGATGTCCTGAGCAATGACGGTGCATGAAGCTAAACACAGCAAAAAGACTATCAATAAACGCATAGGGCAAAGGTATGAAACGGAACCTTGCTTTGGTGGTATGAGAAACAAAAAAACTCGGGACTTATGGCTAATGTCGAGGATGAAAATCCCGGATCACCTGTTTGAGATAATCCCGGTCCAGGTGGGTGTAGATTTCAGTAGTCGTTATTGACTCGTGCCCTAGCATCTCCTGAACCGCGCGGAGATCAGCACCACCTTCAATCAGGTGTGTGGCAAACGAATGGCGAAAGGTATGAGGGCTGATGCTTTTCTTCAATCCAATTTTTGCACCCAGACTCTTAATGATAAGAAAAATAGACACCCGTGAGATCTTTCGGCCTGCCCTGTTCAGAAAGACGTATCCTTCAAAGCCCTTTTGAACTGGGACATGAACCCGGATTTCCTCCAGGTAAATTTTTAGGAACTTCATGGCATCCCGTCCGATCGGGACAAGTCGCTCTTTATTGCCTTTTCCCACCACCCGCAGGAAGCCGAGGTCAAAGTAAATATTTGCCCGTTTAAGTTCAACAAGTTCAGAAACGCGGAGACCCGAACTGTACAAGATTTCAAGCATAGCCCGGTTGCGCCCGCCTTCGGGTTTCGACAAGTCGATAGCCTCCAGCATCTTGACGATCTCCAGGTAATCGAGTGTGTCGGGAAGTTTGCGACCCAGACGCGGGCCTTCCAATAGAGCCGTCGGATCCTTGTCGATCCGCTCCTCAAACAGAAGATATTTAAAGAACCCCTTGACGCCAGAGAGGATTCGGGCCTGGCTGTGAGCGCCCATGCCCAGCTCGTTGAGGTACTTGAGAAACCCCTGCAGTTGCTTGTACGTAATCGCTTCCGGACGAACCCCCGTATGTGTCAATTCCACAAACTGTGACAACTTCTGCATATCGCGGATATAGGCCTCCACGGAATTGGGCGATAACGACCTTTCCAACTTCAGGTAGTTGCCAAAGTCGCGCACGTCCATGTCCCACGATTTCTTTGTCATCGCATTTCGTCAACTTGAATAATTGGCGACATTTGTAAAGATCGCTAACCGGACCAATATCATGCCCATCAAATCAATAGTATTTCTCCTCATATCAGCCACATTGTTGGCCTCTTGCGGAGCGGTCAAGACTTCGTCCTTCACATCTAAAGGTGTAGACCTCAAAGGCTATAAATCCTATGCCTGGATAGGTCCTGGCGATACGACCCTGAACCACTATCGCGACGATAAGCTTTATGCGGGGACCATCCAGCAAGCGTCTGACATGGAGCTGCAGAAAAAAGGAATGGTGGTTGACACCCATAGTCCTGAAGCCGTTTTTATTTTTGATACGCGTCTGGAGGATCATGTGCGTTACAGGCAGTCAGCCTCTGTGAGCGTTGGTGTGGGTGTCGGCTATCCTGGATATTACGGAGGTCCCGGGTACTATGCCGGCGGGTCAGTTCCGATTGTAGAAGGCGAAGTTACTGCCAATTACTACAAGCAGGGTACGCTTATTATCGAAATGTATGACTTGAAGACACACAAACTTCTCTGGAGAGGATGGGGAACCAAGGACCTTGACCACACTACCGACATGGATTATACCATTCGGAAAACAATCCACGACGTCTTCTTCTACTTGCCTATCAAGCACAAAAAAACCGGATCATGAAAATTCAAATCATCAACGGTCCCAACCTTAACTTGTTGGGCAAACGGGAGCCGGAAGTATACGGTACGCAGTCATTTGAGGCATTCTTCAAGACCTTGATGCAAAGCTTCCCCCAGGTGGAACTTTACTATTTTCAATCCAATATCGAGGGAGAAATTATCAACCAACTTCAGGACGTCGGCTTTTCGTATGATGGTATTATTTTGAACGCCGGCGCATATACCCATACTTCGGTGGCCATCCATGATTCCATCGGCGCCATCACGGCACCGGTAGTGGAAGTTCACATCTCCAACATCTATGCCCGTGAGGAATTCCGCCACCGCAGCCTGATCACTTCCAACTGTGCCGGTCTTATCTCCGGGTTTGGCTTGCAAGGCTACGTGCTGGCGCTGGTCTACCTGATGAACAGGACCACGTGATGCGGTAATTAGTTTTTACCCCGGGCCTTCACGGGTTAATAATGAAATCCCCGGTTGGGTTGCTGCATTTCAAACTTTCCAGCCATAAAAAAGTAAGAAATCAATCAGTTAATGCGTTTTATGAATAGATTCTCCAAATGAAGCCTATCGAGGCCAAAGACCTCGATTTGGAAACCAAGGAGCTTTTGTTGAATCTTTGTGCTTAATCCAAATATGTCGATTCGAATCCGTCAGGTTCTTACAGCAGCCTTACTGCTCCTGTTCTTCTCAGAACAGGTGTCTTTGGCATCAACATTTTCTGATGATTCGGCCGTTGCTTCCCATGAGCATAAACTTACCGAGCAAAACATAAACACGTTGTTTAGCTTGTTGGCCGAAGAAAACGAAGAGCGCGACGGGAAAGAGGATTTCACACCTTCCTTAGTCCGCGAACTGGTTTACGCTCACCACTTTTCCCAGGTTGCCATTAGCAAGATTCCGGATAGTTGTGAAAGCACTACTTTTCAACGATCGCTTCCGATCTACACCTTTTACTGCTCTTTTCTTATTTGAATTCCGGGATTGCGTAGTGTGATCTGTTGATTAACAGGTTCGCTTGTCAATTTTTCTATCCCGGTTTTCTTTATGGATTCAATTTTTATTTTCAAAGCTGTCATTCTCTTGTCCCCACTCCTGTTCTTCCTACCGGTAAGGTTGAAGTCGTATGGAGGCATTGCGCTACAGATCACTCTGGCGATCATCACCACCTCCTGGGCGTTAACCTCCTGGCAGACGAGCCAACCGCTGTTGCTTGACCTCGGAATCCCCTTTTGGGGTGGAACTCCGCTTCTGATCATCGACAGGCTGAGTGCGTTCTTCATCCTTATCATCAATATCGTTTCCCTGACTGGTGCTCTGTACGGTGCCGGGTATCTAAAGCCCTACCAGTCCTCAAAAAGTACGGTCGCGCTTTCTCTGCATGCCTGGGCTTTCCTGGCCCTTCATGCCTCAATGCTCCACGTGGTCATGTTGCGAGAAGGGTTTGCTTTCCTCATGGCCTGGGAAGTCATGTCGATGAGTTCGTTTCTGTTGGTGATTTTTGACGGGGAGGACGAAGAAAATCTCAAGACGGGAATCAAGTATCTCATCCAAATGCACGCTGGGTTTACCTTCCTGCTGCTTGGATTTCTCTGGGTCTCTCAAGTTACCGGTCATTTTGGTTTTGATGGGCTCGCTCCCTACTTCGCTACCCATACCAATTGGATCATCTTTCTCGTGCTGTTCGCAGGATTTGGCATCAAGGCTGGATTTATCCCGATGCATACCTGGTTGCCTCATGCCCATCCAGCCGCACCGTCATCCGTTTCCGGCGTCATGTCGGGTGTAATGATCAAGATGGGGATTTATGGAATCCTCCGCGTGCTCATGGACATACAATCTGATTTCCTGACTATCGGACTGATCGTTCTCTTCTTCTCCCTGGTGACCAGTATTGGCGGAATCCTCCTGGCCTCCATGCAGCGTGATCTCAAGAAACTACTTGCCTATTCCAGTATTGAAAATATTGGAATCATCGGTGTCGGCATGGGTATTGCGATTCTGGGACATCATTTCGGAAACCCTATGCTCACAGCACTGGCCCTGGCCGGCTCACTGCTGCACATTCTCAACCATTCCTTATATAAGTCAATGCTATTCTTCACGGCGGGCAATGTCTATTATTCCACGCACACGCGAGACATGAACAAACTGGGTGGATTGATGAAGGCCATGCCCGTATCCGGGGGTCTGTTTCTCGTTGGTGCCATGTCCATCAGTGCGATTCCTCCCTTTAACGGATTTATTTCAGAATTCCTGATGTATTCAGGTGTGCTCCAGGGATTAGGAACATCGGACTTTGTCATGTCAATGATCTTTCTCGCCGTGATCCTAACTTTAGTCGTTGTTGGGAGTTTATCCATATACTCGTTTACCAAAGCCTTCGGCATTACCTTTCTCGGCAGTTCACGGAGTGTGCTTCATGCCCAGGAAGTCCCGCTCATCATGCGGATTCCAAGCATGATCAGCGTGTTAGGAATTCTGCTTCTTGCCCTTTTTTCACCCTGGAGTGTATCGCGCATCGCTGATATAGGCATACTGTTCAACCATATCAACGTACAGCCGACCTTAATTGCACAAACACTTCCTTCCTTTGGCAATATCAGCGCGATCAACGCCATCCTGATCTGTGTAGCAGTCGCTGTTTTTCTGGCGAGGAGGCTTGCCCAACAAGTGAATCCAGATTATGGTCCCACATGGGGTTGCGGATATTCAGCCGGAGACGCCAGGCATCAATACACGGCTACCTCATACTCCCATTACATTAGGGAATTATCAGGCCCCGCAGTTGCGACGAGTCAATCCTACACGCCGATCAAAGAAAACGAGATATTTCCAACACCAAGAAGTTTCTCTACGGAAACAAAAGACCTGGTTGAAGAAGAGATCGTGATGAAGCCAGTTCAAAATGTCCTTCAACGCATGGCAGGAATTGGATGGGCGCAAACCGGGAAAATTGGTCATTATTTGATTTATCCCCTTTGCTTCCTGTTGATCATTGCTCTTCTAACCCGATTTGGTATTCTATGAACCAACTTACATCATGATCACACTATTCCATGCTTCAATCTTGCTTTCCTTCGCACTATTCCAGGTGCCGAAGAGAATGAAGTATGGAGTCGCGTTGTTTCTTCAGGTACTCCTGATCGCTTCGACTGCCTCGTGGGCACTGGAGGCGTTCCTGACGGAAGGACCTGTGATCGTACCCCTGGGTATTTCTACATGGAGTGGCGAGATCACGATGACCATTGACAAACTCAGCGCCTTCTTCATCCTCATCGTCGACTTTGTTTGCCTAGCCGGCATGTTGTATGCGGGGGGATATCTCAAACCGTATATCCAGAAGAAACGGTCAGTGATTATTTCTCTCCATCTTTTCAGCTTCCTCTGGTTGAATGTCTCGATGGTACTCGTCACGGCCATGGAAGACGGCCTAAGTTTCCTTCTGGCATGGGAACTTATGTCCCTGACGTCATTTATCCTGGTGATCTTCGAAGGACAAAAGGAATCAACGCTTCGCACCGGTATCAACTACCTCCTTCAGATGCATTTTGGTTTTGCCCTTATTATGTTTGGATTCCTCATGGTTAAGGACGCAACCGGTGAGATGTCATTTAACGCACTGGGTCCTTACTTTGCCAGCCACTCAAACACAATAGTATTCCTGATATTCTTTGCCGGGTTCGGTATCAAGGCGGGATTTATTCCGCTCCACACCTGGCTGCCCAAGGCACACCCCGCGGCTCCTTCACATGTATCCGGCGTGATGAGCGGGGTCATGATCAAGATGGGCATCTATGGAATCCTGCGCGTTACCACATTCCTGAGCGCCGACCAAAAAGTAATTGGAAGCATCGTGCTGATTGTTGGAATTGTTTCCGGCCTGGTGGGTGTGATCCTGGCGATCATGCAACATGATCTCAAGAAACTGTTGGCCTACCACAGCGTGGAAAATATCGGCATCATCGGAATTGGAATTGGCTTGTCGATCATTGGAATGGCCAGCCACGATCAGTCGCTTGCCGTGCTGGGAATGGCTGGCGCACTGCTTCACTGCATCAATCATGCGCTATTCAAGTCACTCTTGTTCTTCACAACAGGAAATATTTATTACGCTACCGGCACCGTCAACATGGATGAACTGGGAGGAATCGTAAACAAGTTGCGGGCAACTTCCATCGCGTTCCTCGTAGGGGCTATTGCCATCAGCGGAATTCCACCCTTCAATGGATTCATCTCCGAGTTTCTCATGTACCAAGGCATTGCGATGAATTTCACAACAGCAAGCTTCGGGATGTCCCTGGCGGATCTTGCCGCACTGGTCAGCCTTGTCCTAATCGGCGGCCTTTGCCTTTACTGCTTCACTAAAGCGTTTGGGCTTTCTTTCCTTGGCTCTCGCAGGTCATTTCATCCAGCCCCGCTGCACCCGGTGAAGTTCATGATGATTCTTCCGCTGGTTATGCTCGGGTTGGCAATTTCAGCAATCGGCTTCTTTCCGACCCTGGTACTCACTCCCCTTGCCGGTGCACTGTCCCTGTTTAGCAACCTGGATCCGACCTCATCTGCTTTGACCATGAGCGGCGCTACACTGAAAGCGATCGGGCTAACCAATTTTATTCTGGTGGGTGCAATTGGGGGAGTATACGCCTTGCGCGCCTGGCAGCAGGCTCGGGCCATCAAGGCAGCTGGGCCCACATGGGGATGCGGGTACTCCGCCGGAGACTTCCGCCATCAGTATACACCTACCTCATATGCCGATAGCCTTATCGAGGTAGCAAGACCAGCCATCACCTTTCATAAAGAATTTGAAGCGATTGGAGAACAAGAAATATTCCCTGGTAAGCGAAGTTTTCATACCCACGCAGCCGATCGCGTTGAGCAATCTACGGTGACTACCATCATCGGAATGCTAGTCAAGTATCTGCCCATGGCCGGGCGGGCGCAAACGGGAATGATCCATCACTACCTCATGTATCCGGTCATCTTTATGATTCTTATCGTGCTCTTAACCTATTTAAACTATATCTGATATGCTCGCCATTAGCGTTATACTTCTCGCCAGTGTCTTCTTTCCCGGCGTCATTGTAAAAACGAAAGCCCTGTTCAGCGGACGCAAGGGCCCGGGCATTCTTCAGCCCTGGCTTGACATTGTTCGTCTGCTAAAAAAGGGAAGCGTCTATAGCACGTCATCAAGCTATGTATTTCAAATTGGCGCCACCATCTACCTAGCATCTGTAATAGTTGCCGCCTTCTTCATTCCATTTGATCAACACCCGGCGCTCATTTCTTTTCCGGGTGACTTTGTCATGTTCGCTTATATTCTGGGATTGGGGAGATTCTTCATTATCATCAGCGCACTCGATGTGTCCAGCGGGTTTGAAGGCATGGGCGCCAATCGAGAGGCGTTCTATTCGCTCCTGGCTGAGCCGGCTTTCTTCATCCTGATGGGATCCCTGGCTATGTATACAGGTTATACATCTTTCAACGAAATATTCATCAACCTTCACTATCAGGACTATTTTTCCATTATCATCGCCATTATTGCAGGGTTTGTTTTGGCCAACATTACCCTTGTTGAAACCAGTCGTCTCCCGATCGATGACCCGTTGACGCACCTGGAACTTACTATGGTTCACGAAGTGATGGTGCTTGACCACAGTGGTTTTGATCTCGCGCTGATCAAGATCGCCAACAACATCAAGTTTGTGCTTTTCAGTACGCTCAGCGCCAACTGTTTTATCCCGCAAAGCTGGGACCTCGGTCTTCAGATCCTTGTCTATTTTCTTCTCCAGGTAGGTTTTGCCGTCGGGATCGGATACCTCGAATCATTCCGTGCACGCAACAAGATGGCGATGAATGCCCAGTACATTCTTTCCATCTCCGCCATCTCCATGATCCTCATTTTCGTGATCATCATACTCAATAATAAAATCTAGCGCCATGATCAATTTTGTTATCATTCTATTCATCATCACACTGATCTACCTGGCCAAGGTGGAGATGGTGAAAAGTTATTATCCGCTCATGGGCCTGCAGGGTATCCTGCTGTTTGGGCTGGCGCTGCTCGAACTGCACGAGATCAAAGTGGTTCAACTCCTTTTCATCCTGCTGGAAACGCTGATTTTCAAGGCCATCTTCGTTCCCATCTTCCTTCTTCGGATTACGAAAGGAAGAACACACCGCCACCAAAACAGCCCGGTAAAAGGATACTATTCCGTTTTCATTGCCCTCGTGATCATCGTGCTCAGTTTCATTACCTCTCACGAAATGCACGATGAATACCTGGACGTGAAATATTTTACTGCAGCCACTTCATCGATCCTCATCGGCCTGTTCATCGCCATCAATAACCGCGACCTGGTGACGCACCTGATCGCTTATCTGGTTATTGAAAATGGCATCTTCCTGCTTTCCCTAGCCCTGGGTTCAGAGATGCCCATGTTTGTCAACGCGGCCATTCTACTCGACATTTTCACCAGCGTGCTGATCATGGGCATCTTCTTCAACAAGCTGAAAGATTATTTTCAGAACACAGACATTTCTCAATTGTCACAACTAAAAGACTGATCGGATGGATTTCTTGCTTTTCTTGTCAATCACGGTTCTACTTACGATCACGGCCTACTTTGTAAGGAGTATTCTCTTTAGTCATGCGCTAGTTTTCCTGTATGTTGGTGTTTTGGTGATGCTCGGAATTTCGTTGTCGGGTCACATCGGAGATACCTACGGCGAATTCTTTTTTGCCGACAGACTCGGCATGATCTTCTTTGTCGTGCTCATCATCGTCAGCCTCTTTTCAGCGATTCACTACCTCAAGTTTGTAAAAGATCGGGATGTTGTTGCCAGTACCGTAGCATTGCACAATGCGGGCACAATCTTCTTCACCGGCGCAATCGTGGGCGTACTTTTCACGTCACACTTCGGTACCCTCTGGGCCTTCATGGAAGCAACAACACTCGGTGCCTCAGTCCTCATCTATCACAACCGCAATCAAAGCTCGCTTGAAGCAACGTGGAAATACCTCTTTGTTTGCTCGATCGGTATTGCCATTGCCTTTGCCGGAATCCTCTTCCTCGGGCTTGCTGCTCATAAAGTAGGCCATATTGACTTCACATTTGTCGCCATTAAGGCAGAAGCTGGACGACTCAACCCCGTTTGGCTTCAGGCCTGCTTCCTGCTCGTGCTTACAGGTTTCAGCGTGAAGATGGGATTGGTTCCCTTGTTTAACGTGGACATCGATGCCAAAGACGCATCGCCTTCTCAAGTCGGGGCAAGCCTTTCAAGTGTCTTGATGAATGCTGGGTTCGTCGCCATTTACCGCTTTTATGATGCCTTTTCCGGAACAGCCATTCTGCCCTGGATGAACAAACTCCTGATGATCACCGGCATGGTTTCACTTTTCTTTGCGGCAGCCTATCTACTAAAAGTCAAGAATATCAAGCGCCTGTTTGCCTATTCCAGCATGGAGCATGCATCACTGGTGATTATCGCTTTTTCTTGTGGTGGAGTTGGCTACTTCGCCGCTGTGCTTCACCTGATTATGCACTCCTTCGCGAAATCAAGCCTGTTTTTTCAGGTGTCTCAAATGCACCGGATATACGGCAGCAAAATGGATGATGAAATTGGCAGTTACCTCAGGGTCAATCCGCTGGGTGGTCTCGTATTGCTGCTTGGCTTCCTCTCCATTATTGCAATGCCGCCATCGGGAATGCTTATTACCGAATTGATGATGTTCCAGGCACTCGTGGCAAAGAACTTCTGGTGGCTTGCCGTCCTCATTCTGATTCTGGTGCTCGCTATAATTTATGGGCTGGCGGTCCGGCTTCTTGGAATCATCTTCCTGAAGAAACCGCTTGCCAAGATTAACACCAGCGGCGCTTCTCCATATGAATCCATCCTTCAACTGGGATTGATTCTCGCCGTATTTTACATAGGGCTATTTCGCCCAGACTTCATTGTAAGAAATATCGAACAAGCCATACAGGCGCTACCGCTATGAACATACTGGAAAACTTTGCTACCCTGAAGAATCAGGGGACCCTTCCCCTCCAGGATCTGCCTACCATGCCTTACCATGATTATTTCATTGTAGCGGACAACCTCCTCAACCAAGTAGGTCACCATTGCGTGAACAACTATGCCTATCGGACCGGCTCACAGTTCAGGCTCATCTGCTGCATCGCCGACGACGTGAATCATACCATTAAAGTCTTTTCAAGTCTCCTTGAGAGCACACCGCCGCCACGCCTTGCCGCATTGTCAAAAACACATTATGCCATGCATATCTATGAACGAGAAATCTCGGAGAACTTCGGGATTGAGTTCATGTATCATCCATGGCCAAAACCTGTGCGGTATGCCTGGAACCGTGCTGACCGCTCAAACATCATCAACAACTATCCCTTCTACCGCATCGATGGCGGAGAACTTCATGAAGTCGGCGTCGGACCTATCCATGCGGGGGTCATTGAGCCCGGTCACTTCCGTTTTCTGTGCAACGGAGAAAATGTACTTCACCTGGAAATTCAACTGGGCTGGCAGCACAGGGGAATCGAGGCACTCTTCCTGGAGAAATCAAGGCTGCTTCAGCGCACGATACTCTCAGAATCAATAGCGGGTGATACGGCTATCGGTCACTCCCTGGCCTTTGTAAGCCTGATGGAGTCATTGGGCAATATCTCCGTTTCGGAACAACTCGAACTGGAACGTACCATGGCCCTCGAGCTCGAGCGGATTGCCATGCACATCGGCGACCTGGGAAACGTAAACATCGGCATGGCTTATCAATTGGCCTCTTCAGTGTTTGGAACCCTGCGAACCCCGGTCATTAATTACATGCAGACCTGGTGCGGCAACCGCTTTGGCAAGGGCGTTAACCGCGTTGGCGGCACGCACTATCCGTTTACTCCAGAACTAGTTGGTAAACTTGGTGACTTACTCAATAAGATTGAAGCCACACTCGAACCGATGGCCGACCGTTTATTTTCCTTGCCCAGTTTCCTGATGCGGGCAGAAGGCATTGGCAAGGTCACCGAAAAACAAATGAGGCTAATTGGCGCCGTCGGAATGGCAGCGCGGGTAACAGGGATTCGCTCTGACATTCGGCAGACGCATCCCTTCGCAACGTATAAAAAATACACCATCGACTCACAGACCCTTGAACAAGGTGACGTATGGGCACGAATGTTGATCCGCAACAATGAAGTTCGCGACTCCGTTCGGTTCGTTCGGGATCTGTCCAGGCGGTCGGGAGTTTCGACCCCATCGCCATCCCCTACCCCGGAACAGGAATTAAAGTTGACACCCAATGCGCTTTGTGTATCGCTCGTGGAAGGATGGCGCGGAGAGATCTGTCATTGTGCCGTTACCGGCGATACGGGTGCGGTGGCTCACTATAAAATCAAGGACCCTTCATTCCACAACTGGCTTGCGCTGGCCCTGAGTTTAAGGGACCTGGAAATCTCTGATTTCCCAATAAACAACAAGAGTTATAACCTGAGCTATTGTGGCTTTGACCTTTAACCGATAATAAAGAAACGATGAGGATACTTCCAGAAGTACAAATTCTAAACCGGCTTGGAAAGCAATTTATCCCGGATGTCACCAAGCCAAATGTGCCAGGCCCCTTTAAAGGGCGGCCAGCGATCTCCCTTGAGCGCGTCGACGAGGGGGTGCTTGCGTCCCTTTGTCCGACGGGCGCAATTGGGAAAGCACCGGTCAGCATTGACATGGGCAAGTGTGTCATGTGCGGCGAGTGTGCGTTTGCCTACCCCAAGAAGATCACCTTCACCACTGATTACAAGATCGCCACCAATGTGCGTGAGCGCCTGATCATCCGGGAAGGAGATGTCTCTCCCATCTTGTTGGACGAATCAAAAATCCGTGCGGAAATTCGGTCGATGTTTGGCCGCTCATTAAAACTCCGGGAAATATCTGCAGGTGGCTCCAATGCCGATGAAGCAGAACTAAACGCCTGTGGTAATCCAAATTTCGATATGGGCAGGTTTGGGATTGAATTTCTTGCTTCACCCCGACACTGTGATGGTATTGTGATCACTGGACCCATTAGTGAGAACATGGCGGAAGCAACACAGATTTGCTATGACGCTGTCCCATCTCCGAAGATGATTATCCTCGTAGGCTCCGACGCCATCAGCGGAGGAATATTTGCAGGAAGCAAGGCGTTGGACCGTAGCTTCCTTGAAAAGTATCCCATCGATCTTTATGTTCCCGGTAATCCCCCTCACCCGCTGACGTTTGTCAACGGTGTTCTTGAACTGATAAGAAAACAAAAGAATTAACATCAACGTCAATAGCTATGACAACCGAAATTCCTAAAGATGGTCTTGATGGTCTGAAGCAGAACTGGCGCTCCGATGCCATGTCTGGCTTCCTGGTCTTCCTGCTTGCACTGCCCCTCAGCCTGGGCATTGCTAAAGCCAGCGAGTTCCCTCCCGCGATGGGTGTCTTGACGGCAATGGTCGGCGGTCTTCTGGTGAGTTTTTTCGCCGGCTCCCGAATGACCATAAAGGGCCCCGCTGCCGGGTTGATTACCATCTGTGCCGGAGCAGTCACAGAATTGGGTGGCGGCACGCAGGGATGGCAATTGACTTTGGGAGTTATTGTAGTTGCATCCCTGATTCAAATTGGCCTGGGCTTTATGAAGCTGGGGTCACTCAGCGATTTCTTCCCGCACTCGGCCGTTCACGGCATGCTGGCGGCCATCGGGTTGATTATCTTCTCAAAACAGATCCACATACTGCTGGGCATTGATCCGGCTACGTTGAAAGGCCTCGAGCCCATTGCGCTTTATGAGATGATCCCGCATTCCATCATGAATGAAGATCCACGGGTAACCTTCGTCGGATTGATCTCGCTGATCATCATTTTCGGCATGCCCATGCTGAAATTTCCGCTGGCCAAGAAATTGCCGCCGCCTATGATTGTGTTGCTGGTCACAATTCCGCTGGCCCTGATCATGGACTTCAAACACACCGAGCCTGCATTTGACATGGTGAAAATCGGTGACTTCTGGGGAACTGTTGGATTCAGTGCTGATTTCTCCGCCATCGGTTCATTTGTCTTTTGGAAGTATGTTGTCATGTTTCTATTTGTCAATAGTCTTGAGTCCCTGCTAACAGTAAAAGCCATCGACGGGCTGGATCCATACAAACGAATATCCAACCCCAACAAGGATCTCGTAGCTGTGGGCATTGGTAATGGCGTCTCCAGCTTGCTTGGCGGACTTCCCATGATCTCTGAAGTGGCACGTAGCTCGGCGAACATCGCATTTGGCGGACGCACGAGGTGGGCGAACTTTTTCCACGGTTTCTTCCTGCTGGTAGCCATGATCGCGTTCATTCCGGTGATCGAAATGATTCCAAATACGGCTCTGGCCGCACTGCTCATTTCAGTAGGTTATCGCCTGGCCTCTCCAAACGAATTCTTCAAGACCTATAAGATCGGGTCCGAGCAGCTGATCATTTTCGTGACGACCATTATCGTGACAGTAGCCACCGATCTGCTCGTTGGCATCGCGGCCGGTATTGCGATGAAATTCTTCTTCCACATTCTCAATGGTGCGCCGCTGCGCAGTCTGTTCAAGGCACGTTATGAATTCTATGAAGGTCAGAATGACTATCAGGTCAAAGTCAAGGATTCGGCCATCTTCTCCAACCTCATTGGATATAAGAAACTTTGGCGTACAATGAAGCCCGGTAAAAGGGTGAGTATGGCATTTGAGGACGCTCGCATCGTCGACCACTCGTTTATGGAAGCGCTTCACCATTTCGAAGAGGAGTATCATCATACCGGTGGCACGGTGGCAATCCAAGGCTTTGATAACTTTAAAGCTTTCTCCAGTCATCCTTTTGCTACCAGGAAGTTTGACCCTGATGCCCGGACGAAATTTGAAATCAAGCTCAGTCCCCGACAGATGGACCTTCGTTCATTCGCTGAAAGCAATGAATACACCTTCTTTCCGCAGAAAGTACGCAGCGCAATGAAGTACAAGAATTTTCCTGTTCAGCGCGGGCTAAAGATCAACTTTGAAGAGAACATCCTGGAGAAATTCCTGGAACAGGGGCGTATCAGCGTGTCTGACGTTACACTGAGTGCAGGCGCCATGTCGTCAACGGTGGAGTCTCAACTCACGCTCGTTCTCATTACGGAAATCGATTTACCTATACCCGAGTTTGCGCTTGAACCAGAAGGCCTGCTCACCAAATTTTCGGAGCTGGCTGGAACAAGAGATATTGACTTTTCTGACCATCCTGGCTTTTCCAAAAAGTACTACCTCCAAGGTGAGCGGGAAGACAAGATCCGCGAGTTCTTTACTGAAGGGATCCTGAAGTTTCTTGAGAGCCGGGAAAATATTCATATCGAGTGTCACAAGAACAAACTGCTTTTCTACAAAAAGCGCGACTTGCTGCAGACCGATGAGATCTTGTATGTCGAAAAATTTGCTGAGGATTTTCTTCAAGTGATTATGCAGGAGAAGGGGCAGATCGCCTAATTTTACAACGATATGATCAGAAAGAGCATCGCCACAGCAGTCATTGGGCTACTGTCTACGTTGGCTGGCGGACAGACCCAGGACACACTCCCAGAATCAAAGGAGTTGCGGTTTGCGTTGAATCACTCGGGATCGCACTATGTAAAGCTCACCCTGCTAAACCAGCTTTGGCTGCGGCAAAACGAAAGCAACCCAGGCTCGCTTGTCATGAGCGAGCCATCCACCTCGACTTTTGATATCGGCTTGCGCCGGACGCGCTTTCAATTCTACGGACAACTTACCGACCATGTCTTCTTTTACTTCCAGCACGGGATGAACAATTTCAATTACCTGGCTAACAATGCCGGCAACCGGAAGCTCGTAGCCTTTTTCCACGATGCCCTACTGGAATATAAAGTCAGCAAAACGAACGAGGCACTGGTACTTGGTGGCGGCCTGACCATCGCCAACGGTTTGTCACGCTTCAGTCAGCCCAGCATTGGCACCATCATGACCATGGATGTGCCGATCTTTGCACAAGCTACCGTGGACCAGACGGATGAGTTCTCACGCAAACTGAGCGTCTTTGCCCGTGGACAGATCGGTCGCCTGGACTATCGTGTTGTCCTAAGTGATCCATTCCCGATTACCACCAACGGAACGGTATCGACACCAGTGACTGTGGCAGCCAGTCCCAACGCGTCGTTTGCGCAAGTGGGCCATGAACTCCAGTACCAGGGCTTCTTCATGTGGAACTTCTTTGATAAGGAGCAGCACGTTACACCTTACATGACAGGTACATACCTGGGTAAGAAGAAGGTCTTCAACCTCGAAGCCGGGTTCATCCGTCAGCGCAGCGCCATGTGGACAGGTGATGGTACAACCAATACCTTCCACGATATGAAACTATGGTCCGTGGCCGCGTTCTATGATGCACCGGTAAATGCCGAGAAAGGAACGGCCCTATCGGCCTACCTCGGCTATTTTGATTACAACTTTGGACCGGGGTACGTACGCTACTTGGGTATCATGAATCCCGCCAACGGCCAGTCCATTACAACGATGCCGGCCAACAGCCAAGGCAATGCGTTTCCCATGTTTGGCACCGGGCAGGTCATTTACGCTCAGATCGGGTACCTGTTGAAGCGAGACCTCTTCGGTGAAGGTAACGGTTCGCTCATGCCGTATGCATCCTTGATGTCGGGCAACTACCAGCGATTCGACAAGCCCATCGCGGTCTGGAATGTAGGCGTAAACTGGTTTCTGAATGGCCACAGTAGCAAGTTTACCCTCGACTATCAGCATCGCCCGATCTACGAACCCAACGGAAATGACTTCAGGCACATCGGTAGCCGGGGTCAGGTTGTGCTGCAATACCAGATCTTCTTTTAACCGAATTGCGCGCGGAAGGAGAATGTGCTAATTTTCAGAAACGCTGAAACGTCATGTTTTCCAAAGCCTGTGAATATGCCATCCGCGCGGTGCTCTACATCGCGATCAAAAGCACTGATGGGTCGCGGCTTGGCCTCAAAGAGATTGCCAAAGAAATAGATTCTCCTGTCCCATTCACTGCCAAGATTCTTCAGACGCTTTCCCGCGAAGGAATCATCGCTTCAGCAAAGGGGCCTACCGGTGGGTTCTATCTCAAGCCAAAATCGAAACCAGTCCCGCTCTCAGCCATCGTGAAAGCCATCGACGGCAAGGATACACTTCATGAATGTGCTCTTGGCCTCAAGGAATGCTCGGACCAGTTTCCCTGTCCGATTCATTATGAAGTACGGGCCTATAAAGACAAATTGCGTGATGCCATGGCTGAGAAGACTGTCCAGCAACTTTCCAAAGAACTTGGACTTGGAAAAACTTTTCTGAAAAACAGGAGGCTCTAAAGCTGGCTTGGAAAGGGCTCGAAAAGCGCCGTGAAGTGCCGTAAGAAAGGAGGCTCATACACAATACGAAGACCTTTCCGTTGATCCTTTCGCTCGAGGATATCATCAAACACATCAACCACATAGTCGATGTGGCTTTGCGTGTAAACACGCCGGGGTATCGCCAGTCGAATTAATTCATGTTTAGCTGGCACCAGCTTCTGTTGCGCATCGTACACCCCAAACATGACACTGCCGACTTCAACACACCGGATTCCGCCCTTCGTATACAGATCACAGACCAACACTTGACCGGGATACTGATCCGTGGGAATCTTTGAATACAATTTTCCGGCATCCACATAGACTGCGTGACCGCCAATGGGCCAAACCACGGGTACACCTTTGGCACGCAGGTGCGTTCCTAAATATTCAGTACTCTTGATCCGATAGTGCAAGTAGTCCGGATCAAAAACTTCTTTCAGGCCGATGGCCATGGCTTCCAGATCGCGACCGGACAACCCTCCGTAAGTCGTGAAACCTTCAGAAATTATGAGCAGGTTGGTGCATTTCCGGCTTAGCTCATCATCATTCAAGGCGAGCAGCCCGCCGATGTTGACCAGGCCATCTTTTTTAGCGCTCATGATGAAGGCATCGCCTAACCGGAGTGTCTCTTTGGCAATCTCCTCGTAGGTCTTATGCTCGTTTCCTGGCTCACGGTGCTTGACGAAATAACTATTCTCGGCCACACGAC
>JANPES010000004.1:0-4884 GCA_031423035.1 Cyclobacteriaceae bacterium | reverse complement strand
GCCGTTCACGTGCCCCTGGGCCAGGAAGCTATTATGGAAGCATCCATCCTGATGCTCTCTTCGCACAATATCCTTAATCCATCGAATGGTGCCCCTATTACTGTTCCTTCCCAGGACATGGTATTGGGTCTCTATTATTTGACAAAAGGACGCAAGGGAGAGCTGGGCGAAGGAAGAACCTATTACTCACCGGAAGAGGTCATTATCGCCTACAACGAGCGCAAGCTTTCCAAGCATGCGACTGTTAAAGTGCGCGTGAAAGTGAAGGATAAGAAGACTGGCGAAATCGCAACCAAAATCCTGGAGACCGTAACTGGACGAGTGGTATTCAATCAGGTTGTTCCTGAGGAAGTTGGTTTTGTAGATGAACTCCTTACCAAGAAAAAACTCCAGACGATTATTGCGGATGTTTACAAATTTGCCGGACAGGCTAAGGCAGCGAAGTTCCTGGATGAAATCAAGGAGCTTGGATTTCAGAATGCCTATCGCGGTGGTCTTTCCATTGGTTTGGACGATGTTAAGATCCCAGCCGAAAAGGAGAAGCTTGTCGCCACTGCCCAGAAGGAAGTAGACGGTGTGTGGAGCAATTATATGATGGGTCTGATCACCGATAATGAGCGGTATAACCAGGTAATTGATATCTGGACACGGACGAACACCCTGCTTACCAATACGCTGATGAAGCAACTGGAAGAAGACCAGGGCGGATTCAACTCCATCTACATGATGATGCACTCCGGTGCACGAGGTTCCCGCGAGCAGATTCGTCAGTTGGGCGGTATGCGCGGGCTGATGGCCAAGCCACAGAAGAACCTGGCCGGATCGGTAGGATCAATTATTGAAAACCCCATCCTGTCCAACTTCAAAGAAGGATTGGATGTATTGGAGTACTTTATCTCTACGCACGGTGCGCGGAAAGGTCTTGCAGACACAGCGTTGAAGACGGCCGATGCAGGATACCTGACGCGTCGTCTCGTGGATGTGGCACAGGATCTTGTGATCACAGAAGAAGATTGCGGCACCTTGCGCGGACTAAAGGTGACTGCCCTCAAAGACAACGAGGATATCGTGGAGCCACTTTCTGAGCGTATTCTTGGAAGGGTGTCAGTGCATGACATCTATGACCCGATTAGCGAAGAACTGATTTGTTCTGCCGGCGGTGAAATTACAGATGAAATCGCCAAACGAATCGATGAGACAAGCATAGAAGAGGTCGAGATTCGGTCAATTCTTACTTGCGAGTCAAAAGTGGGTGGATGCGGAAATTGTTATGGCCGTAACCTGGCTACCGGACGCATGGTCCAGGCAGGTGAGGCTGTAGGCGTAATCGCCGCACAGTCCATTGGTGAGCCTGGAACACAGTTGACCCTCCGTACTTTCCACGTGGGTGGTGCGGCGTCCAACATTGCGACCGAGGCAAGCATCAAGGCCAAGTTTACCGGTACTATCGAATTTGAAGCGATTCGTACCCTCGATATCGAGAAAGACGGAGCAAAAGCGAAAGTGGTTATGGGCCGCACCGGGGAAATCCGGATCGTAGAAAAAGACAAAGCCCGCGTTCTTATCACCAGCAACGTACCCTACGGTGCCTTCCTGCATGTGAAGGATGGCCAGAAAGTAGAGAAGGGCGATGAGTTGTGTAACTGGGATCCTTACAATGCGGTGATTTTGTCAGAGTTTGACGGAGAAATCGAATACGAGGCCATCATTGAAGGAATCACTTTCAAAGAGGAATCCGATGAGCAAACCGGTCACCGTGAAAAAGTGATTACGGAAACCCGTGATAAGACAAAGAACCCGGCTATCCTTGTGAAAGGAAAGTCCGAGACGAAGGGATATAACATCCCTGTTGGCGCCCACTTGGCCGTAGATTCGAAAGAGCAAATCAAAGCGGGACAAGTGCTGGTAAAGATTCCGCGTGCCGTGGGCAAGTCCCGCGACATTACGGGTGGTCTGCCGCGCGTAACGGAGTTGTTTGAGGCACGGAATCCTTCGAACCCTGCTGTGGTAAGTGAAATCGATGGAGTAGTGACTTATGGAGGCATCAAACGTGGTAACCGTGAAATTTTCATCGAGTCACGCGATGGCGTACAGAAGAGGTATCTCGTGCCACTTTCGAAGCATATCCTGGTTCAGGACAATGACTTTGTGAAGGCCGGGCAGCCGCTTTCCGACGGAGCCATTACTCCCTCTGATATTCTATCTATCAAGGGCCCAACGGCGGTGCAAGAGTATTTGGTAAATGAAATTCAGGAAGTGTATCGCTTGCAAGGTGTGAAAATCAACGACAAGCATATCGAGTGTATCGTTAGCCAGATGATGCAGAAAGTTGCCATTATCGACAGTGGTGACACGAGTTTCTTGCAAGGTGAGTATGTCGACAAACTGGAATTCCGTGAAGTGAACGACCTGGTGCTTGACAAGAAAGTTGTTCTCGATGGAGGGGATTCTCCGAAACTCAAGCCAGGCATGATTATCTCATCCCGTGAATTGCGCGACGAGAATTCTTCTCTGAAGCGCAAAGATCAGCGAATTGCTGAAGTGCGTGATGCCATGGCGGCGGTTTCTATGCCTACCCTGCAAGGCATTACCCAGGCCTCTTTGAAGACAGAAAGCTGGCTCTCAGCCGCTTCCTTCCAGGAGACAACCAAGGTATTGAGCGAGGCAGCTATCCGCGGGAAAGCCGACCATCTGGCAGGCTTGAAAGAGAACGTGATCGTGGGTCATTTGATCCCGGCCGGTACCGGACAGCGCATCTTCAATGACTTGCTGGTTGGTTCAGAGGAAGAGTATGAGAAGATGGTTGAAGCCACTTCCGCACCCGCTGCTCCCAAGAAAGAGAAAGAAGTGCAGACCATACAGTGATTTATTGATTTGGTGATTGGGTGATTTAACCCGATCACCAAATCTCTATATCAGCATATCACCAAATAATATGGCAGAAGACAAGAAACAACCCCCGCAACAGCAGAACCAGATCAACATTGAGTTGAGTGAGGAAATTGCGGAAGGGGTGTATTCCAATCTGGCCATGATTGCTCATTCCAACAGTGAGTTTGTGATTGACTTCATCCGCCTCATGCCTGGGGTTCCCAAGGCCAAGGTGAAGGCGAGGATTGTCATCACCCCGGAGCATGCCAAGCGGCTCCTGTCGGCACTGAAAGACAATATCGAGAAATATGAGGCTTCCTTTGGTCCTATCAAGCGGACTGACGAGCTCCCCAAATTCCCCATGAATTTCGGGGGAACTATGGGCGAGGCCTAATCGTGCAATTTTAAGCAGAACGCACTTCGGATTCAAGTCCTCGCGTCCGCCGAAGCCTTGGTGTAGGCGGATGAATTTTGGCGGGACAATGGGGGAGGCTTAGTGTGCAGCCGTTCACGACTTCTAAACACATTCTTCAAGTTCCCACAGCGCGGCTTTTGGCGGTTAGCTGTTAGCTTTTGGCGGGTGCTGCCAAGACTTTGAGTAGCCACAAAGGCTTGCTAAGGCTTGCCAAGTATTCAGAAAGTATTGCAAATGCTTGTTAAGTAACCAGAAAGGCTTGCTAAGTATTGCTGAGCTATTGCTAAGTATTGCTGAGTAGCCAGAAATGCTTGCTAAGTATTGCTGAGCCCTTGCTAAGTATTGCTAAGTAGCCAGAAATGCTTGCTAAGTATTGCTGAGTAGCCCTGGTGGGGGCCAAGGTGCCTGCCCGCTGACCTGCCCCATCTAGGGCGCGTGTTCCGCCATGATTCTGGCGCGGCGTCCCGAATAGCGCGCGTTTAGCCCTGGCGGATGGCGCGACGTCTGTGACGCGTGCCGGTGAGAACGTTCTTTGAAACAGATATACCATGAGTCTTTGATCCATAGAAATAAGGAACTATGCTACCAAGATGGAAAGAGCATTTGGTTTCGATTTTATATGATGGCATTCGTACCGAAGAACATTCGCAACTGGCAACGCGTTGCAAACGCGCGCCATACGGGATTAAAGAAGGGTTCCGAAAAGTCAAAGAAAAAATAGTGCTCCAATTCAATGGGTCAGGACCGCATGTCGGGACCAACGGGTAACCCCTACAGCAGAGGAGACCTTGCCAGGAGCCAGAGGTATTCCCGTTTTTCTTTGCGTTTCCTTCGCGCCTTCGTGCCTCGTGGTCAATGTACTGACTTGGCTATTCTATAACATATTGATCACCCCTCTCCCCCAGAATCATCAGGAAAACCGTCAGGTATCCAACGCGACCATCCGCCAACTGGGCCCATATGGGTTAGGACACGATTTGACGATGGAAACCTAGAAGCGTTGTTCGTAGTCTCATATAAGTGGATTAGCCTTCATTAGGGCTATTGAGGCCCACCTAACGGGCAAATACGAAGACCATTGCGCTGGCGAATTGATTGCGTTCAAATCCCTCAAAATCTTTAAAAAAGGCCCTTGCAAGCTTCTTTCTTTTAAATACCTTTGCAGTCCTAAATTTTAAGGGTTAATAAGACAGACTAATAGATGCCTACCATTCAGCAACTTGTACGCAAAGGCAGGAAGAAATTGACTTTCAAGTCAAAATCACCCGCCCTGGACTCTTCGCCTCAGCGCAGGGGAGTTTGTACGCGTGTTTACACCACTACACCAAAGAAGCCCAATTCTGCCCTCCGCAAGGTGGCCCGCGTGCGGCTTACCAACGGCAAGGAAGTGAACGCATACATTCCTGGAGAAGGCCATAACCTGCAAGAGCACTCAATCGTGCTCATCCGCGGCGGTCGGGTGAAAGACCTTCCCGGTGTTCGTTACCATATCATTCGCGGTGCGCTCGATACAGCCGGTGTGACAGGAAGAAAACAAAGCCGTTCCAAGTATGGTGCCAAGAGGCCGAAAGCCGGAGCAGCAGCTGCCGCTGGCAAGG
>JANPES010000003.1:0-1782 GCA_031423035.1 Cyclobacteriaceae bacterium | reverse complement strand
ATTTCATGGGCTCCGTCACCCGATTGATCTGATCACGCGTGGTCCGAATCTTCTTTACGGCCAGGTTGGTCTCAGATAGTTTATCTCGCACCGAAATCAGAAATGCAAACTGCTCCTTGATGTCAGCCAGAGAGGCCGTGGTGCGTGGGTCTTTCAGGATTTCAAATTCCGTTTCCTGCGACTTGCCGTTTACAGTCAACCGCGCCTTGTAGATTCCAGGAGGAGCTTTGGGTCCATTCAGCGAGCCGGCCCACATGATCAATCCGTCGAAACCTTCAGCGTTCTTGTATCGCGTATTCCATACAAAACGATTACCTCCTGGCTTGATCCGCATTTGCTCATCGTTGGCTTTCTTGTCGGGTTTTGTTGCAAATTTCTTAATCATTGTACCATTAGTTTCCATTATTTCCAAAGTGGCCACCGCCTTCGTTGTGTCCTTTATGTAGTAATGGAACATCACGCCTCCTGGATGATTCTTCCCTTCTGTCTTTGAGGCGCGGCCAAAGGAGAAGCCCCCGCCCATGCGATAACTCGGCATTGGCTTGAACAGAGTGAAGTCGCTGCTTGTCATCGTTGCGTTCAACTGATGGAGTGGGGTGATGTCATCGATCAGCCAGAGGCTGCGGCCTTGCGTGGCAGCAATCAGGTTGTCGTTCTTCAACGTTAGGTCAGTGATTGGTACTATGGGGAGGTTTAGCTGGAAGGGCTTCCAGCTGGCGCCATCATCGAACGAGATGTAAATACCACTTTCAGTACCGGCATAAAGAAGTCCGGCCCTTTTCTTGTCAGCACGAACCACGCGTGTGAAATGTCCGGGGTCAATGCCATCAGTTATCTTTGTCCAGGTTTTGCCGTAGTCTTTGGTTTTGTAAAGATAGGGCTGGTAATCACCTGATTTGTAGCGCGTTCCTGCAACATAGGCGCCGCCTTTTACAAATGGATCGAAGTCAATACTGTTAATCATCATCCATTCAGGCATTCCCGCAACTGTCAGCTTGGCCCAGTTTTTTCCTCCGTCTTGTGTGATGTGCAGCAGCCCATCGTCAGATCCAGCCATGATAAGATCTTTTTCATATGGCGACTCGGCGGCAGTAAAGATTGTGCAATAGTACTCAACACTCGTGTTGTCTTTTGTAATGGGTCCACCAGAAGACCCCATTTTGGAAGCATCATTGCGGGTAAGATCCGGGCTTATGATTTCCCATTTCTCGCCGCCGTTATGCGTCACGTGGAGAACATTAGAGGCTGCGTAGAGCTTGGTGTTATCATGGGGTGAGAAGAAAATAGGGAAGTTCCACTGGAAGCGATACTTGGCTCCCTCGGCACCATGGCCCATGGGATTGTCTGGCCAAGCATTGATGCCACGGCTTTCCCCGGTAGCATGATTTTTTCTCTCCAGCAGGCCGTCATAGCTTCCACCGTAGACAATATCATTGTTGGTAGGGTCAACGGCAATCCATCCGCTTTCTCCTCCCGCGGTTGTTTCCCAGTCGCGTTCGCCTATTGAACCGCCGTCAGTGCGGTGAGCAATTCGCTGCGTGCTGTTATCTTGTTGGGCTACATAAATCCGGTAAGGAAATGTGTTGTCAGTCGTTACCCGGTAGTATTGCGCTGTAGGTTGGTTAAGGTAAGTAGTCCAGTTTTCTCCGGCATCAAAGGAAACCTGACCGCCACCGTCGTCAGCAATAATCATCCGCTGGTTGTCTTCTGGCGCAATCCACAGGTCGTGGTGATCACCATGTTGAGCGCCATAGGTTTGGAATGTTTTGCCCCCATCTTTCG
>JANPES010000002.1:0-16413 GCA_031423035.1 Cyclobacteriaceae bacterium | reverse complement strand
ACGCACCGGGTAGTCGCACCCGTCTCCGGAACGCTCCAGAATCTCATGGGCGTTTATCCCGGCTCATTTGTATATGCTAACCAGGAATTGTCTTCCATTTCCCCTGATACAAGCGTCCTTATTCTTGCCTACGTTTCTTCGGACAACATTGCCGATGTAATCCCTGGCATGGTCGCGCGACTTCAGGTTGACGCATTTCCCAACCACCAATGGGGCCTGGCTTACGCTCGTGTTACCGAGGTTGCAGAAGATAGCAAGATCATAAACAACCAATGGGTGTACGAAGTGCGGTGCATGCTGGAAAAGGATTATCTGACACATACCACAGGAAGAGTGGGTTATTTGAAAAAAGGAATGACACTTAAGGCACACTTCCGGAGATACGACCAGACAGTATGGAGTCTCTTGTACCAAAAGGCAGATGACCAGGTCAATCCCTACTCGAATCGACAGTAATTGCTAGACATCGGCATGAAGGGAACCTGCATCAAGCAACGTGACGCAACAGACTGTGGGGCTGCCTGCCTTGCCTCGGTGGCTGCGTACCATCGCCTCGAAGTTCCCGTCGCCAGAATTCGTCAACTTGCCTCCACAAATACCAAAGGCACCAATGTCCTGGGAATGGTGCAAGCAGCAATAGCGCTTGGATTTGATGCCAAAGGCGTGCGCGGACCGTTCGAAAGTCTGCAAAGCATTCCGCTTCCCACCATTGCGCACGTCATTGTGCGTGATGTATTGCATCACTTCGTGGTCATTTACAAAATATCACCCGAAGCGATCACCGTGATGGATCCGGCTACCGGGAAGCGTAAAGCGCTTAGCCCCGATGCCTTTCTGACGATGTGGACTGGCGTCCTTGTGCTTCTTTGGCCCAACGACACATTCAAAGCCGGCAACTTGAAGCGATCTTTACCCCAAACGCTCTGGCAGCTCATCCGACCAAATCGCTTCCTTGTGCTGCAGGCTCTCTTTGGCGCTTTGGTTTACACTGTCATTGGACTGTCAACATCCATTTATATCCAGATGATTGTAGACTATGTGTTCATTCACCAGAACAAGAACCTGCTCAACCTAATGAGCATCCTCATGCTGGCCTTGCTAACAGTCCAAATATTCATTCACATCACCAAGAGCCTGCTCACTTTGCATACTGGTCAAAGCATTGACCGTAAACTCATTCTTGGATATTATCAGCATCTACTGAAACTGCCGCAAGCGTTTTTTGATACCATGCGCACCGGGGAAATCATCTCGCGCATCAACGATGCAGTAAAGATCCGCATCTTTATCAACGAGGCCATGCTGAACCTCAGCGTCAATGTCCTGGTGGTTGTGCTCTCCTTTTTTCTGATGTTCGTCTACAATTTGAAGCTGAGCCTCCTCATGCTCGCTTCCATCCCCTTCTACGGTGTCATCTACCTGATCACATCACACCTCAATCGGCAGGTGGAACGAAAGGTGATGGAACAATCAGCTGATCTGGAATCGCGACTTGTGGAGTCCATTCAATCTATGCGCACCATCAAGAGCTTCGGACTCGAAGGAACTACTCACGCCAACATGGCCATCACGTTTGACCGGCTGCTGACCAACCTTCACAAGTCCGGGATGAATGGAATATTTTCGTCCAGCTCTACCGACCTGCTGTCCCGACTATTTACCATACTCCTCTTCTGGGCTGGGTCATCCTTTGTACTCAATCAAGAAATCACACCCGGGGAACTCCTCTCCTTCTATGCATTGATTGGCTACTTCACTGGTCCCGCGACCAGCCTCATTGGGATGAACAAAATTTTTCAGAATGCCTTTATCGCTGCTGATCGATTGTTTGAGATTATGGATCTTGAACAGGAGCGCAGCCACCGAGGCGTTGTTCCCGAGGGTTCGCTTACAGGCGATATCGTCTTTAAGAACATTACCTTCAGCTATGGTTCCGGCCCTTCTGTGTTTTCGAATTTGAGTGTCACCATACCTGCCGGAAAAATAACAGCCTTTGTTGGTGAAAGCGGTTCGGGGAAATCAACACTGATGGCGCTGCTTCAAAATTTATATACTCCAAACTCCGGCACAATTATATTGGGCGAGTACTCCATTTCACAGATCGAGAATGCCGCCCTCCGACGCTACGTGGGGGTCGTGCCTCAAACTATCGACCTCTTCTCCGGAAACGTGGTGGAAAATATTTGTCCGGGCGATGATGAGCCAGACATGAAGCACCTAATCCAACTCTGTGCAGCGCTTGGCAACCTTGATTTCATCGAAAAACTTCCTAACGGCTTCAACACCTACTTAGGAGAAAACGGTGCCACACTTTCCGGCGGTCAGAAGCAACGTCTGGCAATTGCCCGTGCCCTGTATCGCGAACCGGAAATCCTCATCCTCGACGAAGCCACCTCCTCACTTGACCCGGTAGCGGAACAAAATATCCAGCGTGTCATCCGGTCGTACCGTGAAAGGGGGAGGACCATTATTCTCATTGCCCACCGCCTCAGCAGCGTGCGGGAGGCCGACAAGATCATCGTTTTGGACAGCGGGAGAGTTGCCGAGGAAGGGACCCATAAAGAACTGCTCTCCCGCAGGGGCAAGTACCATGAGTTGTGGCAATACCAGCTCCCTAACGTTGACCTTACTGCTTTAATCTAGGTCTGCAACTAACCCAAGCGCAAAAGAAATTGTATATTCGGTGGTCCCCAAATCTACCCACCATGCGCCTCACGCTTAACCCATACCTTGAAATTCTAGCGGCCGCGATGCTTATCTCGATAACCACTGTTGCCCAGTCAAAAAAGGAGAAGATCATCAACGATGCCAAAACTGCCAAATCAGAGTTCATCAAGACGGATGCAAAAATGTCCGGGCTCTTCAGCAAAGCATACGGCTACGTTATCCTTCCAAATGTCGGCAAGGGCGGCATTGGAATAGGTGGCGCTTCAGGTAATGGGGTTGCCTATGAACGCGGTAAAATGGTAGGCATGGCCAAAATGACCCAGGTGAGCATTGGTCTTCAGCTTGGCGGTCAGGCCTACCGGGAAGTGATCTTCTTCGAGTCAAAGGCTGGCCTCGACCGCTTCAAAGAGAATCGTGTGGAATTATCTGCACAGGTCTCTGCCGTAGCCGCTGCATCTGGCGCCTCAGCGAACGCCAAATACGTTGAAGGAGTAATGGTGTTCACCATGCAGAAGGGCGGGCTGATGTATGAAGCCTCGGTAGGCGGGCAGAAATTCAAGTTTGAGAAGTGAATTCTACAGGCATCTATTGAGATGAGCATGTTGCTGGCTTTAAGCCTTTCCGGAATATTTCTAATCCTTTCCATACTTCATCTGTATTGGGGCTTTGGAGGAAAGTGGGCCCTTGCCTCTACTCTGCCAACAACCGGGAGTGGCGAAACCGTTTTGAATCCAACGCCATTTCATTGCTTCTTCGTTGCAGGCGGACTGATGTTATTTGGTATGGCACCACTAATAAAGGTCGGTTTACTTAGTGTGAAACTTCCCGCATGGATTTCGGCCTATTCCCTGTGGGTCATCACCACCCTCTTTTTCTTTCGGGCAATAGGTGACTTCCGCTATGTGGGCTTCTTTAAGAAGATCCGTGACACGAACTTTGGTCGTCTGGATACTTTCCTTTATGCGCCCCTTTCATTCATTATCGCCCTCGTTGCACTGCTTATTCAGGTAGTGTCTGATTGACCCTATTCACCAATGATGTAGGTAAGCCTCTACTTTACCGCTTCGTAGTCGAGTGCCTTGATCCTGGCCAATGATTCTTCAGCATACTTTCTTGCTATGTCCGGACTTTCGGCATAAACCTCATTCGTAATCAGAGCATAGTTCCGGTCAGTAAGAAACATTACATGATAGACAATTCTTGTAGCCGCTGGGTTAGCATTCTCCACACAATTGTGTGTGACACTATAATACATAACCTGAACATCTCCTGCTTGCTCAGTCACCAGTATTCCCTTTTTTACAAAACCACCAAGGCGGGCAACATTCGGATCGTTTTCAAGGTTGCTGTATTCATCCTCAACGGATTTCTTAAAAACTCCCTTCATACCTCCCATGGAAGCATATGCGGCTGCGGTTTGGCTCAACATGTCTTTATCATAGTAATGTTGAAGGACAACTCCCGTATTGCTCTTTGATACTCCATTTGGCTGCCCGTCACAGGTTGATTTGGCCTCGCCAGGAACCGCTCCGCCCTCAGTCAGCGTGAGCATAAAGTCAGGAATATTGCTAACCACGCCCTCAACACCAGAAGCATTACTGGGTAGCGTGTAATTCGCGGTTGAGGTTTGTGCAGAGCAAAGAGTTACAGTTGCAAACACAAACAAAGCAATCAGCAGAGGCTTCATCTTGCCTACATTACATCTTCACAATTTCCACGCGCCGGTTTAGCGCCCTGCCCTCCTCGGTGGTATTATCAGCAATCGGCTTGTCCTGTCCCCAGCCTTTGGAGGAAAGTCGCGATTGGCTAATTCCCTTGGCAATCAAATTATTCATAACAGCCTTTGCGCGATTTTCAGAAAGTGTTTTATTGCCCGGCGCAGCTCCCACGTTGTCGGTATGTCCCTCGATACTCACTTTCAATGAGGGGTTAGCATTTAGCATTTCTGCAATTTGATCTATGATCTTCTGAGACTCGGCTTTGATTTCGGCTTTTCCAAAATCAAAATTAATGTAGAGGGAAATATGTCCATCTGTATTCAACGCCGCAAGGATGTCATTGGAGGTAATTTCCTGCTTCATTTCCTCCAGTTCAACGATATATAGAGTATAGAAATCATTGTTGTCATTGCCCCCGGATTCAACTTTCACCCAGGCAATCTCTCTGCCATTCTTTAGTATCTTAAATACTGCATTAATCTCCCCTACACTTAAAAATACCGTAGTGCCTCCGATCTTCTTGGCAGCAGCCTCGTAGTTCCTGAAGATTTGCAAAACACTTGGCTTTTGTTGTCCCGATTCCGCATTAAAATCATAACGTATCGTCGTTGTTGTCCCTTCCTTGCTTATCATGGTAGTTCCTCCAGCAGCAAGGTTGAAGTCAACGGCATCGAAATTGGATTTGCATTCTGACAAAATGAAGTTTGCCATGCGATTCGGGAACATGGGGTGCTCCTTACATCCTTCTGCATCCTGAGCAAGGGAAATGGTACTTGACAGGAGTAAGGAAAGGATCGAGTATACAATTTGCTTTTTCATATTTGTGATTACTTAATTATTTTGACTTCTTCAGTTTCATTTTGCCCGGTTGCCCAGGCCGTGGTGATCTGGATATAGGAGCCTTCTCTAATCTCGACAATTTCAATTTCCAGCTTCAGGTCCCCATCCATGTTCAGGTTGTTATCATTCTTGATCACCTTGAACGGGACCAGTCGAAAAGTGCATGGATCAAGCCATTCGGTAAGGTACTCCACAATTATACCAAGTTGCTCATTTTCTTCCCGCTGAATCCCACTAGCACGCGTTATGATGGACACCCCGTTTACTTTGTCCTCGATCTGGAATTTCCCTTCTTTCAGTTTTTCACAGCCGGGTATTTGTGAAAAAGTGCTAATGGCTCCCAGCAGGATAAATAGGCTGAGGATCATAAATCTGCCGTAAAATCGGAGAAATGCCACTTTATAAAGTCCTTTGGTCCAGGTCATCCCTCAATTTAGTGAATTGATCAGGAATACTTCATACCCCAATTTTTGGGTAATTTAGCAGGCCTTGTACAGTATGAGTCGACCCCTGATTATTCTGTTTGGATTCCTGCTCTTCGCCTCCTGCAGCAACGATTCGCAACCGGCTCCTGCCCAGCGCACATATCGTATGGGGTTTACCAACTCCGCGCCACGGTTCGATGATTTTGATTTGATTGTACAATCACTCAACCTCTGGACTGTTCGTGCCGATGCCGCGATCGTCAATACGGAAGTTCCATGGAAGGAACTTTACGAAGGCATGAGTCCAGTTACCTATGTGCTTACGAATTACAAGGGCCTCGTAGACTTCTACCGCAGCAAGAACATGAAGCTCTGGGTCTATATTGATCCACAAAATGGGTTGGATCGAACAGCAGATGCTGTGGCCTTGCAGAACCTTGGAAAGAGCATCGCCCAGGATGAGGTGCAGGCAGTGTATCGGCGGTTTGTCATCGTAATGGACAGCCTGTTAAACCCGGATCACCTTGGGCTTGCGCTGGAGACAAATTTGATCCGGGTGGCCTCGCCACCAGCGATTTACCAAGGCGTAAAAAAGGCAGCCAATGACGTCGCCGCTGAACTCAACGCCCGAAACAGACCGGCACCGCTGAGTGTCAGCGTTCAGGTTGATGTTGCCTGGGGCAGCCTGGGAGGTACTTTCGTCGGAATTGAACAAGACTATGCCGACTTTCCATTCATGGAAGAACTGGGGCTTTCCTCCTATCCCTATTTTGAAACTGAAAACCCAGATCAGTTGCCCTTGAACTACTATTCGAAATTGATCGAGGGAAAGTCACTCCCGGTATTTGTGTCAGAAGGCGGCTGGACTTCAGGTTCAGTCAATACCTCATCGATTTCCTTTACGAGTTCGACACAACTGCAGGAGCAGTATGTCCATCGTCACCGATTGTTGTTAGACGAAGTGAAAGCTATCGCCTGGCTTCAGCTGACTTTCACAGATATTGACATTGCAAGTGTGCCGGCTCCCGTACCTGATAATCTGGGCTACTTCATCTTTCTCGGAATGGTGGATGTCAATCTTCAGCCAAAGCCGGCACTAGCGGCCTATGATGAAATTTTCAATCTAAAATTAACTGTAAACTAGGCATTGAAAACCCAATCCAGCTATTGTTCCACAAGCCAACAGCTAAGGACTAACGGCCAACTGCCCTATTCAACATCGACTTGTCCCCTGTCATCTGCCAGTGGACCAACGACACCGGGATAATTCCAACCTGGTTAAACTCATCCATAAATTCTTTCAATTGGAACTTACTTTCCCGCTGGCGCCCATACTCGGCGATGAGTTGATCAATCAGCATTTTTCCTGTCACATAACTCTCTCCATACGCAGGTTGCTGAAGATAGAAATGCTCCTCATGCTGAATTGTCCCACCATCAGCCGGGAGCAATCCCCAGGGAACCCACTTGGATGCGTATTTTGTCGCCTGGTCAAAATCCATTTCCTGTCCGTGCTGAAATAGTCCGCCCAGGCCACGGGCACACCGCTGGGCTAGCATGATGTAGACTAGCTCCGGCACCTGCGGGCGATTGTCCAGCATCCCGGCATTCATCACCAATTCCTCCATGGCTGTCGCCATCCCCTCCGCGCGGGTATCAAAAATATTGTAGAGCAAGGGCACCCGGCGTATAGGACTTTCAACCGGATCTTCTATTTCACGTGCCTTGTCGATCCAATGAAAAAAGTGTGCACGCATAGGCATCGGGTCGCGATAGTCGACTTCATGAAAGAAGCCACGCATTCCTTCTGCCGGCGTAAACGGCATAATAACTGCCCGCATTGCCGGATCCATGTACGGCTTCACCGTCATCATCTCATCACCGAGGAATTTCATGAATTCATCTGTGGCCTGGTTCTGCATTTTCGCATAGGCTTCTGCTGTCGGGGCACGTACAAGGGGTGGCTTGGCCCGGTTATGATATTCCGCCAACCGCAGTGCCTCGTTGGCACGCGCCAGTTCCCGCTCAAGCAAAATCACTTCCTCCTGCCAGGTATAAGGCACGAGATGAACGTTCTTCAGACACCAGTCATAGTCTGCCTTGCCAATCCCCGAGACTCCCGTCTTTGATTTGGCCTGTTCCTCAACCCAATCGGCAAACGCGTTACCTGCGTCAATGGCCTCGCGTGATGCCGTTGCCAAATCAGGGTAAGTTGCCTCGTATGCTGTCGCAAATGTTTTTAATTCGTCGTTGGACTCCCGAATGGAGCGGGATCCGAGGTTCCAGAGGTCTTTGCCGTTACCGGTCAGGTTCTTCTTTGCTTGTTCAAACACCGCACCAGCCTTGCGAAGACGGCCAGCTATCTCGGCCACATCAGCAGCCGAGAGCGGTTGCTTGTAAAATGGAATATCCACTGCTCCGAATATATTGGGGCCTTCGCGCTCGGGAACATCCGAAGGCGATGCAAAGAACCACACGTAAAAGGCAGGATCTTTCTCCCACGGCCTAACTACGCGTAGATCGAAGTCAAGACCGTTCATCTCCGCCCACACGAGGTACCAATCAATTTGATTCTTGATTGGCCATCCGGTGGTGTCAAAGGCCTGCAGTCGAGTTTGCCATTTTGAAAGTTCGGCATGCTGTTTTTTCATATTGGCCGCCGTGTAGTCCGGAATGCCATCAATCATATCCGGCGATTGGAATTCCCGCCATTCGGTAAACAAGGTGACCAATTGCTCGTAAGAGGTTGATTTAGGCGCCTCGGTTGGGGGCGGAGCCGTGCACTGAAGCAAGGTGAGCAGAACAGAAAAACCAAGGCATACAGAAAGGCTTCGCTTCATAGAATAGGTTAGATTATGTCTGTACTTATTAAGATAACGCTCAAAATGTAGATGATGTCAGTGTAATATCAGCTTTTGACCAGGACTTTCTAAAGCGTTCCAGAATTTTTTCTGAATCCAACATCTTCTTTTGCCCTTTCAGACTCAGATAGAGGCCTTGCAGGCTCCAGCCGTTTTCAGGGTAAAGCGCCAGGTCTTCACGGTAGATTTTTTCAGCGACTGCAAAGTCTCCTCCCTGGATCAGAAATGCACCGTACGCATGCCGCACCGGTTTGTGCCAATCCGCAGGTTCGTTATAGCGGAGCGCATCTTCTAAAACAATGGCGTCTTCAAACGCCTTCCTTGCAACGTCGCGCTTGCCCCAACTAGCATTAAGTTCACCTTCAAGTACTTTTTCAGCCACGGCCAGCATACTCGCTGGATTGTTGATCCATGCTGAAACCTGAGTTGAATTATAACTGGCCATTACACTTCGTAACTCCGCTAACTTCTCTGCTGCCTTTTGCCTGTCCCCTTTGCGCACGTAGGCCAGTCCCTGGCCATAGCACCAAACGCCATTCAGGTAAGGTTGATCAGCAAATGATAATGGCTCACTCAACACGGCATCCCATTTCCCAAACTGAATCAGGTTGTACATGGGTGTTGCATATACATGCTGCAGGACAGACATGTCGGGGAGCTTCATCAATGTCGTATTTATTTTTGTCTGAACGTCGCGCGCGGCCTTCATGGACCTGGCATAGCTACCTTCAAAGGCGGCACAGGCCCAGAGGAAATGATAGTTATGGGGATAGTAGGCCAATGAATACATCCCCTCTTCATAACTGGTCTTGAAATAGTTTTCGTCAGCCAGTACGGCTTGCTCATTGGATAAAACTCCCTTCGCGTAATCTCCGGTGCGGATATAGATGTGAGAAGGCATGTGCACCATGTGGCCGGCACCTGGCATGAGTGTCTGAAGCCGATCGGCACTCTTCATAGCCCTGCCCGGTTGCTTTGATGCCTCTACCGCATGAATATAGAAATGATTAGCCCCGGGATGATTGGGATCCAGCGCCAATACCCTGTCGAGTTGATACAAAATTTCAGGAGTCCACGATTTCGCTCTCCCATCATGCTCCCAATAGTCCCAAAAATGCACGTCCATAATTGCTTCAGCAGCGAATGTCAGGAGGTCCGTATCATTAGGATATTTCTTCGCCAGGTTCCTGGATGCCTCCACATAAGCCAGATCAAGCGCCGCGCGGTCGCCTGAATAATTACTTGCATAACGCACTGCTTGCGCCTCGATGATGTCTTTCTCCCGCTGATTCGTCGCACCAATCGCGACCGCTTTCCGTATGGCGTCATAGGCTGTAAGGGACGTAGCGCTGTCCATCATCGGCATATTGATGTTTGGTCCAAGGGCAAGCGCTTGCCCCCACCACGCCATGGCAGAAGAAGGGTCTAGTTGAGCGGCATGCCGGAAGGCTTTGAACGACTCCCGGTGATTGAATCCATAGTATAACCGTATTCCCTGGTTAAAATAATCCTGCGCCTCCTTGCTCCTGGTGTCAATCGCGAATGAATGGCGGCCCAGATTATCAAATAGAACCGGGACACCCGTGGAATCTGTAATTACATTTTCCCAATCAGAACCTGTGCCGCACAGGGCGATGGGTCGGGCGTCGGAGCGGGAAACCTCGGGGTAAAGATCAGGGTTGGCACTCATGAGCACGAGGCAAATGCTAGCAAGTGTGGCGTAGGCGTGAGGTTTCATGGTTCGGCGATTGGGTAACGAAACTACAACTTAGACTTTGGTAATCCGAAATCCGAAAAGCACTTATTTCAGTGAAGGTGAATCAAGGCTCTCTGGTTCACCAAAGCAGGTCAACCCGTTACGCGCACAAACGTCCCCATTGGCAAATCCCTTCCCTGCTTTGACTTGAGGAAGAATTCACCAAAGTCCGGAGCCCCATCAGGAAAATGGGACTTCACAACATTCATCCCAACTGTGGAAGAAAGCCCGACAGCGTACATCGATAGAATAAAAAAGTAAGGTTTTTCATCCATCAGATCGCAACTCATCTTCACCAATTCATTGAGCTGCTCTTGAAGGGTCCACTTCTCTCCCTCCGGACCCCGGCCATAGGGTGGAGGATCCATAATGATGCCATTGTATTTATTGCCGCGCTTCTGCTCGCGCTTGACAAACTTGAACGCATCTTCATATACCCAGCGGATATTTTCCAGGTTATTCAGTTGCATGTTTTGATTGGCCCAGTTGAGCCCGGGTCGTGACGCATCGCAATGGGTAACTTCTGCGCCAGCAATCCGAGCCACAACAGAGGCCGCCCCGGTATAGGCAAAGAGATTAAGTATGCGAGGCCTCTCCTTCTTCCAACTCCTGAGTGTATCATAGATGAAATTCCAGTTGTTGCCCTGCTCAGGGAAGACACCCACATGACCAAAGCTGGTGAGCGCCAGTCGCAGGGTCAGGTGTAAGTCGCCATAGTCATAACGCACCTGCCAATGTTCGGGCATCTCTTTCAATTTCTTCCATCCCCCTTTGGCATCGTCAGCAAAGCGAAATTTGTCGCTCTGCTCACGGTTGAAGTGTGCATGCGCCATCCGCTTCCAATCTGTCGCCGGCAGCGACCGCTCCCAGATGGCCTGCGGTTCCGGGCGGATGAGAATATAGTTGCCAAAGCGCTCCAGCTTCTCAAACTCCCCAGCGTCCAGTAGCTCGTAATCAGTCCAGGAATTAGGATAGTAGAGATTCATCGTCGCAAAGATAATCGCTTTGCTCTTCCCCGGATCATGCCTTTAAGGTTGTTTCAAGGTTCACCTTAATCCCCTAACTTGAAACCCATTAGGCAACCATAACCGCCAATCTGAAACCTGCGACTTGAAACCTGGAACTGTAATCACTAGTACCCAAAACCCCAAGGTGAAGAGCCTGTTGGCGTTGGAAAAACCGCGTGAGCGTCGGAAGCAACAGCTGTTTATCATCGAAGGCAAGAAAGAGATAAGCCTTGCACTAACAGCCGGCTACCGCATCGGTAATCTATTTTATTGCGTAGATCTTGTCCCGGAAAAAGACCTGGCGGCCCTAAACATCAGCGACAAATTTCTCGTACCGGTTACACAGGAGGTTTTTGATAAAATCGCCATGAGGGAAGGATCGGGCGGTGTCATCGCCGTGGCAGAAATGAAAGCGAACCGGATCGCTGATATTCGGTTGAGCAAAAATCCGTTGATCGTGGTACTGGAGTCCATAGAGAAACCCGGAAACCTGGGCGCCATTCTACGAACAGCCGATGCTGCTGGCGTTGATGCCGTCATCGTCTGCGATCCGCAAACCGATTTCTATAATCCCAATGTGGTGCGCTCAAGTCTGGGATGCGTCTTTACCGTGCCAGTAGCCAGCGCTACCTCCACCGAAACAATAGCCTGGTTAAAGGAGAACAAAGTCAACATCTTGTGCACATACCTTAAGGCTTCACATCCATATCATGAGATGGATTTTCGATCACCCACGGCAATTGTCATGGGCACTGAAGCCACCGGACTGTCGGACGAATGGGTCAGGAATGCAGCATCAAACATTATTATTCCCATGCAGGGAACGATTGATTCCATGAATGTTTCCACGGCAACCGCGGTTGTTGTGTTTGAGGCATGCCGCCAGCGGGGTTTTAAGAAATAGACAGGCGATCACACGCAGAGGCCGCAAAAAAAGCCTCACCTGTAATCCCGGTGAGGCCTCTTATCCAGCCGAATACTTTTACTTGGTCAAGCCAGGCTCACGCTTGAGGAACTCATCATACAGCAGTGTCTGGCGGCTTTGCATCGGCATTTTCCAGCCTGCAACGAACACGTGGCTTACCTGTGTCTTGGTTTCAAAGATGTCGCCATCACAAACGAAGAGGTTTGCGGTCTTTCCAACTTCAATAGAACCCATTTGGTCGCTTACGCCAAGAATTTCGGCAGGAACAATCGTCACTGCGCGGAGCGCATCTTCTTTGCTCATCCCATAGGCAACGGCAAAACCTGCGTGATAAGGTAGGTTACGATAATTGCCATTACCTTCTTCGCCAGAACGGATGGCCACTCTTACGCCTGCCTTCCGCATCAATCCAGGATTAGCATATTGCGCATCGTACCGGTCGTAATCCCGGTTTGGAATTGCAATCACGGGACCAGCAATGACGGGGATATTTGCTTTCGCAATATTCTCTGCTTCCCGCCAGCCTTCTGACACGCCCGTGAAAATTACCCGCTTGACCTTTTTCTCCTGCACCCATTTCAGCGCCGCCTGAATATCTTTTTGTGCGTTCACCTCGATCATCAGGGCGCGTTCACCGCGAATCACAGGAACCAAAGCCTGGAGTTCAGGATAATACCCTACACCTTTTCCAGCAGTAGCCGAATCGAGCTTGGAATATTGCATGGCTTTGTCCCAAACATCATTGAGTTGAACAAGGGCTTTTTCGGATGCCTTCTTCAACTCCTCTTCCGTACGGCGATCACCAAATCCACGGCGCCCCGTATTTGGAAAATTGAGGATCACTCCCTCAAATCCGGCGAACATCTGATCTGGTGTGTAGCCATGGAGGTTAATAAGCGCGGCAGTACCCGGTAGCAGGCCGCCTTCCGGCATGGTAATGGCGGTTGTAACCCCGCTTATACGCGTGACCGGGATCACAGTCGCATTCGGATTCACAGCCGTGAGTGCCTTCATCTGAGGAATGATTTCACCCGACTCACGTTCATCGGTGCCCTGGGGGATTGATCCAACCTCAACCAAACCGATTTTAGTTCCTGCGTCAATCATGCCGGGATAGATTTTCATTCCATTGCAGTTGATTACCTCTGCACCGGCCGGTATCTGAATGTTCGTGCCAGCCGCGGTGATTTTCCCTCCACTGATGACAACAGTTCCATTGGCGATGGTTCCTTTAGTTACCGTCTCCAGGGTGGCGTTTGTCAAGGCGAATACACCTGATTTTCCTTTGGGTGATTGCGCTGAGGCAACTCCAACGAAAAGGAAAATAGCTACCGTAAGGGCGCCCGATAAAGATTGTGTCTTTTTCATGTTCTTCTCAATTATTTATTTTCACCCGTGACCGCTTCGAACAATAGGCTAGCGTCCTGCATGCAGAAGTCATACCCGTGGCCAATTTCGTAGATGGTCGTCACCTCGTCTGTCTGCTTTGGGTCAACCATGATGCGCATGTCGGCCGGATCTTTTTCCCGGTCAAATCGCACGAGGCCGTCCACCAAAGTGTACTGCGGCACGGCATAAATCGACAAGGGGTGATTTCTGAAAATCGCGATATCTCCATCTTTCCCTACCTCAATCGATCCAACCCGGTTTTCTACACCCAACTGTTTGGCCGGATTGATGGTGATCAGGGACAGCGCCTCATCGTCATTGAGACCGCCATACTTCTGGGTTTTGGCCGCTTCGTGGTACAGGTGTCGAATCAGGTCCGGTGAATCGGAATTTATCGAAGTCAAGACTCCGTTACGAACAAGTATGGCCGCATTGTATGCGGTAGAGAAATATACTTCGAGTTTGTATTGCCACCAATCTGCAAACACCGAGGCCATCGCACCAGCAGCCGCTATTTCAGGAGCCACCTTGAATCCTTCGTTTGTATGTTGGAACACCAAACGCTTGATTCCAAAGTCTTTGGTGACTTTAAGCATCATCTGAATTTCATCAGCCCGGTAGCTGTGGCAGTGGAGGATGATCTCCCCCTTCAGGATGTCGGCCAACGTCTGCATGCGCAAGCTATAAGCCGGTGGCGCACCCCGGAATCCCTTAACCACTTTTGCTTTATTGTATGCATCCCACCGTGCCGAATACTCTTTAGCTTCTGAGAAAGCCTTCCGTATGACAAATTCAACACCCATCCGGGTTTGCGGTTGAACACCATCGCGACGACCATGGCCAGTTGGATTTTCACCAAGGGCAAACTTGATTGTCCTGGGAGCGCCTTCCATTTTAAGCGCATCCGCATCGTAAGTTCCCCATCGGTGCTTGATGGTCTGCGATTGGCCACCTATTGAATTGGCTGAACCGTGCAGCGCATGGGAAACACTACACCCCCCCGCGAGTGCGCGGTAAATACTCACCTGGAAAGGATTCAGTACATCACCGGTATATACTTCCGGGGTGATGGCATTGGTCCCTTCATTGATTTGATCCAGCGCAATGTGCGAGTGGGCATCGATGATGCCGGGCATCACGAACAAGCCTGTCGCGTCAATAACACGGGTGCCCTCCGGAACAGTAAGTCCTTTGCCCACCTGACTAATTTTTCCGTCTTTGATCAGGATATCGCTGTTGGCCAATGTCCCTTTGGTAATGGTGAGTACAGTGCCGTTCTTGATTAGCACGGTTCCCTTTTCTGTCTGGGCATTGCCTGAGGTCAGGATACTGAAAGTGACGAGTAGGAGCAATATATTTTTCATCTTCATTTCGTTTAGCCTATTAATTCTTAGGATCTCTTGTGCCCTCTATCGGGGATGTGCGGTTCTGACCGAAGCTGACCGTACCTCTGAAAGAATCTCCTTCAATGGTTACTTCGCCGGTTACGGTTAATGAATTGGTTCCAAAAGACACGGTGTACTTGAATGTCATCACATCTCCATCCAGACTTACCTCAGTCAAATCAATTGGTGATGGAATTCGCCCGCCTGACACCGTACCGGAATAGTTACTTCCATCTTTCTTGATTGTTAGTCTGCCTTCGGCCTTTCCTTGCGGGCTTTCTGTGACCGTTGACCAGCTCCCCTCAATTTCCACCTTCGCGTTTGGGTCCACCTTCTTGGCTTCCCTGATCTCCATCTTGTACATTACACCATCGACAAAGACGTAACGGACATTCGCCTTCTCGTGGAAGTAGGATTTATCCGTGATTACCAGATTTGCCATCTTTCCGTTGTCGATGCTTCCCATCCGGTCTGACAGGCCAAGCATCTGTGCAGGGCTTGTGGTCAGCGCGGCCAGGGCAGCATCTTCCGTTAGCCCTGCGGCAATCATTCGCCGCAGATTGGAAGGAATGTCTTTTGTCTTTGCACTCATCGAGGAAAATCCAAACGTCACACCGGCCTTTTGAAAAGAAGCAGCCTGAGCGGCATAATTCTGAATGGCTTCGGCTTTGCGCTTATCAAGTGCATCCTTCTCCAACTGACCTGGGGAAGGCGCCCCATCTTTCTTTTCGTCCTTCTTATCTTTTTTGTCATCCTTCTTCACCTCTTCCGGGAGGTCGATAGACAAGAATGTTTTAGCACCTGAGGATTTAATGGTATTAATAATCGGCCACGCATCTTTGATATCGGCTAGCATGACGGAAAGGCCCAATTCCTTCTTGAGGATGAGTGAATGATTTACGTCGAGTAACTTTTCTGTCTTGAATATAACCGCCATCTTCTGATCAATGACAGGATAAAGGGCCTCAAGATTTCTGTCGGCTACCGGGCGCTCCAGCCCTGAGCGGTTTGAAGCATATAGGGCTTCATAGGACTTAGTCTGGGCTGCCTTTCTGTACAGATCGCGCCATGTAGCCATTACGCCCAGCAATGTTGCGGGATACACGCCATTCGCTCCGGTCAATTCGGAGTACATGCTGCTGCGGCCAATGAGTACCATGCCATCGGATGATCTCCCGCCTGACAGTATCACAGCGGCATGCCCTGGCAAGAGATTACCGTATGGCACAACCTGAGCCGTGGTGAACCCCACGCTCCTGAGGTCCTGAAGGGCCTTGTCGGCCGGGTTGATCGCAAAGCGCACTTCCATGTAAGGTGTAATCCCTGCGCGCTCCGGCGTTGGATTCCCCGGATCTTTCACGCGGTCCCGGCTTTCCTCTTTGGGCTTAATCACACCGGCACGCGTCATGCCGTCGATGAATCCGGCATACACATACATTG
>JANPES010000001.1:0-4418 GCA_031423035.1 Cyclobacteriaceae bacterium | reverse complement strand
AACAAGGCGATCAAAAATTGAGTTCTCCGCATCAACACAAATCTTCATCCAATCATTAGAAATATTATGGCAGCGAGAACTAAACAGGAATTATCCTCAGTGCTAAGTGAAAAACTGCTTGGCGTACTAAAGGTCCGCTTTGAGAAGAACATGAATCGTCATAGGGGTATTGCGTGGGTTAAGGTACAAGTGAAGTTGGAGACCAACACCAATAAGCTTTGGTCCCTCAACGAAATGGAAAAAACCGGTGGTGAACCGGATGTCGTTGGTCAGGATAAAAAGACCACCACCACAGCAGGGCAGGCGGGTGAATACATTTTTTATGATTGCTCTATTGAAAGCCCCAAAGGACGAGTAAGCGTTTGTTACGACCGTGACGGGCTGGAGTCCAGGAAAGAACATAAACCCAAGAACAACGCGCTTGACATGGCCGCTGCCATGGGTATTGAACTGCTATCGGAAGAACAATATCGGGAATTACAGAAACTTGGAAATTTCGATACCAAAACATCGAGCTGGCTGAAAACACCGCCTGAAATAAGAAAACTCGGCGGAGCCCTCTTTGGTGATTTTCGGTATGGCCATGTCTTCGTCTACCACAACGGCGCACAGTCTTACTATGCCGGAAGAGCGTTCCGTGGCTCGCTAAGGGTGTAATCCCGATAGTTAATCGGGATTGAACCGTCAGCTAAATGCAAACTTGAAAATAGATCACCTGACAACAAATCCACAAGCATGAATATTATCAGTTGGTCATTTGCGGCCGCTGTTTTTACTGTCGGCCTTTTGAATGTGTTCTGGGGTAACGACCCTGAATTTGGAGTATTCCTGTGTCTCCTTTCATTCGTCTATTTCCCCCCAGTCAATACTATTCTCAAAGAAAAAACCGGCATCTCAATTCCTGGTATAGTAAAGATCGGCCTGGGCCTGTTTATTATCTGGGCGACGTTAGGTGTAGGTGAATTGTTCGATAAGGTAGACCTTATGATGAAGGATTTATGAAGTGAAGGCCAGACTACCACTTCCCAAAACAGATCCTCACAAATCACATTCTCCCCTTCTCCCTTTTCCTTGGTGATACGCTGTATCGTCCACAGGTCAAGCAGAATGTCGCCATCAGGGCTTAGTATTTATCCTTTTTTTCCTTATGTCAGTGTGAGCATGATCTTTGTTCCTCACCAATATCTGATGAACTAACATTTAGTCAAATACACCGCTCGCCATGCATCCAAACATGCTTTAATACGCACACCGCAATTTCGGGTAGAGAAACGCATTCCGTATCTTCGATCACAAACCGCCAGTTCCCTTATATAGCATAATGAGAAATTTCTATCAATTGAGTATCCTGATTCTGCTTCATACAACCCTCATCGGTTGCCAGGGGCAAAGCAACAGTGCGAATAACAGTCCCGGCCGAAGTAACCTGGGAAAACTTGTCGGCGGCGGTTGCGATGGGTGCGAGCTCATGTTTGCGGGCATGCCTGAAAAGATGAACGCCACTGATACCAGCGCCGGCTGGACAGAGGCTGGTCAAAAGTTGCTGATTACAGGTACCGTTTTCAAGCGCGATGGAAAAACGCCCGCCCCAAATGTTGTTGTCTACTATTGGCAGACAGACCATAGTGGATTCTATTCTCCTGGTGCCGGAATGAACGAAAAGGCCAGGCGGCACGGACATATCCGGGGTTGGATCAAAACTGATGAAACCGGCAACTACTCAATTTATACCATACGACCCGCACCGTATCCTAACGAAGACATTCCTGCCCATATCCATACGTCGATCAAAGAGCCTGACATTGCCAATGAATACTACCTTGATGAATTTGTTTTTGATGATGATAAACTATTGACCGGACAAAAAAGAAAGGCGCTTGAAAACCGTGGCGGCAGCGGGGTACTTCGCGTTTTGATTTCTGACGGGATGCAGGTGGCTGAACACAACATAATCCTAGGACTTAACATCCCCAACTACCCCGAAGGTGCTAAAGTCGAAAAGCAGTCAGGATTGGAAGTAGGAGAAGACAACCCGTCATTTATTCCAGATCATGCCTGGGGGCCAGACAAAGGGACCCGCACATGCCCCGTCTGTAAGTATGGCCGCTATCATGGTATTGTTTACTTTGTTGGCAACAAGCCGAACTGGGATGAGATAAGGAAGTGGTTGGCCTACCTGGAGCAGGAAAGCATAAATCGAAACACGTATTTGAAAGCTTACTTCGTCTATGGCAACGCGCATAGCTACAGCGAAGCAGCAAGACGGAAAGAACTGGAAAAAATCGGAAGCGAATTGAAACTAGCACATATTGCGCTGACGTTTGTCCCATCCATGACGGACGCAGAGAGCGAAGTGAACCTGAACAAAATTAATCCGGAAGTGGAAAACACATTTGTGATCTATCGCCATCGAACGATCGTAGACAAATTCATTGACCTTAAGCCAAATCTGCAAAATTATAATTTGATCTCTACCACGCTGGACAAGACAAAAGGTAGCTACTTTGAATTGCCTGAACCCAAGCACGATTAAGTATCGGGAAACGCACAATGAGCGATACGCAGAAAGATCACATACAGGCTGAACCATCGCTCAAGCGAGCATTGGGACTTTTCACCAGCACGTTACTCGTTGTTGGCTTATTGATCGGCAGCGGTGTCTTCAAAAAGATAATACCCATGGCCCAAACCGGCCTGGGAGAGACAGCCATCCTCATGGCATGGGCAGTAGCCGGTCTGATCAGCTTGTTCGGCGCATTCACCGTCGGGGCGCTGCCCTCGCTTACAGAAGAATCAGGCGGTGTCTATGAATACCTAAAACTATCATTCGGAAAATTCCCGGCTTTTCTTTCAGGTTGGGCCGACTTCATGATCATCGGTCCGGGCGCCATCGCTGCCATTGGGTTTCTCTTTGCCCAAATCGTTAATTCCATCATCCCCCTCCCCAATCCGCTTCAGGCCTGGGAGCATATATCCATCGCAGGATTCATTTTCCCTTTTGCACAATCCGGGGTAAAAGCCATGGGGATCGCTGCAATCATTTTCCTTACCGGAATAAACTGGCTCGGCTCCCGAGAAAGCGGCGTCATTAATAACTTGATCACATCAGCAAAAGTACTTGGTATCCTTGTCCTCATCTTTCTGGGTATCACTTACGCAAATCCTGAATCGGCCGGTGGGCCTGTGGTCAGCACAATCGTGGCGCCTGAAGGGATGCTATTCTACAGTGCCTTCATGACTGCCATGCTGAGTGCTTTCTGGGCATACAACGGATGGGATACTGCTGCCAGTATTTCAGGTGAAGTGATTAACCCCAAACGGAATGTGCCACTTGCTATGGCGTATGGAATTCTGATTGTCATGAGCGTTTACATCCTCGTCAATTACGTGTACATGCATGTACTGCCGCTGGACATCTTACGCACGGTAGGGGAAAATGAAATTGGAGCCTATGTCGTGGTGGAAACGCTGTTGGGTAGTTACGGGAAGGTATTCTTCATGATTCTGCTTATCGTCTGTGTTTTTGGCTGCCTCAACAGCAACATCGTTGTTATTCCTCGTAAATATTTCAGGATGGCCCAGGAAAATGTATTCTTCAAAAATGCCGGTCATGTTCATCCCCGGTTCCGTACCCCACACATAGCCTTGACCTATAGTATGGTTTGGAGCTGCATGCTCCTCATCTCCGGCTCCTTTGACATGCTTACCGATATGGTCATTTTTGCCAGCTTCCTGATCTACGTGGCGCTGTCGTTTGCCGTATTCAAGCTAAAACGAAACGGAACGATTAAAGCAAAAATAATCGGGTACCCATTTATTCCAATCGCCTTTCTCCTGTTCTCCATAGCATTCACGATAAACACAATCTGGGTTCAACCTAAACAGTCCTTGTTGGGGATGTTGTTGATTCTCAGCGGGGTTCCGTTTTATTACTACTTCAAGAGGGTCAATAGACCACAGTCGATAGACGATATTCCACAGTCCATAGACCATAGACCGTAGACCGTAGTTTAACACGGTCTTATCTGTGGTAATCTGTGAAATCTGTGGCAAAAAAACGTTAGCCACAGATTACACGAATTAACACAGATAAATGCAGGTTGCATTGTTGATGTGAATATTGAAGAGGAAAGTCAAGCCACCAGGATCAAACGATAAAAGAAACTACTTTGGGTACCAGGTCTCATCTGTGGTAATCTGTGAAATCTGTGGCAAAAAAACGTTAGCCACAGATTACACGAATTAACACAGATAAATACAGGTTGCCTTGCATGGTTGATGTGCTTACCGCCGGGGAAAGTCAAGTCACCAGGATCAAACGATAAAAGAAACTACTTTGGGTGCCAGGTCTCATCTGTGGTAATCTGTGAAATCTGTGGCAAAAAAACGTTAGCCACAGATTACACGAATTAACACAG